>NZ_JBEOWF010000004.1:0-284746 GCF_040295925.1 Streptomyces sp. NPDC002588
GGCGACGGACGGCCCCGCCGCCCCCGCCACCGCGGCCCCGCCCGCCTGGGCTCCTCCGCCGGTTCCGCAGGGCGGGGTGCCTCCGCTGCCGCCGTCGTACCAGCCCGCGGCCCCCGCACCGGCGGCGCAGTGGCCCGCCCAGCCGCTGCCGCAGCAGCAGCAGCCGGACCCCGCGGTGGCCGCCCAGGCCGACCCTCAGCCCGGCTACGGCTTCCCGCAGCCGCCCGCCGCCCCCGACACCCCGGGCGGCTACGGCTTCCCCCAGCCTCCGGCCCCCTCCGCGCCGCAGCCGCCCCAGGCCCCGCCGCCCCCGGCCGAAGCCCAACCTCCCGCCGGCTACGGCTTCCCCCAGCCTCCGGCCCCCTCCGCGCCGTTGCCGCCGCAGCCGCCCCAGGCCCCGCCGCCCCCGGCCGAAGCCCAGCCCCCCGCCGGGTACGGCTTCCCGCAGCCCCCGCCCGGCCCCCAGCCCGGCTACGGCTTCCCGCAGCCGCCCGCCGCCCCCGACACCCCCGGCGGCTACGGCTTCCCCCAGCCTCCGGCCCCCTCCGCGCCGCAGCCGCCCCAGGTGCCGCAGGCCCCGCAGTCGCAGCCTCAGCCGCCGCACCTCGGTGTTCCCCCGCAGACGCCCCCACAGGGCTACCCCGGGCAGCCGCAGGGGGGCGGTCCGCACGCCCCCGATGCCGGTCAGGTGCCGCCGCCGGTCGACCCCCGTACCGGTTCCGCCTGGCCGCAGGCGATCCAGCACGACCAGCGGCAGCCGGTCAACCCCGGTGCCGCGCCGCTGGGTTACACCGCTGCTGTGGAGCTGTCGTCGGACCGGCTGCTCAACAACAAGCGGCAGAAGGCGAAGAGCGGCCGCCCGAACGCGGCGTCGTCCCGCTTCAAGCTCGGCGGCAAGAAGGAGGAGGCCGAGCGGCAGCGCAAGCTGGAGCTGATCCGTACGCCGGTGCTGTCCTGCTACCGCATCGCCGTCATCAGTCTCAAGGGCGGTGTCGGCAAGACGACCACGACCACCGCGCTCGGCTCCACCCTCGCCATCGAGCGGCAGGACAAGATCCTCGCGATCGACGCCAACCCGGATGCCGGGACGCTCGGCCGCCGGGTGCGCCGCGAGACCGGGGCCACCATCCGTGACCTCGTCCAGGCGATCCCGTACCTCAACTCGTACATGGACATCCGGCGGTTCACCTCGCAGGCGCCGTCCGGCCTGGAGATCATCGCCAACGACGTCGACCCGGCCGTGTCCACGACCTTCAACGACGAGGACTACCGGCGCGCGATCGACGTGCTCGGCAGGCAGTACCCGGTCATCCTGACCGACTCCGGCACGGGTCTGCTCTACAGCGCCATGCGCGGGGTGCTCGACCTCGCCGACCAGCTGATCATCGTCTCGACCCCGTCGGTGGACGGGGCGAGCAGCGCCAGTACGACCCTGGACTGGCTGTCCGCGCACGGGTACGCGGAGTTGGTCTCCCGGTCCCTCACGGTCATCTCGGGGGTGCGCGAGACCGGCAAGATGATCAAGGTCGAGGACATCGTGTCGCACTTCGAGACACGTTGCCGCGGGGTGATCGTCGTCCCGTTCGACGAGCATCTCGCCGCCGGTGCCGAGGTCGATCTCGACATGATGCGGCCGAAGGTGCGGGAGGCGTACTTCAACCTCTCGGCGATGGTCGCGGAGGACTTCGTACGCCATCAGCAGATGCACGGCCTGTGGACCAGCGACGGCAACCCGCCTCCGGTCGCCGCCCCGCCCATGCCGGGCGGGCAGGCCCCCGGCCAGCCCTATCCGCCGCAGCAGGGTCAGCCGTACCCCGGGCAGCAGCCCTACGCGGGCCCGCCGTACCCGCCGCAGCACCCGGGGCAGCCCTACGCCCAGCAGCCGCAGCCGCAGCCGTACCCGCAGCCGGGGCAGGACCGGCCGTACCCGCCGCCGCAGGGTCAGCCCTACCCCCAGCAGCCCCAGCCGCCGGCGGGCTACGGATACCCGCAGCACCCGCAGCACCCGCAGGCTCCTGTCCCGCCCCAGCCGGACGGTGGTGGCGGCCAGACTCCTCCGCCCCCGCCGCCCCCGCAGCAGCAGTGAACGGCGAAGGGCGGCCGGTGTCCTGGGACTGTGCCAGGACACCGGCCGCCCTTCGGCCGTACCACGGGTCGACGGACCGGGCGGGACGTTAGCGCGCGGCCGCCACCAGCTCCCCGCAGCGCTTCACGTCCCGCGCCATCTGCTCCAGCAGCCCTTCGAGCGAGTCGAACTTCGCCTGGCCGCGCACGAAGGCGAGGAAGTCGACGGCGACGTGCAGCCCGTACAGATCGAGGCCGACGCGGTCGATGGCGTACGCCTCCACCGTGCGCTCGGTGCCGTCGAACTGCGGGTTCGTGCCGACGGAGATCGCGGCCGGCATCGCCTCGTCGCCCACGTGCAGCCAGCCCGCGTAGACGCCGTCGGCCGGGATCGCGGTGTGCGGCAGGGTCTCGACGTTGGCGGTCGGGAAGCCGAGCTCCCGGCCCCGCTGGGCGCCGCGCACGACCACGCCCTCGACGCGGTGCGGGCGGCCCAGGATCTCGGCCGCGCCCTCGACGTCGCCCTCGGCGACCAGGCGCCGGGTGAGCGTCGAGGAGAACGGCTCGCCGCCGCCCGCCTCGCCGCGCACGAACAGGTCGACGACCTCGACCTCGAAGTCGTAGACCTTGCCCTGTTCCGTCAGGAACTCGACGTTCCCGGCGGCCTTGTGGCCGAAGCGGAAGTTCGGGCCTTCGACGACGGCCTTGGCGTGCAGCTTGTCGACCAGGGCCTTGACCACGAACTCGGCCGGCGACAGCTTCGAGAACTCGGTCGTGAAGGGCAGGATGAGGACGGCGTCCACGCCCAGCTCGGCCATCAGCTCGGCACGGCGGTGGTGCGGGGCGAGCAGCGGCGGGTGGCTGCCGGGGCGGACGACCTCGCTGGGGTGCGGGTCGAAGGTGACGACGACGGAGGGCAGGCCCAGCTCGCGGGCGCGGTCCACGGCGTGCTTGATGATCAGCTGGTGCCCGCGGTGGACTCCGTCGTAGGAGCCGATGGTGACGACGCTGCGTCCCCAGTCCTCGGGGATGTCCTCCAAGCCACGCCAGCGCTGCACTGTGACCGCTCCTCGAACCCGTGTCCGTATGTTTCCGTTGCCTGTTGCGCAGGTCTAAGGGTGCCATGCCGGGTGCTTCCGGCCCGCATCGGCATGGGCGCTGTGACCCTGCCCACGTGGGTCAGGCGGGTACCCGTACTCCCGCCAGGTCCTCCAGCACACGGCGGGCGCCGGGGCCGACCACCGCGGTCCACTCCCCCGGCGCCTCGGTGAGCCACCCCGCCACCTGCGCGGCGAAGCCCGGGAGGTGCCGCCCCAGGTCGACCAGGCCGTGGTCGAAGCGGCTCGCGCCCTCGGGGGTGCGGGCCAGGAGCAGCCCGGTGCGATGGACGAGCGCGCGCAGTTCGTCCCCGGTCCGCTGGGTGGCCGCGTGCAGTACGGCCTCCAGGACGGCCGGCGCCTGCTCGTGGTCCAGCAGGAACTCCAGCAGCTCGCGCCGGAGGGGACGCGAGTGCGGGGTACCGGGGGCGAGCAGGACGCCGGCCAGCGCGACCCGCACCGGCTCCGGTCCGCTGCCGTTCAGCAGGCTTGTGACCAGCGGGAAGAGGACGGCGTGGGCTGCGGGGCCCTGGTCCAGGCGGCGGTCGACGTACGCGGCGACGTCCCCGGCGGTGCCGGGCCGCCGTCGCACCGCCTCCCCGGCCAGGGCGGCGACCCGGCGGGCGAGGGCGGGCGGGGTGACGTCGGCGAGCGCGCGCAGCACGGATCCCCCGCCGGGGCGGCCCAGCCGGGCGCGGACGGCGTCCAGGACCGGGTCTGGATGGGTGCTCAGCGCGGCGAGCAGCGCGCTCGCCGGCAGCTGGGGATCGCCCGCCGCGAACCGCTCCAGCGCGGCCGGGAGGTGCCGGGCGCGGGTCTCGGGGTCCCGGACGAGGAGGGCGAGCGCGCCGCCGTGCAGGGCGCCGTCGGCGGGGCGGGCGAGCAGGGTGAGGGCCGCGTGGCGCAGCAGGGCGCGGTCGGCGTCCGTCGTCACGTGCGGCGCGGCGCGCAGCCCGTGGGCGGCCGCGGCGGCCCGTCGGGCCGGCCGCTCGTCGTGCGCCCACCGGTCGGCGGCCCGGCACAGCGCCGACGGCTCGTCCTCCGCCAGGACGGCGAGCAGTTCGTCGGCCCGCCGGTGGTCCCGGCCGACGAGGACCTCCGTGAGGTCGTCGAGCGCCTGGTGCCGGTGGGTGTGCAGCAGCGCCTGAGCGGCCGTCGCCACGGTGGCGTGCGGGGTCGCGGGCAGCGGCCGCTCGTCGTCGAACCAGCGGGTGAGAGCCGGCTGTACGGCTCTGGCGTCGGCGGCGAGCAGTCGCGCGACCGCGTCGAGGTACCGGGGGGTGTCCGCGTGGTGCCGGGGGGCGCCGTCGGTGAGCACCAGGCGGCGCAGGAGGTCGAGGCGGGTCTCGGGCGGGAGGGTGAGGCGGGTCCAGAAGCCGGGGCCGAACTCCGGGCGCCGGAGCGCGCGCTCACCGCCGGCCGCGATCCGGTCGGCGAGCAGCCGCAGGACGGCGGCGTAGGGGGCCGCGTCCGGGACGCGCAGCAGGGTCTCGGCGAGCAGCCTGGCGGCCCACCAGGAGTCCGGGTCGGTGTCCAGGGCTCGGGTCAACTCCTCGAGCCTGCAGAGGAGTTGGTGGGTGCCGTGCTGGCGGGCGAGGAGGATCAGGGCCTGCACGACGGGGCCGATGCGGTGGTGCGCGACGGGGAGGGGGTGGGCGTCGTCGGGGGTGCGGGGGCGGTGGACCAGGACACGCAGGGCCTCGTCCAGGTCGAGGTGGACGCCCTGGATCCAGTCGGCGAGTTCCTCGTGGGCGAAGCGGTGGCCGCCGCCGGCCGGGACGAGCAGTCCCTCGGTGAGGACGGCCGACGCCCAGCCGGTGCCGCCGCCGAGCCGGGCGGGCGCCGGCCCCCAGGGGAACACCTCCTCGAACGTCGCCCGGTCGAGTTCGCCCTGTCCCGGCCCGAGACTGCGGCGCGCCGCCTCGTGCACCTGGCCGGAGACCTTCGCCGCGAGGCGCCGTACGGCCGTGCCGCGCAGTCCGTTCTCGGCGGCGAGGCGGACGGCGACGCGCAGGCACATGAGGTCGAGATGGGCCGCCAGGACGTCGTCCCGGTCGACGGGGGGCGCGGGCGGGGCGTCGGGCAGGGCGGCGCGGATCTCGGAGAGGAGCCGGAGGGTGAGGGGGTGACGGGCGGCGGGGCCGGTGAGCGCGGTGCGGGGAACGCCGTAGCGGGCACGGGCCGCCCGGGCCTCGTCGGCGGTGAGGTCCCCGAGCGGGACACCGGGAGGAGGCACCGCCGCCCGGGCGGCCCCGTACGGCGCGGCGCCCCCGGCGGTCCCGTCCGGTGGCGTGGTCCGGGGTGTTGCGTCCTCGGGCCGCGCCGCCCCGTGCAGCGTCTGCGGGGGGAACTCCGCCCCGGCCCGCTCCCAGTACTCCTCGCGGCAGGCCACGACCAGCCGGGCCCCGGCCTCCCGCAGCCATCGCGCGGTGCCGTCGGTCCAGTCGGGCAGGCGGTGGGCGAGGAGGAGCGGCATCTCCTCGGGGCTGTCGAGCAGGAGGAGCAGGGGGCGGCCGGCGGCGTGGGCGAGGCGGGCGAGACGCTCGGGGGTGAGGTCGCCGAGGGCGGCGGGGCTCGTGCCGGTCGAGGCCGCCACGATCCGGGCCGCGTGGGTGAGTGCCCGGCGGGCCGCGTCGGCGATCGAGTCGTCCTCGTCCCTCAGGTCGGCGCCGCGCAGCCACAGGGTGGGGGCGGGATGCGGGCCGCGGCCGCGGCGGGCGGCGAGGGCCGCGAGTTCCGTCGTGCGGCCGCTGCCCGGGGCGCCGACCAGGCCGAGGACGGTCGCCGGGCCCGCCTCGAAGGCGGCGAACTCCCGGGCCGGTCCGGCGCGTTCGACCGGCGGCACGGATCCGCCCCCGGGTCCTGCGGGACCGGTCGGGGCGTCCGAGCCCACCGAGGTGGCGGTGAGTTCGAGGACGCCCGCCAGGTTGAGGTCGGCGCCGTACGCGGGAACCGTCGCCGCGTTGCGCGCGAGCAGTTCGGCCAGTGGGGCGGGGGCGGGGCGCAGCGGGACCGCGAAGCCGGCGTCGCGGTCGCCGGAGCGCAGGGCGGTGCCCAGGACGGCGACGACGGCGCCGGTGGCGGCGTCGAGCACCGGTCCGCCGGCCGCGCCGCCGCCCGGCCGCAGCGCGTCCCGGCCCGCCGTGCCGATCGCCAGCTCCAGGGCGTCGTCGAGGAGGTGGAAGCGGTCCGTGGCCGGGTACGTCACCCGCGCCCGGCCCAGCACCCGCGCCTCGCGCCAGCAGCCCGCGGCCAGCCGGACGTACGTCCCGGTGCCGACCCCGTCCCGCAGGCTCACCGGGAGCGGCTCGGCGGCGAGACCCTCGGTGCGTACGACGGCCAGGTCCAGTTCGGGCAGCGGGGTGACCGCGTCGGCGGTCACGGTGCAGCCGCGGTCGCCGGCACCGTGGAGGACGAGGCGGGGCAGGCCCTCGACGGCCTCGTGGCTGGTGATGACCGTGCCGTGGTGGTCGGCGACGAAGCCGGTGCCGCGCGGGCGGCCGGCGAGGTCGTGGATGCGGACGAGGGAGGCGAGGGCGGCGTCCCCGGGACCGGTCGGTTCGGTCGCTCCCCGGTCCGCCATCGTCCTGCCTCCCCGCCTTGCCCGCGTGCCCTCTGTTCGACGGTAGGCGTGCGGTGATCAAGGGGACAGATGCCGGGACGAACGCGCCCCCCTGCGCTCCCTCGGTTCACTCCGAGCGCCTGCCCGGACGGGTGAATGAACGGGGGGCGTTGGATACACCCTAGGGGTGGGGGAACCGAGGGGGGACCGTGGAGCGGCGGGGCGAAGGACGACCCTGTGTCCGCCGCTCCACGGGCAGAGCGGGCAGAGCGGCCCACCGGCCGTCTCAGCTGAGCACGGCCAGGCTCTTGGCCTTGCCCTTCTGCTCTTCCACGAGGGCCAGGAAGCCGCCCTCCGGGTCGAACACGGCGACGGGCCCCGCGCCCGCGTACTCCTCGGGCATCTCCAGCCGGACGCCGTTGGTGAGCAGCCGGGCCCGCTTGGCGTCCACGTCCCAGCGGGGGAAGGCGGCCGCGGCGGCCTCGGCGATCGGCATCACGCTCAGCTCCTGCTGGAGCTGGTCCAGCGTCTTCGCCGAGTCCAGCTTGTAGGGGCCGACGCGGGTGCGGCGCAGGGCGGTGAGGTGGCCGCCGACACCGAGGCCGGCGCCCAGGTCGCGGGCGAGGGCGCGGATGTAGGTGCCGGAGGAGCAGACGACGGAGACCACCAGGTCCAGCACGGGGGTGCCGTCCTCGGCGACCGCGTCCCGGACGTCGTACACCGAGAAGGAGGAGATGGTGACCGGGCGGGCCGGGATCTCGAAGTCCTCGCCGTCGCGGGCCCGCTTGTAGGAGCGGACACCGTCGATCTTGATGGCGCTGACCTTGGACGGCACCTGCATGATGGCGCCGCTGAGCTTCGCGATTCCGGCGTCGATCGCGTCCCGGGTGACCTCGGAGGCGTCGGTGGCGGCGGTGATCTCGCCCTCGGCGTCGTCCGTCAGGGTCGTCTGGCCGAGGCGGATGGTGCCGAGGTACTCCTTCTCCGTGAGGGCGAGGTGCCCGAGGAGCTTGGTCGCCTTCTCCACGCCGAGCACGAGGACACCGGTCGCCATCGGGTCGAGCGTGCCGGCGTGGCCGACGCGGCGGGTCTTCGCGATGCCCCGCATCTTGGCCACGACGTCGTGCGAGGTGAAGCCCGACGGCTTGTCGACGATGACAAGGCCGTCGGGCGCGGTGGTCTTCCGGTTCATGCGGTGGTGTCGTCCGTCTCGTCGTCACCGGGCTTGCGGTACGGGTCGGCCTCGCCTGCGTACCCGGCGCCCGCGGACGCCTCGCGGACCTTCTCGTCGGCGGCACGCGCCTTGTCGAGCAGGTCGTCGATGGTGCGGGCGTTGTCCGGGAGGGCGTCGGCCACGAAGGCCAGCGTCGGCGTGAACTTCACGCCCGCCGCTCGGCCGACCTCGGAGCGCAGGATGCCCTTGGCGCTCTCCAGTCCGGCGGCCGCGGCCGCGCGGTCCTCGTCGTCGCCGTACACGGTGTAGAAGACGGTCGCCTCCCTGAGGTCACCTGTGACCCTGGTGTCCGTGATGGTGACGTGGGAGCCGAGCCGCGGGTCCTTGATCCCGCGCTGCAGCTTCTGCGCCACCACCTCTCGGATGAGGTCCGCCAGCCTCTTGGCGCGCGCGTTGTCGGCCACTGGTCCGTCTCCCGTTCTTCCTTGCTTCGTGTCTGTACGTTCTGTGGTCAGTCGTCTTCCCCGTGGAGGCGGCGTCTGACCGACAGCAGTTCCACCTCCGGGCGGGCGGCGACGAGCCGTTCGCACCGGTCCAGTACGTCGGTCAGGTGCTCCGCGTCCCCGGAGACCACGGCGAGGCCGATACGGGCCCTGCGGTGGAGGTCCTGGTGGTCCACCTCGGCCGCGCTCACCGCGTACTTGCGCTGGAGCTCGGCGACGATGGGGCGGACGACGGAGCGCTTCTCCTTCAGCGACCGTACGTCACCGAGGAGGAGGTCGAAGGACAGAGTCCCCACGTACATGTGCAGCCGGTTCACCCGCCGGTACGGGATCGATGGCCCTGTCGGCCGGGTGGGACAGGGGCATGTCGAACGGTACCCCGATCACGCCGCCGACTCGACGGGGTTTACCGCGCGGGGGATGCCTGCCTGGCGGCAGCCCCGGGACACGGCACGGTGCCGGTCCGCAGGGAACGGATGTTCCCTGCGGACCGGCACCCGAGCCAGGGTGTTACACCCGCGGCTTCTCGCGCATCTCGTACGTCGCGATGACGTCGTCGATCTTGATGTCGTTGAAGTTGCCGAGGTTGATACCGCCCTCGAACCCTTCGCGGATCTCGGTGACGTCGTCCTTGAAGCGACGCAGGCCCTCGATGTTGAGGCTCTCCGCGATCACCTTGCCGTCGCGGATGAGGCGCGCCTTGGTGTTGCGCTTGACCTCGCCCGAGCGGATGAGGACACCGGCGATGTTGCCCAGCTTGGACGACTTGAAGACCTCGCGGATCTCCGCCGTACCGAGCTCGAACTCCTCGTACTCCGGCTTGAGCAGACCCTTCAGGGCCGCCTCGATCTCCTCGATCGCCTGGTAGATGACCGAGTAGTACCGGACGTCCACGCCTTCGCGCTCCGCCATCTGCTGCGCACGCCCGGCTGCCCGGACGTTGAAGCCGATGACGATCGCGTCCGAGCCCATGGCCAGGTCGATGTCGGACTCCGTGACCGCACCGACACCGCGGTGCAGGACGCGGATGTCGACCTCTTCGCCGACGTCCAGCTGGAGGAGGGAGGATTCCAGGGCCTCGACCGATCCGGACGCGTCGCCCTTGATGATCAGGTTCAGCTGCTGGACCTCGCCGGCCTTCAGCGCGGCGTCCAGGTTCTCCAGGGAGAACCTGCGCGTGCGCTTGGCGAAGGCCGCGTTGCGCTCGCGGGCCGCACGCTTCTCGGCGATCTGGCGGGCCGTACGGTCCTCCTCGACCACGAGGAAGTTGTCGCCGGCGCCCGGGACGTTGGTCAGGCCCAGGACCTGGACCGGCGTCGACGGGCCGGCCTCGGCCACGTTGTTGCCGTTGTCGTCGAGCATGGCGCGGACTCGGCCGTAGGCGTCGCCCACCACCATCGTGTCGCCGACCCGCAGGGTGCCTCGCTGGACGAGGACCGTCGCCACGGCACCGCGGCCGCGGTCGAGGCGGGACTCGATCGAGATGCCCTGCGCGTCCTGGTTCGGGTTGGCCCGCAGGTCGAGCGAGGCGTCCGCGGTCAGGACGACCGCTTCCAGCAGGTCGTCGATGTGCAGACCCTGCTTGGCGGAGATGTCGACGAACATGGTGTCGCCGCCGTACTCCTCGGCCACGAGGCCGTACTCGGTCAGCTGACCGCGCACCTTGGTCGGGTCGGCGCCCTCGACGTCGATCTTGTTGACCGCGACGACGATCGGGACGTCGGCCGCCTTGGCGTGGTTGAGCGCCTCGACCGTCTGCGGCATGACGCCGTCGTTGGCCGCGACGACCAGGATCGCGATGTCGGTCGACTTCGCACCACGCGCACGCATGGCGGTGAACGCCTCGTGACCCGGGGTGTCGATGAAGGTGATCTTGCGCTCTTCGTCGTTGACCTCGGTGGCGACCTGGTAGGCACCGATGTGCTGGGTGATGCCGCCGGCCTCGCCCGCGATGACGTTCGTCTTGCGGATGGCGTCGAGCAGGCGGGTCTTGCCGTGGTCGACGTGACCCATGACGGTGACGACCGGGGGACGGACCACGAGGTCGTCCTCGTCGCCCTCGTCCTCGCCGAACTCGATGTCGAAGGACTCGAGCAGCTCGCGGTCCTCCTCCTCCGGGCTGACGACCTGAACCTGGTAGTTCATCTCGCCCGCGAGCAGGTGGAGGGTCTCGTCGGAGACGGACTGGGTCGCGGTGACCATCTCGCCGAGGTTCATCATGACCGCGACGAGCGACGCCGGGTTGGCGTTGATCTTCTCCGCGAAGTCGGTGAGCGACGCGCCGCGGGAGAGACGGATCGTCTCGCCGTTGCCGCGCGGCAGCATCACACCGCCGACCGACGGGGCCTGCATGGCCTCGTACTCCTGGCGACGCTGACGCTTCGACTTGCGGCCACGACGCGCCGGACCGCCGGGACGGCCGAAGGCACCCTGCGTGCCACCACGGCCGCCGGGACCGCCGGGACGACCGCCGAAGCCGGGACGGCCACCGCCGCCACCGCCGAAGCCGCCGCCACCGGGACCGCCGCCACCGGGACGGCCGGCGAAACCGCCGCCGCCACCCGGACGGGCGCCGCCACCGGGACCGGCCGGACGGCCGGCGAAACCGCCGCCACCCGGACGACCGCCGCCGCCGGGCCTACCGGCTCCGGCCGGACCACGACCGCCGCCGGGGCCACCGCCGGGACGCGGGCCGGCAGCGGGACGCTGCGGCATCATGCCGGGGTTGGGACGCGGACCGCCGGGACGCGGACCGCCGGGGCCCGCACCCTGCGGACGGGGCATGCCGCCCGGAGAGGGACGCGCGCCACCGGGAGCCTGCGGACGAGGACCGCCGCCCTGGCCGCCGGGGGCCTGGGGACGGGGACCGCCGCCGGGAGCACCCGGACCGCCGGGACGCGGAGCGCCCTGCGGACGAGGGGCCTGCGGACGGGCCATGCCGGCGTTGCCGCCGGACGTGAAGGGGTTGTTGCCCGGACGCGGACCGGCCGGACGGGCACCCGGACGCGGGGAACCGCCACCGGGTCGCTGCCCCTGGCCTGCCGGACGCTGACCCTGGCCACGGTCCTGCTGACCCTGACCGGGACCGCCGGGGCGGGCACCGGGACGGGGCGCGCCGGGACGCGGACCCTGGGCGGCCGGACGCGGCGCGGACGGGGCTGCCGGGGGCGCCGGCGGAGCGGTGAACTCCGGGGCGGCCGGAGCCGGACGCGGCGCGGGCCTGGGGCCCGGACGCGGGCCGGGAGCCGTCGGCGCGGGGGCCGACGAGGCGGCCGGAGCCGGGGCCGGGGCGGCCGGAGCCGCCGGCGGCTGGGGCGCCGCGGGCCTGGGGGCGGCCGGACGCGGGGCGGCCGGACGGGCCGACTGCGCCGGGGAGGGCGCGCCGGGCTTGGGGGCTGCCTTGCGCGGGGCGGGCTTGGCGGACTTGCCGCCGCCCTGGAAGGCGTCAGTCAGTTTGCGGACTACGGGCGCTTCGATGGTCGAAGACGCCGAACGGACGAATTCACCGAGTTCTTGGAGCTTGGCCATGACGACCTTGCTCTCCACGCCGAACTCCTTGGCGAGTTCGTATACCCGGACCTTAGCCACTTCGCTCCTTTTAGGTCCGGGTTGCGTCCGGACCGTCGCTACTTCATGGGCGTACTCATCGCGTGCTCATCGAGTGCTCATCGCAATCTCGACCTACTTCCAACTCGCGGGGTACCTGAGCCGCGCGGACGCTCCGCGCGACGCTTCTTACGGTGTCGCCTGATCGGCAACTGTCGTCTGCTCGACGTACTGGCGCAACGCCTTTGTGTCGAGCGCTCCCGCGGCGCGCAACGCCCGCGTGAACGCCCGGCGGCGCACCGCCTGGTCGAAACAGACCAGTGCGGGGTGAACGTACGCACCCCGGCCGGGCAGCGTACCGCGAGGATCGGGGACGCACGCGCCCTTGATCGCCACGATGCGCAGCAGATCCGTCTTGGCCGCTCGCTCCCGGCACCCCACACAGGTGCGTTCAGGGCATGCTCCGGCGTGCGTCCGGCCAGACACTCTTAAGTCTACCTCCCCGCGGCCACCTCACCCCTTTGGGGCAGGATTCGAACAGTTGCCGCGATATAACTGACGTGATCTAAGCGGGCCGCGGCTTGGATCTATTCCCCGGCCCGCCCGGGGGTCACTCCGACGGCTGCTCGGTGTCCGGGCGGATGTCGATCCGCCAGCCGGTCAGGCGGGCGGCCAGCCGGGCGTTCTGCCCTTCCTTGCCGATCGCCAGGGACAGCTGGTAGTCCGGCACCGTCACGCGCGCGGAGCGGGCCGCCAGGTCCACGACCTCGACCTTCGAGACCCGTGCCGGGGACAGCGCGTTCGCCACCATCTCGGCCGGGTCGTCCGACCAGTCGACGATGTCGATCTTCTCACCGTTCAGCTCGCCCATCACGCTGCGCACCCGGCCGCCCATCGGGCCGATACAGGCGCCCTTGGCGTTCAGACCCGAACGGGTGGAGCGGACCGCGATCTTCGTGCGGTGGCCGGCCTCGCGGGCGATGGCGGCGATCTCGACGGATCCGTCGGCGATCTCCGGCACCTCCAGCGCGAAGAGCTTCTTCACCAGATTGGGGTGGGTACGCGAAAGTGTGACCGAGGGACCGCGCACCCCCTTCGCCACCCGAACGACGTACGACCGAAGCCGCATGCCGTGCGGATACGTCTCTCCTGGGACCTGCTCCTGCACCGGCAGGATGGCCTCCAGCCTGCCGATGTCCACGAGCACGTTCTTCGGGTCGCGGCCCTGCTGGACCACTCCGGTGACGATGTCGCCCTCGCGTCCGGCGTACTCGCCGAGCGTCGCGTCGTCCTCGGCGTCGCGCAGCCGCTGCAGGATCACCTGCTTGGCGGTGGTGGCGGCGATACGGCCGAAGCCGGACGGGGTGTCGTCGAACTCGCGGGCCTCCTGGCCCTCCTCGAGGTCCTCGGGGTCCTCCTTCGCCCACACGGTCACATGCCCGGTCTCCCGGTTGAGCTCCACGCGCGCGTGTCGGCGGCTTCCCTCGGTGCGGTGGTAGGCGATGAGGAGGGCCGACTCGATCGCCTCGACCAGCAGGTCGAAGGAGATCTCCTTCTCCCGTACCAAGCCCCGCAGGGCACTCATGTCGATGTCCACGGCTACGCCTCCTCTTCCTTCTCGTCCTTGTCGCTGTCCTTGCGGTTGAACTCGACCTGCACGCGCGCCTTCTCGATCTCCGGGAAGGCGACTCTGCGGGTCGTGGCCTTGCGGCCCTTCACGCCGGGCACTTCGAGGTCGAGGCCGTCGTCGTCGGCCTTGAGGATCCGCGCGACCAGTTCGCCGCCGCCGTCGGTCAGCTGGAATCTCACCAGCCGGCCCGTGGCGCGCACGTAGTGGCGGTGTTCGGTGAGGGCGCGCTCCGCGCCCGGGGTGCCGACCTCGAGGGTGTACTCGCCCTCGCCCATCGCGTCCGTCTCGTCGAGCTTCGCCGAGAGCGCGCGGCTCACATCGGCGATCTGGTCCAGGTCCGCTCCGGTGTCGGAGTCGACGACGACGCGCAGCACGCGCTTGCGACCCACGGAGTCCACGGCGATCTCTTCGAGATCCAGGCCCTGGGAGGTGACGAGCGGTTCCAGGAGCTCTCGCAGCCTCTCGCTCTGGGTGGTGCTCATCCGGGTGACTCCTCGGCCGCGTGTGCTGTTGTGGGATGGGTCGCGTGTCTGGTCAAAGGGTATCCGGTCGCGGGGAGTGTTGCCGTCCACCCTGTGGACGGAGCGTGCACGGAGGGTGGCGAAGACCTCTCGCCGACGACTGCGCGGGTACGGTGATCACCAGCTTGTTCCCTTGTTGCTCTCTCGTTCGCACGAGTTCCCCGAGGACGTCTGCCGTGCCGTTCCCGCCACCTCCGCGCACCCCCTCCGGGTTGCGCAGAAGAACCCTGCTCGCGTCGACCGCCGGGGCCGCGCTGCTCGTGGGCTGCTCGTCCGGCGGGGACTCCGGGAAGGGCGGGGAGAGCGTCGCCGCCTCCCCGTCGGTCACCGAGGTGGCACGCGCGCGTGCCGCACGGGAGAGCGCGGGGCTGGTGGCGCGGTACGACACGGTGCTGGCCGCGCATCCGGCGCTGACGGCGCGGCTGGCGCCGCTGCGGGCGGAGGTCGTGCGGCATGTGGAGGCGTTCGGCGGTTCCGGGCAGACCTCCGCCTCACCGTCGCCCTCCGCTTCACCGTCGCCTTCCACGGCTTCGGCGTCGCCGTCCGCCGCCGCCTCGCCCTCACCGGCGGCGGAGAAGGAGGCGCTCTCCGGGCTGGCCGACGCCGAACGGCGGCTGGCCGACAGCAGGGCCGCGGCGCTGATGGAGGTGCCGGGCGAACTGGCCCGGCTGCTGGCCTCGGTGGCGGCGGCCGGCGCCGCCCACGCCTATCTGCTGACGGAGGGGCCCCGATGACGGAGGCGCAGGCGGCGCAGGAGGTGGGCGGGACGACGAGCGCGGAGCTGACCGCGCTGCAGGCGGCGCTCGCCGCGGAGCACGCGGCGGTCTACGGGTACGGCGTGGTCGGCGGACGTATCGCCGCCGAGCGGCGCACGGACGCGCGGGCGGCGTACGACGCGCACCGGGCGCGCAGGGACGCGCTGGCGCGCGAGGTGCGCGATCTCGGCGCCGATCCGGTCGCGGCGAGCGCCGCCTACGCGCTGCCGTTCGCGGTGCCGGACTCGGCGGCGGCGGTGCGGCTCGCCGCCGAGCTGGAGGACCGGGTGGCCGGGGTGTACTCCGACCTGGTGCGGGCAGCCGGGGACGAGCGGCGGCGCGAGGCCGCCGGGGCGCTGCGGGAGGCGGCGGTGCGCGCCGTGCGCTGGCGGGGCGGGAGCGTAGCCTTCCCTGGGCTCGCGGAGCGGGCCGGTACGGATTCGGCCCCTTCAGGGGCGTCGGTGACGCCCACGGCGTGACGGGGAGACGGAAGGGAACGACTCGCGCATGGCTTTCGAACCGCCGCAGCGGCTGGTGCGGGCGCTCGGTGAGACGGCACCGAGCGGTGACGGCTGGTTGGAGAAGCTGCCGGAGGCGGTCCAACAGGCCGTCGTTCTACGCGAGTTGACCGTCGAGCGGGTCCAGGTTCCGGGTGGCCGGAGCAGTCTGGTCGTGCTGGTGCGCCACGCGGACGGGACGCCCGCCGTGCTGAAGCTGGCCCCGCCCCGGTTCCGGCCCGAGGCCGAGCGGGCGGCGCTGACGCGCTGGGGCGGACTGGGCGCCGTACAGCTGCGGGAGGGGCCGGCGACGGAGGGGGTGCTGCTCCTCGAACGGCTGCATCCCGATGTCTCGGTACGGTCGCTGCCGGAGGCCAAGGCGCTGCTGGAGGCGGCGGGGGCCTTGCGGCGGCTGTGGGTGGAGCCACCCGGCCCGTACGTCTTCGAGACGGTCGCCGAGCGGACCGGCCGGCAGGCGGAGGCGATGCGGGCGAGCGCGGACCCGGAGGTTCGCGCCCTGGTGGACGCGGCTCTCGTGGCCCGGGAGGAGCTGCTCGTCGCGCCGCCTGAACGGCGGTTGCTGCACGGGACGTTCCGGCAGAGCAAGGTGCTGGCGGGTGAGCGGGTGCCGTGGCTGGCCGTGGGGCCGGATCCGGTGGTCGGCGAGTGCGCGTTCGATCTGGCGCGGCTGGTGCGGGACCGGGTGGAGGACCTGATCGCCTCGCCGTCGGGGGCGGCGACCACTCGGCGGCGGGTCAGGAAGCTGGCCGAGTCGCTGGAGCTGGATCAGGAGCGGGTGCGGGGGTGGACGCTGTTCCGGGCCGTGGAGTCGGGGGTCAGGGCGCGGCGGGTGGGGCGGGCCCGGGATGCCGAGTCGTTGCTGGAGTTCGCCGGGTGGCTGTAGAGGCGGGTCACCTCGCCGTCAGTTTCAAGGCCAGGACCGGGCAGTCCGCCGCCGCTCTGCGGGCCCGCTTCACCGTTCTCGACGGAACCGGGGTGCCGTTCACGAGCGGGTAGCCCCATTCGTCCGACGTGATGTGGTCCGGGAGGAGTTCCGCGCACAGGCCGTGGGCCTGGCAGGACGTCCAGTCGATGTCTATGGCCAGGTGCTGGTCCATGTCAGGCCTCCTGCGGGACGGGCAGCAGCGGGGTACGGTCGGTGGCCGTGCAGCGGCCGTGGGCGTGGGCGTCGGCCTCGGCGGCGAAGGTGGTCAGGGCGCTGCGGACCAGGCGGACCGTGCCGTCGGGGTGGTGGCAGGCGCCGCGGCCTTCGACGAGGCCGGACCAGCGGGCGAGGTCGGTGCGGACGGTGCCCTGGGGGCCGGGCGTGGCCAGGGTGCGGAAGGCGGTGGCGATGCGGGGCAGGCCGTTGAGGCAGGGGCCGCACTGGCCGGCGGACTGCAGGGCGAGGTAGCGCAGGACGCGGGCCGTCTCGGCGAGGCCGCAGCGCGAGGCGGGCAGGGCCGCCAGTACTCCGGCGCCCAAGTGGGCTGCGTCGAGGGAGAGTCGGGCCGCCTCGCGGGCCGGGATCCAGGTGCCGTGGTAGCCGCCGACGAGGACCGCCGAGGCGCCCTCCAGGGGCAGCAGACGGGTGAGCGGCATGCCGAACGGCGCCTCGACCACCCGGGGTTCGTGTCCCGCGACGTGGACCGTGCACAGGGCGCTGCCCGGCTGGTCGGGGGTGCCCGCGCTGCGGTACCAGTCGCCGCCGTAGCGGGCGACGAGGGCGAGGTGGGCGAGCGTCTCCACGTTCTGGACGAGGGTGGGGGCGCGGCGCACGCCCCGCTCGCGGACCGGCGGGCGCTGGTGGGCGGGCAGGGCGGGGCCGCCGGAGACGAACCGGGCGAGGGCGGAGGCCTGGCCGGAGAGGAAGGACTTCGGCAGCCGGACGACCGTGACGGGCAGCCGGTCGCCGGTGCGCCGGGCGAGGGCGGACTCCAGCCAGGTCGCGCCGTCCTCCACACCGATGTACGCCTCCTGCGCGCCGACCGCGTGGGCCGCGGTCTGCAGGCCGTCGAGGACCAGGTGGGGCGAGAGGTGCAGCAGGGTCCTGTCCTTGCGGCTGGCGGGTTCGCCCTCCGCGCCGTTGGCCACGACCACGGGGGCCTGGCCGGTACGGCGGCCCGCCTCGGCCACGGAGACGAGCTTGCGGTAGGTGGGGAAGGCGGCTCCGCCGCGGCCGGTGAGGCCGGATTCGGCCACCGCGCGCAGGACGTCCTCGGGGTCGCCGTAGGGCAGGGGGCCGTAGCGCTGGTGGTGGGTGGGGAGGTCGGCCGGGGCCGCTCCGGGGGCGAGGAGGCGCGGGGGCATGTAGAGGTCGGGGAAGGTGGCGGTCACGAGCGGACTCCTTCGGCGGTGCGCAGGAGGGCGGCGGGGGTGCGCCGGGCGGCGCGGGCCGCGTGGGCGAGGCGGGTGGCGAAGGCGGCGATCACGGTGGCGACGCAGGCGACGGTCAGCCAGGTCATCCAGTCGGTGCCGGTGTCCGTGCCGATGCCGATGCCGTGCACCAGGGCGACCGGCCAGGAGGCGTACGCCAGCCAGTGGACGGCCCGCCAGGTGCGGTGCCCGATCCGGGGGCGGAGCAGGCTGGTGACGAGGACCGCCAGTGTCAGGTCCAGGGCGACCGTGCCGAGGCCGAGCCACAGGGGCTGGTAGTCGGAGACGAAGGGGACGAGGACGTCGACGACGGTGATGTCGACATAGCCGTCGATCACCGCGAACACGATGTGCAGAGCCAGGAAGGCCGTCGCCGAGAGGGAGAGGGTGCGGTGGAGGGAGACCGTACCGAAGCGGGGAAGGCCGGGGAGCCGGGTTCTCAGCCGGACGGCGATGCCCAGCAGGACGACCGCGGTGAAGAGTGCGAGGCAGACGGCACCGGTGGCGCGGTTGGCGTACCAGAGGGTCTCGGAGGTCATGCGGCGGCCTCCACGGGGGCGGTGGGCCAGCCCGGTGTGGTGACGACGGTGCCGTTCTGGGTCACCAGCCGGGCCGGCAGGCCCAGGCGGGTCAGCCACTTCTCCGCGCCCGCGCCCTTCACCAGGGCCGCCGTGCTCGCCGCGTTGGCGTCGGCGCAGGTGGACGCGGCCACGGAGACCGTGCGCCAGGGGGAGCGGACGGGCAGGCCGGTGCGCGGGTCGACGATGTGGTGCAGGTCGTGGCCGCCGCGCCGCCAGCGCCGGGCGGTGGTGCCGGAGGTGGCCAGGCCGCCGCCGCGCATACCTACGGTGGCGTGCGGTCCCCCGGCCGGCATCTCGTCGACGGGTCCGGTGACGTCCTGGACGCGGATCTGCCAGCCGCCCGCCGGTGCCTCGCCCGCGACGGCCGTGTCGCCGCCCAGGCTCACCAGGACCCCGCAGCCGGCCGTGCCGGCCAGCATCCGCGCGGCCCGGTCGGCGGCCCACGCCTTGGCGGTGGCGCCGAGGTCGAGGCGGACTCCCTCGGGGACGGTGACCGTGCCGGTGGCGCGGTCGAGGCGCACGGTGCGCCAGCCGGGGGTGCGGCGCAGGGTGAGGCGGACCGGGCGGTCGTCCTCCTGCACGAGGGTGAAGTCGCGGTCGTAGCCGATCGCGTCCATCGCGGAGCCGACGGTCGGGTCCACGGCCCCGTCGGTCGTGCCGGCGGCGCGCAGGGCCACGTCGAGGGCCTCGGCGAGCAGGGGACTGACCCGGACCGGGCGGCCCGCGGTGGTGTCGAGGGCGGCGAGTTCGGAGTCGGGGCGGAAGCGGCTGCAGGCCGCGTCGACCTCGGCGAGGTGCCGGGCGAGGAGCAGGTTGCAGGACTCCAGCAGGGCCGGGTCGGTGACGACCAGTCGGACGGTGGTGCCGAGGGCACGCCAGTCGGTGGCGGCGGTCGTACGGGGCTCGGACTTCAGAGGCGTGGTCATCACGACGCCCCCGAGGTGGAGTCGGCGGAGCCGCCGGAGGAGGAGGTGAGACCGCTGGAGCTGCTCGAACCGTCCGAGCCGCCCGATGACGAGTCGTCCGAGGAGGAGCCGCTCGCCGAGGAGTCGGACGACGAGCTGCCGGAGTTGTCCGTGGTCGAGCTGGACGAGCTGTCGGTGCCGCTGCTCGTGCTGGAGCTGGAGCTCGTTCCCTCACTGCCGCTCGCCGTGGTGCCGGCGTCCGCCTGCATGGTGCCGATGAGGGCGAAGACACCCGCCGCCCCGGCCAGCGTAAGGGCGGCGGCGAGGGCCGCCGTCCGTCGTGCTCCCCTGCGGACCGCCGCCGCGGCCCCCCGCTCCTCTTCCCTGGTCGCCATGACCGTTCCCCTCCGTAGTGACGTTCTGTCACGCCCTACGTTCGGGGAACGGCCTGAGAGAAGTCTGTGAGGCGCCCATACGCCTCGACAGAAGTCTCTGAGAGGATCCTTAAATAAGTTGAGTCTTCAACGACTGGCTAGGCGCTGAGGCGGGCGATCGCCTCGTCCACCGTCAGCTCCTCGCGCTCGCCGGTCCTGCGGTCCTTCAGTTCGAGGACACCCTCGGCCGAGCGACGGCCCGCGACCAGGATCTTCGGGACACCGATCAGCTCGGAGTCGGTGAACTTCACGCCCGGCGAGACCCCGGCCCGGTCGTCGACCAGGACGCGCAGACCCGCCGCCCGCAGCTTCTCGGATACCTCGAGGGCCAGTTCGGTCTGGAGGGCCTTGCCCGCGGCGACCACATGGACGTCGGCCGGGGCGACCTCGGCGGGCCAGCACAGGCCCTTGTCGTCGGCGGACTGCTCGGCGAGAGCCGCGACCGCGCGGGAGACACCGATGCCGTAGGAGCCCATGGTGACGCGGACCGGCTTGCCGTTCTGGCCGAGGACGTCGAGCTTGAGGGCGTCGGCGTACTTGCGGCCCAGCTGGAAGATGTGGCCGATCTCGATGGCGCGGTCCAGCTTCAGGCCGGTGCCGCACTTCGGGCAGGGGTCGCCCTCCTTGACGACCACGACGTCGACGTACGCGTCGACCTCGAAGTCACGGCCCGCGACGACGTTCTTCGCGTGCGTGCTCTCCTTGTTGGCACCCGTGATCCAGGACGTGCCCGGCGCCACCCGCGGGTCGGCGATGTACTTCACCTTCTCGCCCAGGCCCTGCGGGCCGACATAGCCGCGGACCAGGTCCGGGCGGCCGGTGAAGTCCTCCGCCGTCACCAGTTCGACGGCGGCGGGGGCGAAGTGCGCCTCGACCTTGCCCATGTCGACCTCACGGTCACCGGGCACCCCCACGGCGACGATCTCGCCGTCGACCTTCACCAGGAGGTTCTTCAGGGTGGCGGAGGCCGGGACGCCGAGGTGGGCGGCGAGGGTCTCGATGGTCGGGGTGTCCGGGGTCGGGATCTCCTCCAGCGCCGGTACGGCGGAGGCGTCCTGCTCCTGGAGCTCGTACGTGATCGCCTCGGTGTTGGCCGCGAAGTCGCAGTTCGGGCAGTCGGCGAAGGTGTCCTCGCCGGCCTCGGCCGGGGCGAGGAACTCCTCGGACTTCGAGCCGCCCATCGCACCGGCGGTGGCCGCGCAGATGCGGTAGTCGAGGCCGAGACGCTCGAAGACGCGCTGGTAGGCCTGGCGGTGCAGGGCGTACGACTGGGCGAGGCCCTCGTCCTCGAGGTCGAAGGAGTACGAGTCCTTCATCAGGAACTCGCGGCCGCGCAGGATGCCGGCCCGGGGGCGGGCCTCGTCCCGGAACTTGGTCTGGATCTGGTAGAGGATGACCGGCAGGTCCTTGTAGGACGTGCACTGGTCCTTGACGAGGAGGGTGAAGATCTCCTCGTGGGTCGGGCCGAGGAGGTAGTCGCCCCCCTTGCGGTCGTTCAGGCGGAACAGCTCGGCGCCGTACTCCTCCCAGCGGCCGGTCGCCTCGTACGGCTCCCTCGGCAGCAGGGCGGGGAGCAGCACCTCCTGGGCGCCGATCGCGTCCATCTCCTCACGGACGATCCGCTCGACGTTGGCGAGGACCTTCTTGCCGAGGGGCAGCCACGACCAGATGCCGGCCGCCGTGCGGCGGACGTAGCCGGCGCGGACGAGGAGCTTGTGGCTGAGGACCTCGGCATCCGCGGGGTCGTCGCGCAGGGTCTTCGCCATCAACTGGGACATGCGCTGGACCGGTGCGTTCGCCATGGTTCTCGTACTCCTGCCGGGTAAGGGTGATGGCTAGGAGGTTAGCCGGGAGCGCGGGGTCGCCGGAAATCCGTTATCCGCGCGGCAGCGGCAGCGGGGCGCCCATCACGGCATACGGGCGGGGGGCGCTGGGGAAGAGGACGCGGCGGGCCAGGTCCTGGTAGCCGAGGGAGTGGTACAGGGCGCGGGCGGGGCTGTCGGTGTCGATCGCGGAGAGGATCGAGCGGGGTTCGGTGGCCGTGTCGGTGATCGTGGTGATCAGGGCCCGGCCCGCACCGCGGTTCTGGTAAGCGGGGTGGACGTGGAGTTCGGTGATGACGAAGGAGTCGTCGAGCCAGAAGTCGTTGCCCTGGGCGCGGAGGTAGGGCTCGACGACGGTGGACCACCAGTGGGCGCGGTCGTTGGGCAGGCCGTAGACGAATCCGACCAGGCGGCCGTCGGCGGTGGTGGCGCCGAACGCCCGCGCTCCCGGGGTCGTCATGTGGCGCAGGACGATCTGTCTGCGGACCGCCACCTCGTCCGGGCCCAGTCCGAAGGCGACCGCCTGGACCGCGAGGGCCTCGTCCACGTGGGCGGGGAGGTCCAGGGGACCGATGACGAGATCCATGGCGGGGAGCCTACAGGTGAGCTAAAAGAGGATGCTCATGAAAGCGCCGACCTCCTGGAAGCCCACTCTCCGGTACGTCTTCCTCGCGGGGGTGTTGAAGTCGTTGACGTAGAGGCTGACCACCGGGGCCACGTCGTCGAGGGCGTAGCGCAGCACGGCGGCCATGCCGGGGGCCGCGACGCCCCTCCCCCGGTACTCGGGGGCCACCCACACGCCCTGGATCTGGCAGGCCTGCGGGGTGGCCGCGCCGATCTCCGCCTTGAAGACGACCTTGCCCTCGTCGTCGATGCGGGCGAAGGAGCGGCCGGAGCCGACCAGTTCGGCGACCCTGGCCTGGTAGAGCAGGCCGCCGTCGCCGGCCATCGGGGAGACGCCGACCTCCTCGGTGAACATCGCCACGCAGGCCGGCATGATCGTGTCCATCTCGTCCTTGCGGATGCGGCGGACGTACGGATCCGGGGCGATGTCGGCGGGCATGCGGTCGGTGACCATCAGGGGCTGCTGGCCGCGGACCTCGCGGGCGGGGCCCCAGTGGGGTTCGAGGAGGCGCCAGAGCTGGGCGGTGGCTTCGGCGGGGCCGACGATGGAGGAGCAGCGGCGGCCGGCCCTGCGCGCGCGGTCCGCGAAGGCGCGTACGGCGCGGGGGGTGGCGCAGATGGGGACGAGGTTGGCGCCCGCGTAGCAGAGGGACGTCAGCATGCCGTCCTCGTACCAGCCCCACATCTCGCCGCCGAGCCGCCAGGGGTCGAGGCCCGCGACCTGGACGCGGGAGGTGACGAAGGCGTTGGCCACCGGCTCGCGGTCGAGGACGGCGAGCGCGGCGTCCAGGTCGCTCGGTTCGAGGACCCGGGAGGTGGTCTGGGTCAACAACTGCGGGGCCTCACACTCAGGGCTGCTGGTCCCCGCACTGTACCCGCGGAAGCTGAGCGGTGCCGCCCCCGGTGTTCGAAGTGGCCGTCGGCTGTGGTCCCGCCCTGGGGGCTGCCGCCCCCAGACCCCCGCTTCGGCCCTGGCCGGGCCTCGTCCTCAAACGCCGGACGGGCTGGATGCATCGGACCGGCGTCTGAAAGCGAGCCCCCTCATGCTGATGCATCGGACCGGCCTGAACATCCGGGAAAGGCTGCCCCTCAGCCCGCCACCGCGACCGTCGGCTCGCCGGACGCGGCGCCCTCCGCCTCCATCTTTTCGGCCAGCTTCATGGCCTCCTCGATGAGGGTCTCCACGATCTTGGATTCCGGGACGGTCTTGATGACCTCGCCCTTGACGAAGATCTGGCCCTTGCCGTTGCCGGAGGCGACGCCGAGGTCGGCCTCGCGGGCCTCGCCGGGGCCGTTGACGACGCAGCCCATCACGGCGACGCGGAGAGGGACCTCCATGCCGGTGAGGCCCGCGGTGACCTCCTCGGCCAGCTTGTACACGTCGACCTGGGCGCGGCCGCAGGACGGGCAGGAGACGATCTCCAGGCCGCGCTGCTTGAGGTTCAGGGACTCCAGGATCTGGTTGCCGACCTTGACCTCTTCGACGGGGGGAGCGCTCAGCGAGACGCGGATCGTGTCGCCGATGCCCTGGGAGAGGAGCGCGCCGAAGGCGACCGCCGACTTGATCGTGCCCTGGAAGGCCGGTCCCGCCTCCGTGACGCCGAGGTGGAGCGGGTAGTCGCTCTGGGCGGCGAGCTGGCGGTAGGCCTCGATCATCACGACCGGGTCGTTGTGCTTGACCGAGATCTTGATGTCGCGGAAGTCGTGCTCCTCGAAGAGGGACGCCTCCCAGAGGGCGGACTCGACGAGCGCCTCGGGGGTCGCCTTGCCGTACTTCTGGAGCAGCCGGCGGTCCAGGGATCCGGCGTTGACGCCGATGCGGATCGGGGTGCCGTGGTCCTTCGCGGCGCGCGCGATCTCCTTGACCTTGTCGTCGAACTGCTTGATGTTGCCGGGGTTGACGCGGACGGCCGCACAGCCGGCCTCGATCGCGGCGAAGACGTACTTCGGCTGGAAATGGATGTCCGCGATGACCGGGATCTGCGACTTGCGGGCAATCGTGGAGAGCGCGTCGGCGTCGTCCTGGGTGGGGCAGGCGACGCGGACGATCTGGCAGCCGGAGGCGGTCAGCTCGGCGATCTGCTGGAGGGTGGCGCCCACGTCGGACGTACGGGTCGTCGTCATCGACTGGACCGAGACCGGCGCGTCACCGCCCACCGGCACCGAGCCGACCTGGATCCGCCGGCTCTTACGGCGCTCGGCAACCCTGGTCGGAACGGACGGCATGCCGAGAGAAATCGCAGTCATCTGCTGTGCAACCCCAAGTCGTGGATCAAGGCCCAGGTCCCGTCGATGGCGGGTTCCAGGCTTCGAGATTACGGCACCGGCCCGGGCGCGAGCACTCCCCCACCCTCGAACCACCCAATGGAAGGCGGCCCGGCATCGGTGATGCCGGGCCGCCTTCGACGCCGTACGGCTAGGAGATCTTCACCGGGTTGACCACGTCCGCGATCAGGACCAGGACCGTGAAGCAGACGAAGATGCCCGCCACCACGTACGCCACCGGCATCAGCTTCGCCACGTCGAACGGGCCCGGGTCCGGGCGGCGCAGGACGCGCGCGAGGTTGCGGCGGAGCGACTCCCACAGGGCGCCCGCGATGTGGCCGCCGTCGAGCGGGAGGAGGGGGAGCATGTTGAAGAGGAACAGGGAGAGGTTGAAGCCCGCGAGGACGAACACGAACATCGCCACCTGCTGGGAGGCGGGGATGTCGAGGGTCGCGATCTCGCCGGTCACCCGGGCGGCGCCGACGATGCCCATCGGGGAGTCCGGTTCGCGCGGGCCGTCGCCGAAGGCGGCGTCCCACAGGGCGGGGATCTTGCCGGGCAGGGCGACGAGGGAGTCGACGGCCTGGCCGACGTGGTCGGTCATCCACTCCACGGACTGGCCGAAGTCCTGCTGGACCACGCCGGTGGCCGCGCTGAAGCCGAGGAAGCCGGCCTTGACGTACTCGCCCTGGACGTAGGCGCCGGAGCTGTCCTTCTTCGCGACCTGGTTGGTGGCGATGGTGGCGTGCAGGGTGACGTCCTTGCCGCCGCGGTCGACGACGATCGCCACGTCCTTGCCCGCGCTGTCGCGGATGAGGTCGGACAGCGTGTCCCACTGGTCGGTGCGGACACCGCCGAAGGAGACGATCTTGTCGCCCTTCTTCAGGCCCGCGGCCTCGGCCGGGGAGGCCTTGTCGGTCGACTTGCAGCTGTCGCGGTTCTCGCTCTGCGAGATGACGCACGGGGAGACCGAGCCGACGGTGGTCGTCTCCTGCTGGATGCCGAAGCCCATCAGCACGGTGAGGAACAGGCCGACCGCGAGGATCAGGTTCATGAACGGGCCGGCGAACATGACGATGACCCGTTTCCACGGCTTGCGCGTGTAGAACATGCGGGTCTCGTCGCCGGGCTGGAGCTCCTCGAACGCGGCCGAGCGGGCGTCCTCGATCATGCCGCGCCAGGGCGAGGTGGAACGGGCCGTGATCCGGCCGTCCTCACCGGGCGGGAACATGCCGATCATGCGGATGTAGCCGCCGAGCGGGATCGCCTTGACGCCGTACTCGGTGTCGCCCCTCTTCCGCGACCAGATGGTCGGGCCGAAGCCGACCATGTACTGGGGCACACGGATGCCGAAGAGCTTCGCCGTGGAGAGGTGGCCCAGCTCGTGCCAGGCGATCGAGAAGAGCAGGCCGACGAAGAAGACCAGTATCCCCACGATGAACATCAGGGTCGTCATGCACGGGCCTCCGCCGTCTTCGCCGTCAGTTCCTGTGCCCGGGCGCGCGCCCAGGTCTCCGCTTCGAGGACGTCCGACACGGTCAGTGAAGTTCCCGTGGCCGGGGTGCCGTGTTCCTCGACGACCCTCGTCACGGTCTCCATGATCCCGTTGAACGGCAGGGCGCCGGTGCGGAACGCCTCCACGCACTCCTCGTTGGCGGCATTGAACACCGCCGGTGCCGTCCCCGCGAGCTCGCCCACGTGGCGGGCGAGGTTCACCGAGGGGAAGGCCTCGTTGTCGAGCGGGAAGAACTCCCACGTCGACGCCGTGCTCCAGTCGAAGGCGGGCGCCGCGTCGGGGACGCGCTGCGGCCAGCCGATGCCGATGGCGATGGGCCCGCGCATGTCGGGGGGCGTCGCCTGGGCCAGTGTCGATCCGTCCGTGAACTCAACCATCGAGTGGACATACGACTGAGGGTGCACGACCACCTCAATCCGCGAGAAGGGAATGTCGTAGAGGAGGTGCGCCTCGATGACTTCCAGCCCTTTGTTGACGAGGGTCGCGGAGTTGATCGTGATCACCGGGCCCATGGACCAGGTGGGGTGGGCGAGGGCGTCCTCGACCGAGACGTCCGCCAGCTGTGCCTTCGTACGGCCGCGGAACGGTCCGCCGGAGGCCGTGACGACCAGCTTGCGGACGTCGGCGCGGGTGCCGGCGGCGAGGGACTGGAAGAGGGCGGCGTGCTCGGAGTCCACCGGGATGATCTGGCCGGGCTTGGCGAGCGCCTTCACCAGCGGGCCGCCGACGATGAGCGACTCCTTGTTGGCGAGCGCGAGGGTGCGGCCCGCCTCCAGGGCGGCGAGGGTGGGGGCGAGGCCGATGGAGCCCGTGATGCCGTTGAGGACGGTGTGGCAGTCGGAGGCGGCGAGGTGGGTGGCCGCGTCCGGTCCCGCGAGGATCTCGGGGAGCGGCTCCGCGTCGCCGTACTCGGCGCGCAGTGCCTCGCGCAGGGCCGGGACGACGTCCTCGCGGGCGACCGCGACGGTCCGCACCCGCAGCCGGCGGGCCTGCTCGGCGAGGAGGGCGACGCGGCCGCCGTTGGCGGACAGGCCGGTGACGCGGAAGCGGTCGGGGTTGCGCAGCACGAGGTCGACGGCCTGGGTGCCGATCGATCCGGTGGAACCGAGGACCACCACGTCCTTGGGACCGTCGCCCGCGACGGGGTCGTAGACGAGGTGCGGGTCGGCCAGGGCAGCGGCGTGCCGTGAGGGGGCTGGACTGTCGCTCATCCCCCCATTGTGGCCGCACCGGGTGTGCGGCGGGACAGGGTGTCCCCCGAGGAGGACACCCCGTCATCGTGGGTGCCGGGTTCTACGGATCACCTGATCGGGCGGTGGACGTTCTCCCGTTCACTGGGGCCGGGGGTCGTGTCGGCGATCCACGGGCCCTCGCCCGAGGGGTCGATGATGCCCTGTTCCAGCCACTCGTAGGTGCCCGCGAGGACGCCCTCGACGACCTTGCGGTCCACGTCGTCGGTGTTGGCCCACAGGCGGGTGAAGAGTTCGTCGACGCGCAGCCGGGACTGGCGGCAGAAGACGTCGGCGAGACGGTAGGCCTCGGCGCCGTTCTCGCCGCGCGAGCGCAGCAGCTCGGCGCGGACGCAGGCCGCGCTCATCGCGAACAGCTCCGCTCCGATGTCGACGATCCGGCCGAGGAAGGCCTGCTTGGTCTCCATCCGGCCCTGCCAGCGGGACATGGCGTAGAAGGTGGACCGGGCGAGCTTGCGGGCATGCCGTTCGACGTGCCGCAGGTGCGCCGAGAGGTCCACGCCGGTGTGCTTGAACTCGCCGTAGGAGGACGGGAGCTGGCCCGGTCCGGCGACGAGCTTCGGCAGCCACCTGGCGTAGAAGAGGCCCGCGTTCGCGCCCGCCTTCGCCTTGTCCTGGAGGGACTTGTCGGGGTCGATGAGGTCGCCGGCGACGGAGAGGTGGGCGTCGACGGCCTCGCGGGCGATGAGGAGGTGCATGATCTCCGTGGAGCCCTCGAAGATGCGGTTGATGCGCAGGTCGCGCAGGAGTTGTTCGGCGGGGACCGCCTTCTCGCCGCGGGCGGCCAGGGAGGCGGCCGTCTCGAAGCCGCGGCCGCCGCGGATCTGGACCAGTTCGTCGGCCATCCGCCAGCCCATCTCGGAGGCGAACAGCTTGGCCAGGGCGCCCTCGATGCGGATGTCGTTGCGGTCCTCGTCGGCCATCTGCGAGGACAGGTCGAGCACCGCCTCCAGGGCGAAGGTGGTGGCCGCGATGAAGCTGATCTTCGCGCCGACCGCCTCGTGGTCGGCGATCGGCTTGCCCCACTGCTCGCGGGCCGTGGACCACTCGCGGGCGATCTTCAGGCACCACTTGCCGGCCGCGACGCAGGACGCGGGCAGCGAGAGCCGGCCGGTGTTGAGGGTGGTGAGGGCGATCTTCAGTCCGGCGCCCTCGGGGCCGATGCGGTTCGCGGCGGGGACCCGGACCCGGTGCAGGCGGGTGACGCCGTTCTCGATGCCGCGCAGGCCCATGAAGGCGTTGCGGTTCTCGACGGTGATGCCGGGCGAGTCGCTCTCCACGACGAAGGCGGTGATGCCGCCCTTGTGCCCCTCGCTCTTCGGGACACGGGCCATCACGACCAGCAGGTCGGCGACGACGCCGTTCGTCGTCCACAGCTTCACCCCGTCGAGGACGTAGTCGTCCCCGTCGGGCACCGCGCTGGTGGCGAGGCGGGCCGGGTCGGAGCCGACGTCCGGCTCGGTGAGGAGGAAGGCGCTGACGGCGGTGGTGGCGCAGCGCGGCAGGAAGGCCTGCTTCTGCTCGGGGGTGCCGAACATCTTCAGCGGCTGCGGTACGCCGATCGACTGGTGCGCCGACAGCAGCACCCCGACCGCGGGGCTCGCCGAGCCGACCAGGGCCAGCGCCTTGTTGTAGTACACCTGGGTGAGACCGAGCCCGCCGTACTTGGGGTCGATCTTCATGCCGAGGGCGCCGAGCTCCCTGAGCCCGTTGATCACCTCGTCGGGGATCCGGGCCTCGCGCTCGATCAGCGCGCCGTCGATCTTCGTCTCGCAGAACGCGCGGAGCTTGGTCAGGAACTGCTCGCCGCGCCGGACGGCCTCGTCGGTGGGGAGCGGGTGGGGGTGGATGAGGTCGAGGCGGAATCGGCCCAGGAACAGTTCCTTGGCGAAGCTCGGCTTGCGCCAGTCCTGCTCCCGGGCGGCCTCCGCCACCTGGCGTGCCTCACGCTCGGTGACGGTGGGTTTTTTGAGGGGTGGTGCGGACATGAGGCTCACCTCGCCGCGAATCGGGATCTCGGGCCACATTGGTTACCGATGGGTGCTACTCGATCGTTGGTACCCGATCCGGGATGACCCCGCCACCCTTCGCGCGCCCGACCGGCGCCGCCTCAGCCGATGGTGACCGAGTACGACCTGGTGTCCAGGCGGCCGGTTCCCTTGAAGACCTCGGTTCCGGACTCGATGCCGGAGACGTACTTGTCGTTGCCGAGGAGCTTGCGCCGGACGAGTGCCTGGGTGAAGTCGTCGAGGTCGAGAGTGGCCTTCGTGGTGTTGGCGCGGCGTACGAAGGAGTACACCTTCCAGCCGATGTCGCCCTGGTAGATGTCCCACATCGCGCCGCCCAGGCTGACACTGCCGTACTTGGTGCCCAGCGGGCCGGCGCCGCCCTGGCGGTTGAGCCAGATCATGATCTCGTCGGTGGGCTGGTCCTGCCAGTCCGCGGTGTTCTTGGCGTGCAGCCACAGGTCGTAGGAGACGTTCATGGTGCCGGGGTCGGCGGGGAGGGAGAACTCCCAGCTCGCGGTGACCTTCTTGCGGTCGCCGACCCTGATCGGCAGCCCGGTCTTCGCCTTGTCGACCTTCCAGCCCCAGTGCCAGCCGAGGACGGAGGAGGCGTACGACTTCACGTCCGAGTCGGTGCCCTTGCTGCTGTTGGCCCAGGTGTAACCGGTCCCCCAGGAGATGGTGCCGCCGCTCGCGGAGTTGTCCCAGACGCACTGGCTGCCGGTGCCCTTGTCCTGGCCCCAGAGGTTGTTGTTGACGTAGTACTTGCCGAGCGTGATCGTGTCGAAGGCCGTGCACTTCTTGCTCGACTCACCCGCCTGGGCGACGGTGACGCCGGCGGCGGCCGCGAGGGCCACGGCGGCGGCGGTCAGGGTCTTCGTCTTCTTCGACAGACGGGGGCGGCGGTGCTGCATCGGGGTCCTTCCGGGACGGACGGTGCTGACGTCACCCAAGTGGCCGCCGGGGCGGAAAAGGTTGCCGTCCTCCTCGGCTCTCCCCGGTGAGCGCTTGCCCGTGATACTCAGGGCGCACCGTTCTCCACGATTCCGCCACAACTCGTTGTCGAAGCGCTTCGACAGGCTATGGACACCCACCTTCGCTGAGGCTACTGTCGAACCACCCTCACCCGCCCGTGTTCGCAATGCGCACTGTCGAAGCGCTTCACAAAAGCTTGGAGAGCTGGATGGTCACCCTCGCCGAGGTCGCCCAGCACGCCGGAGTCTCGGCGAGCACGGTGAGCTATGTCCTCAGCGGCAAGCGGTCCATCTCCACGACCACCCGGCAGCGGGTCGAAGAGAGCATCCGCGAACTCGGCTACCACCCGAACGCGGGAGCGCGGGCGCTGGCCAGCAGCAGGTCGAACATCATCGCGCTGATGATCCCGCTGCGCACCGACATGTACGTGCCGGTGATGATGGAGATCGCCATCGCGGTGGCCACCACCGCCCGCACCCACGGCTACGACGTCCTGCTGCTCACCGGCGAGGAGGGGCCCGACGCGGTGCGCCGGGTCACCGGCAGCGGGCTCGCCGACGCCATGATCCTGATGGACGTCCAACTCGACGACGGGCGGCTGCCGTTGCTGCGGGCGACCGACCAGCCCTCGGTCCTGATCGGCCTGCCCGCCGACACCTCCGGCCTCACCTGCGTCGACCTCGACTTCACGGCGACCGGCGCGCTGTGCGTGGAGCATCTGGCGAAGCTCGGCCACCGCGACATCGCTGTCATCGGCGAGGCCCCCGCGGTCTACGAACGGCACACCGGCTTCGCCGAGCGCACGCTCGACGGACTCCGTTCCCGGTCGAGGGAGTTGGGTGTACGGCTGCTGCACCGGCCGTGCGAGGGCGGGTACGACGCGATGGCCGCCACGCTCGCCCGCATCCTCGACGAGCGCCCGGACACCACGGGGTTCGTCGTCCAGAACGAGTCGGCGGTCGAGCCGCTGCTCGCGCTGCTGCGCCAGCAGGGCCGTGCCGTGCCCGAGGACGTGTCGGTGGTCGCGATCTGCCCCGACCAGGTCGCCGTCCAGGCCTCGGTGCGGCTGACGTCGGTCGCCATCCCCGCGCAGGAGATGGGCCGGCACGCCGTGGAGCATCTGGTCGCCAAGCTCGACGGCCGGGGCGAGGACGAAGTCGTGCTGATCGCACCGGAGTTGACGGTCCGGACGAGTTCGGGTCCGGCGCCGTCCGGCACCTCCTGACCCAGCTTTCCCACGCCCTTCGGGCACCCTCACGTCCTTTCGGGAGCACCCCACGTGAATCAGCCTGCCGAAAACCAGCCCAGTCACGGCACGGTCAGCCTCGCGCAGTCGTCGCCCACCGTCGGCACCTTCCGTGAGCGCGGCGGCGCGCTGGAGTGGAGCGGCCGACAGGAGACACTGCGCATCGAGCCCTGGGGCCCGGACGCGGTCCGGGTGCGGGCCCGGCTCGGCGGCCCCGTGCTCGACGGGCTCCCGGGCGCGCTCCTCGACGACGCCCCGCCGACGCCGTACACGGTCAAGATCGAGGACGGGCAGGGGCGGCTGACCGTCGGCGGGCTGACCGTCGAGGTCGGCGCCGAGGGCCTGATCCGCTTTCTGCGCACGGACGACGGCAGCGAGGTGCTCGCCGAGGAGCGCGCCCACTTCTGGTGGCCGGGCTCCCGCCTCTACACCGCCGTCGGAGGCGGCCACCACCGGCTGGAGCAGCGGTTCGCCGCCTACGAGGACGAGAAGCTGTTCGGCCTCGGCCAGCACCAGCACGGGCGGTTCGACCAGAAGGGCCTGGTGCTGGACCTGGTCCAGCGCAACGCCGAGGTCGGCATCCCGGTGCTCTCCTCCAGCCGCGGCTACACCCTGCTGTGGAACAACCCCGCGATCGGCCGGGTCGAGCTCGCGCACAACGGCACGCGCTGGGTCGCCGACTCCGCCCGCCAGATCGACTACTGGATCACCGCGGGCAGCCCGGCCGACGGCCAGCGCCGCTACAGCGCGGTGACCGGCCGCACGCCCATGCTGCCGGAGTGGGCCGCGGGCTTCTGGCAGTGCAAGCTGCGCTACCGCACACAGGACGAACTCCTCTCCGTGGCACGGGAGTACAAGCGCCGCGGGCTGCCGATCTCGGCGATCGTCTGCGACTTCTTCCACTGGACGCACCTGGGCGAGTGGAAGTTCGACCTCGAGGAGTGGCCGGACCCTGCGGCGATGGTCCGTGAACTGGACGAGCTGGGCATCAAGTTGGTGGTCAGCGTCTGGCCGTCGGTGTCACCGCTGAGCGAGAACCACCCGGTGATGGAACAGCGCGGCTACTTCATCGGCACGCAGTACGGCCCGATGGCGCACGCGGACTGGCCGGACAAGGGGGTCGCGTCGACGGTCCAGGTGGCCTTCTACGACGCGACGAACCCGGAGGCCCGGGAGTTCGTGTGGTCGAAGATCCGGGACAACTACCTCGTCCCGTACGGGATCACGGCCTTCTGGCTGGACGCCTGCGAGCCGGAGCTGAAGCCCGGCTTCCAGGAGAACCTGCGCTACTGGGCGGGGCCGGGCCTGGAGGTCGGCAACCTCTACCCGGCCGACAACTCCCGTACCTTCCACGAGGGCCTGCGCGCCGAGGGCGAGGAGGTCGTCACCCTCAACCGCTCGGCGTGGGCGGGCAGTCAGCGCTACGGCGCCGCCCTGTGGTCGGGTGACATCGGCACCGACTTCCCGACCCTGCGCCGGCAGATCGCGGCCGGCCTCAACACGGCCCTCTCCGGCATCCCCTGGTGGAACACGGACATCGGCGGCTTCCACGGCGGCGACCCGGAGGACCCGGCGTACCGGGAGGTCATGGTCCGGTGGTTCCAGTTCGGCGCCCTGTCCCCGCTGATGCGCCTGCACGGCTTCCGTGACCCGGGCATGCCGCTGGGCCCGGAGATGACCGGCGGCCCCAACGAGGTGTGGTCGTACGGGGAGGAGGCGGGCGCGGTCCTGGAGAAGTACCTGCGGCTGCGCGAGCGGCTGAAGCCGTACGTCCTCCAGGTCATGCGGGAGGCCCACGAGGAGGGGCTGCCGCCGATGCGGCCGCTGTTCCTGGAGTTCCCCGACGACCCGGCGGCCTGGTCGGTCGACGACGCCTACCTGTTCGGCCGGGACCTGCTGGTCGCCCCGGTGCTCACGGCGGGTGCCACGACCCGGACGGCCCACCTCCCGGCGGGCGCGACCTGGACGGACGCGTGGACGGGTGAGACGTACGAGGGCGGTACGAGCGTGACGGTCGACGCCCCCCTGGAGCGGATCCCGCTGTTCCTGCGGGACGACGCGCGGCTGCCCGTGGCCGAATAGCGGCGGCGGGAGGGGTCGGACCGGTTACCGAGCGGTAAATGAATCAACTCCGCTGCATGGAGGGGCAGTTGAGGGGGCACTAACCCTGCCCCGTCCGCTCGTGAAAGGACTGCCACCGTGGCTTCCGGCCCCCTCCCCCTCACGCTGGCCAATCTCCTGCTCAGGCCCGGATTCGGGTCCCGCCGCACCCCCGACCGCGCCTTCGACCGCCTGGCCGCACAAGCGGGACCGGCGGACGCCGAGTTCACCGCCGAGTTCCGGTTCCTGCTCCGCCACTGGGCCCGGGACGAGCGCCTCACCCCGGTCGGCTGGTGGTCGGCGCAGGGCCATGTGCGCCGGCACCTGGCCAACCGCGCCCGGATCCGGCGGCTGATCGCCGAGCACCCGGAGATCGTCCGGGAGCCCGTCGAGCGGCCGGTGTTCGTCGTCGGTCTCCCGCGCACCGCCACCACCCTCACCCACGGTGTGCTGTCCCTGTCCGAGCAGCACCGATGTCCCCGCTTGTGGGAACTGCTGACGCCGGACCTGGAGGGGACGCCCGAGCAGCGGAAGAAGGCGGTCACGGCCGCGCGGACGATGGTCGGCGCGATCAACCTGTTCTCCCCGCGCTACCGCGACATCCACCCGATGACGGCGGAGGGCCCCGACGAGTGCACCTTCGCCCTCCCGCACACGATCATGCCGCTGTCCCAGGCCCGCATCCCCGAGTACCAGGCGCGGCACTACGCACGGGACTTCACCGCCGACTACGCCTATCTGAAGCAGATCTACCAGGTCCTGCAGTACGGCCGCCCGCGCCGCCGCTGGGTGCTGAAGTCCCCGCTGCACACCGAGAACCTCGAGGCGCTGCTCTCCGTCTTCCCCGACGCGACGATCGTGTGGACGCACCGCGATCCGGCCGCCGTCGTGCCGTCGTTCTGCAGCCTGATCGAGCACGGCATGGCCATCACCCTGCGCCCGCTGGACCTCCACGAGCTCGGCGCCACCTGGCTGGAGCTGCTGAGCCGGTCCATGACGCGGGGCCTCGCCGCCCGCGCCTGGATCCCCCCGGAGGCGCTGATCGACGTCCCGTACTCCTGGCTCGGCTCCGACCCGGCGTCCGGCGCCCCCAAGCTCTACGCCGCCGTCGGCGCCCGCTGGACCGACGCCGACGCGGCCCGGCTCCCCGAGGTGGCCTCCCGCCCCAAGGGCACCCGGCCGCACCGCTACGACCTGGCCCGTTACGGCCTGACCCGCTCGGACGTCGACACGGCTTTCGCCGACTACAACGCGTTGCGGGCCGAGGTCGACCGCGCGTAGGCGCACCGGCCGGCCTCGGCCCGGACGTCAGCTGCTGCTCACCGTCTCGCTGTTGGTCTGGAAGTCGAGGCCGCCGGACGACGAGGTGATCTCGAAGCCGAACTGCACGTCTCCGATGGTCTCGTTGCCGAACCAGCCCTTCGTGTCCTTGATCCACTTCAGGATCGGGAGGATGTCCACGGTGCCGGAGGTGGAGTTCGAGGTGCGCACGAAGGAGAAGACGTCGTTGGCGCCGTTGTTGCCCTTGTAGACGGTCCAGGTGTGACCGCCGAGCGTCAGGTTCCCCTGCGAGGTGCCGAGGGGGCCGACGGCTCCGGTCTTGTTGACCCAGAGCATGATCTCGTAGTCGTAGTCGGTGTCCCAGATGTCGTACGACGTGTTGTACGCGCCGGAGGACGGGACGGTGACGTTGTAGCTGCCGGTCAGCGAACCGAGCGAGGTGATCGTCTTGTTGATCACCTTCTTGGAGTTGGGGTAGGACTTGATGCCGCCGGTGTTGGGGTGGTTGGCCCAGACGCCCCAGTTGGTACCGGAGTTGGCCCAGAAGCACTGGGTTCCGGCGCCGGAGCCCCAGATGTTGTTGTAGAGGGTGTAGCCGTTCAGGCTGGTGTTGCCGTACTGCTCGCAGGAGCTCCAGACGGCCGCCGAGGCGGGGGCGGCGGCGAGGCCGACGGTGGCGCCGAGCGCGAGGGCGGGGGCGAGCAGGGCCTTGCCGACCCTGCTGAGCGTGCGTGTTGCCATGGTGTCCCTTCCATGGGTGGGGGGGAGGTGGTCGGGCTACCGCGGCCCCAGGGTGAGGACGCGGTCTTCTCCGGCGACGAGGTCGAGCGGCTCCGCGTCGCCGGCGGAAGTCCGGAGTTCGATGCGGTGGGTGCGGGTGGGCCGGATGACCGCCGTGGCGCCTTCGGGGCCCCAGGCGAGGTCGATTCCGGCGCCGAACCGGGTGCGGATGCCCCGCAGTTCACCCGCCGGCAGCGCGGGCGGGAGTGCGGGGAACAGCACCAGCCGGCCGGGCGTGGAGTGGACGAGCGCCTCGATCAGCACGGCCGGCAGGGTGTGGGCGGCGTCCGCGTTGTAGACGTCGCGGTGGGGGTAGTGGGCGCTCATCAGGGAGGCGTGGAAGAAGTCCCCGTCGAGGACCTGGGAGAGGGCGTGGGCGACGCGGTCGCCGTCCCGCAGCCGGGCCGCGATGAGGGCGTGGTGGAGGTGGCCGTGCGCGGAGTCGTTCTCTGCGCCGCGCAGTTCGAGGGCCTGGTGGGCGGCGGCGGCGAGGGCCGGGGTGTCGTGGGGGTTGATCTCGTCGAGCGGCCAGACGCCGTAGAGGTGGCTCAGGTGGCGGTGGTCGTAGGTGTCCTCGAGGCCGGGCCAGGCCCATTCGGCGAGGGCGCCGTCGGCGTTGATCCGGTGCGGCGGGAGGCGGTCGGCGAGGGCGCGCCAGCGGTCGGCGTCCGGGCCCGGGTGGTAGTCGGCCGCCGTGCGCAGGGCGTGCCGGGCGGCCGAGAGGTCCATGGCCGCGTTGAGGGTGCCCCACCCGGCGTTCGCGGGGCGGTTCTCCGGCGAGTAGGAGGGGACGACGACCAGGTGGCCGTCCGCGTCCGTGCGGGTGAGGAAGTCCTCGTAGAACAGGGCGACTTCGGCGAGGGCGGCGGTGGTGCGCGGGTCGCGGGCGCCGCGGGCCTCGTCGTGGTCGACGAGGGGCTTCAGCAGCCAGTCGGCTCCGGCGGTCCACAGGTGCAGCGGGTATTCGCGGCTGAAGTGGTACGTCAGCCCGGACTCGCCGTCGGTGTGCGCGGGCGCGACCACGCCCCGGGCGCCGAAGACCGCACTGGCGTTCTCCCGCCAGTCGTCGAGCTGACGGTGGATCAGGGATGCGAGGGCGTCGGTCGCCTCGGGCAGGGCGGCGGCCGTGGCGGAGGCGGTCTGGAGGTTGACGTTGGCGTCGTTGGTGAACGCGCCGGACCAGGCGGTGTCCCAGTCGCCGGTCCACAGGCCGGTCAGCCGGGGCGGGTTGAGGCCGGCGGAGGAGAGCAGGTGGTAGCGGCCGGCGGCGAAGAGGCGTTCCAGGAGGGCCGCGCTGCGGGGCCGCTCGAGCAACTCCGAGCCGGGGAGGGCGCGTTCGGCGGGGTCGGCGTGGAGGTCGAGGGTGACGCGGTCGTAGGCGGTGCGGTGGAGGGCGAGGTGGCGGTCGAGGAGGTCGTCGTAGCGGTGCGGCAGGTCGGTGAGGGCGCGCTGCTCCTCGGCCACGTCGAGTTCGCCGGTGTGGCGGCGGACCCGGGTGAGCAGGAGCACGGACCGTGCGCCGGTGATCCGTACACCGGGGAGGCTGAGCTCCGTCCGGCCGCCGGTGACCACGACGAGGGTGACGCCGGTGTACGCGCGGTCGCTGTCGGGGTAGCGGGCGCGCAGGGTGAGCAGGGCGCCGTGCGGGGTGAGGACGGCGCCGTGGCCGACGGCGAGGCCGGCGGGTGCGCCGGGGAGCCGGTGGTCCAGGGAGATGTCCAGGTCGGGGGTGGTGACCTGCTGGACGATCACGTCGTCGGCGCGGGAGACGAAGACCCGGCTGGTCCAGTCGGTGCGGCAGGCGGTGGTCTCGCCGGTGGTGAAGTCGACGCAGCGGCGGTAGCCGTGCGCCGGCTCGGCGGGCGGCGTGCTGCGCAGTCGTGTCTGGAAGGCCGGGTGGAAGGGCTGGACCCACTGGAGGGGGCGGTGGTCTGTGAAGTCCTCGGCGGCGGTGGGCTCTCCGGCCAGCAACCGGTCCTGGAGGGAGCGGAGTCCGGCGGCGAGTCGCGGCGGGCGGGCGTGCTCGGAGCCGTTGGGACGGACCAGGGTGTGGTGGGTGACGATGACACGGTCGTCGTTCGGATCGCCGAACGCGAGGGTGCCGTGCCGGCCGTTGCCGCTGAGGAAGGCGTCCTCCCAGCGGGTGGCGGGGCGGGGTTCCCAGGTGCCGTGGATGGTGTTCATGGGCGCAACACCACCACGCCGTGGCGGCCGAGGGTGACCCGGCCGGTGATCTTGTCGCCGGTGAGCAGGTCGGTGTGGGTGCCCGGCACGTCCACGGTCACCGGCTCGCGGCCGTGGTGCAGGAGGAAGAGCAGTTCGCCCCGCCGTACGGCCTCGACCGTCCGCGGGAGGTCTTCGAGGACGGGCCGTGCGCCGGCGTCCGCCGCGACGCGGGCGAGCAGGGCGCGCAGGGCGTCGGGTTCGGGGAGCGTCGAGACGTACCAGGCGCGGTCCCGGCGCAGCACGGCGGGCAGCCCGTCGAGTTCGCCGCCCCGGTAGGCGGCCTCGACCGTGGCCCCCTCGGCCGGCTCGATCTCCTCCGACCAGAGGGTCCCGCGCAGGCCGTCGGCCTCGACGGTCTCCCCCGCCTCCAGCGGCCACCACTCGTGCAGCACGTCGATGCCGAACAGCTCGCGCAGGCGCGGATCCATGCCGCCGGGGCGGACGCGGTCGTCCTCGTCGGCGATGCCGGTGAGGAAGCCGGAGACGAGGGTGCCGCCCGCGCTCACGTAGGCGACGAGGTTGTCGATCGCGGCGTCCGTCATCGCGTACAACTGCGGGACGACGACCAGTCCGTAGCGGGTGAGGTCGTGCTCCGGGTGCGCGAAGTCGGTGGTGAGGTGGGCTTCCCAGAGGGCGCGGTGCCAGGAGTGGAGCACGGCCGGGTGGTCGACGTGCGCGGAGGGGCGGCCGTCCTGGGCGCCGGCCCACCAGGCGTGCCAGTCGTGCAGGACCGCGATGTCCGCCTGGATATGAGTGCCCGTCACTTCACCGCCGATGGCGACGAGTTCGGCACCCAGTTGCTTGACCTCCTGGAAGGTACGCCCCCGCTCTCCCGCGTGGCCGACCATCCCGGAGTGGAACTTCTCGGCGCCCTGGCGGGACTGGCGCCACTGGAAGTAGCAGACGGCGTCCGCGCCGCGGGCGACGGCCTGGAGGGACCAGAGGCGATTGAGTCCACGGGGCTTGGCGTGGTTCACGCCGCGCCAGTTGACGGGACCGGCGGCCTGCTCCATCAGCATCCAGGGGCCGCGCGCCTGGGAGCGGGTCAGGTCCTGGACCAGAGCGCCGTGCTGGGGGCCGAGGGGGTCGCGCGGATCGGGGTAGAGGTCGACGGAGACGACGTCCTCCTCCTCGGCCCAGCGCCAGGCGTCCTGGCCGAAGAACAGTGGCATGAAGTTGGTGGTGACCGGGATGTGCGGGGTGTGCCGGGCGACGATGTCCCGCTCGGCGGTGTAGCACTCCAGGAGCATGTCGGAGGTGAAGCGCCGGAAGTCCAGCAGCTGGGTGGGGTTGCGCAGGTAGTGCGGGGTGCGTGGCGGGAGGACGGTGTCCCAGCTGTCGTAGCCCTGGCTCCAGAACGCGGTTCCCCAGGCGGAGTTGAGGGCGTCGAGGGTGCCGTACCTCGCGCGCAGCCAGCGTCGGAAGCGGGCGGCCGCCTCGTCCCCGTGGTCGGCCGTGCAGTACTCGTTGTTGATGTGCCACATGGTGAGGGCGGGGTGCCCGGCGTAACGGCCGGCCAGTTCCTCGGTGATGACGGCGGCGTGGCTGCGGTAGGCGGAGCTGGAGTGGGAGAAGTGCTGGCGGCCGCCCCACCACTCGATCCGGCCGTCCTCGGTGCGGGGCAGGGAGTCGGGGTGGAGACGGCCGAGCCAGGGTGGCGGGGAGGAGGTGGGGGTGGCGAGGACCACCCCGATGCCGTTCTGGTGCATCAGGTCCATCAGCCGGTCCAGCCAGCCGAACTCCCGTGCCCCGGGCCGGGGTTCGAGTTTCGACCAGGAGAAGACGCCGAGGGTGACGGAGTTGACGCCGGCGTCGCGCATCAGCCGGACGTCCTCGTGCCAGGTCTCCTCGGGCCACTGTTCGGGGTTGTAGTCGCCGCCGAACAGGATGCGGCCGCGGGTGGCGTCCCCCAGGTTCGGCATTACACAGGCTCCCCGTACTGGATGCCCCGGCCGTTGGTGGCGATGTAGACGCGGCCGTAGCGGCGCGGGTCGGCGGCGATGGTCGCGCCGATCCAGCCCCACTGGTGCCGGTCGTCGTTGATCCGCACCCAGCTCTTCGCACCGTCGTCGGAGCGGTACACGGCGGTGATCGCCTCCGTCGAGCCGACCTGGTAGACCGCCGGGTAGTCGGCGCCGTCGGCGGCCCTGCCGAAGGCGAGGGTGTACGACGCCCAGCAACTGGTCAGCTTGGTGAAGGTCGCCCCGCCGTCGGTGGACCGGTACAGGCCGTTCCACTTGGTGCTCAGCCACAGGTCGCCGGAGCGTCCCGGGGCCGCGGCCAGCTGGAACTGGCTGTCGCCGGCGGGCAGTCCGCTCGCGCGGCCGGTGAAGGTGAGACCACCGTCGGTGCTGGCGTACAGGGTTCCGGTGTCGGTGTCGTACGCGTAGAAGCGGGTCGGGTCGGCCGGGTCGGCGAGCGGGGTGGCGCCCTTGGGGAAGGAGGCGACCTCGGACCAGGTCGCGCCGTTGTCCGTGGAGCGCTGGGCGGGGTACTTGGTGCCGTCCCAGTGCACGAAGGTCCACAGCAGCACACTGCCGTCGGTGTTGACGGCGATCGGCCCCGGGGCGTCCTTGGCGAGGGCGGGCTGCGCCGCGAAGGGCGCCCAGCTCTTGCCGCCGTCGTGGGAGTAGGCGCCGTTGCCGTGGTCGCCCCAGCCGGTGCGCACGACGTACGACGGTCTGGCCGCCGCCTGGGCGAGACCCGTCGCCGTCCCGAACACCGGGTTCGTCGCCATGCCGCGGGACGGCGAGGCCGTGAACCGCTCGTGGTACATCACGCCGACGTCCCCGAGTCCGCTGATCAGGTGCGCCTGCCCGGTCGGGGGCGAGATCAGCTGACGTACGGAGGTCTCCTCCAGGCCGCGGATCTGCGGCGCCCAGTGCTTCAGGTCGCGGGTGCCGTAGAGGGTGGCGCCGGTGCCGTACACGACGTGCTGCGAGTCGTACGGGTCGACGGCGACGGCCTGGATCCACCAGCCGAACTTGGGCTGGTCGCCGCCGAAGGTGAGGAACGGGGTCTCGGACACGTCGAGGACCGCCGAGTCCTTCAGCGACGTCCAGGTGCGGCCGCCGTTCGTGGTCCGGTACAGGGTGTCGACCGCCGACCAGCGGTTGTTGGTGGAGACGACGACGGTGCCGGGGCGGCAGGCGTCCACGGCGACGCCGCCGTAGCCGAAGGTGTCACCGCCGGCGGGCCGGACCGGGGTCACGTCGGTCCACTTGCCGCTGGTGGTAGCCAGCCGGTGCACACTGCCGTCGGACTGCCCGTTGGGACCGGGTGCGTCGGCGTACGTCACGTACAGCTCGCGCGTGTGGCGGTCGTGGGCCGCGCGGACCGGGACCTTGGCGGAGGCGCCGGTGGGCTGCCCGGGTACGGCTTCCCAGGTGGTGCCGTCGGTGGTCCGGTAGAGGTTCGGGGATCCCGCCGTGCCGTCGGAGTCTCCCCAGCCGGCGTAGAGGGTGCGGCCGGCGGCGACGAGGAGCGTGACGCCCTGGCCGGATGCGGTGGGGGTGCCCGGGAAGCCGTCGGCGGCCGCCCAGGTGGCGCCCCGGTCGGTCGACTTGAGGAGCCCGTCGTGCCGCGTCCCCAGCCACAGCGTGTCGCTGTCCCTCGGGTCGACGAGGAGGCGCTCGCCCGTGCCCCGGCCGTCCTCGTTGCCGCCGAGCTTCACGGTGAGGTCGGTGCGGGCCCAGGTGGCGCCGCGGTCCTCGGAGCGCAGGACCGCGCCGTTGCCGGCCCAGGACTGGGCGTAGGTGCCGAGGGCCAGGTAGAGGCGGTCCGGGTGCGCGGGGTCGACGGCGAGGGCCTCCACGCCGAGGAGATTCCAGTCGTCCCAGCCGAGGTGGTCGGTGAGGGGGGTCCATCTCGCGGCTCTGTCGTCCCAGCGGTAGGCGCCGCCGATGTCGGTGCGGGCGTAGGCGAGGCCGCGGACGGCGGGGTGGAAGAGGACGCCGGTGACGAAGCCGGTGCCGCCGATGACGGCGTTGCGCCAGCGGTAGGCGGGGGTGCCGTCGGCGGTGGCTGCGGTTGCCTGCGCGGCGGGGAGGGCGGTGAGCGCGGCGGCTGCCGCGGTGCCGGCGAGGACGGTGCGGCGGGTGACGTGCATGGGGTACCTCGGGGGTCGTGGAAAGTGGACGTGGGGGGGCTGGGCGGGGGGGGTGGGGTATCGCTCGCCGCGCCGGCGGGTGCCGCTGCGCCCACCCGTGCTGCCCTGGGGGTCCCCCCAGGCCCTTGAGGCACTGGGGGAGGCACGACTGCCCGCAGCTACGGAGGGGAATGGGCGTCGGCTACCCCTTCACCGCCCCCGTCAGCATCCCCTTCTTGAAGTGCTTCTGGACGAACGGGGACAGCACGGCCACCGGCAGCAACGCCATCACCATGACCGCCATCTGCACCGCCAGGCCCGACAGTTGGCCCGTCTTGATGGCCTGGCCCAGGCCGACCGGGGCCTCCTGCTTCTGGACCAGTTGGATCATGACGTTCTGCAGCGGCATCATGTCCTGGTCGTTGAGGTACAGCGACGCGTTGAACCATGCGCTCCAGTAGCCGACGGCGTAGAACAGCGTGATGACGGCGAGCACCGCCCTCGACAGGGGCATCACGATCTGCCACAGGATCCGGAAGTCGCCCGCCCCGTCGATCCGCGCGCTGTCTGTCAGTTCCTGCGAGATGTCCATGAAGAAGCCGCGCAGCACCAGGATGTTGAACACGCTGATCGCGCTGGGGAGGATCAGGGCGAGGTACGTGTCCGTCAGGCCGAGCGACTGCACCAGCAGGTAGGTCGGGATCAGGCCCGCGCTGAAGAACATCGTCGCCAGCAGGACCAGCAGGATCCAGCGGTGCCCGAGCGAACCCGTGCGGGAGAGGCCGTAGGCGCACAGGACGGACACGCTCATCGAGAAGAGCGTGCCGACGAGGGTGATCAGCACGCTGATCACCGCCGCCCGCGTCACCTGTCCGCCGCTCAGCAACTCCTTGTAGGCGACGAAGGTGATGCCCTTGGGGATCATCACCAGACCGCCCGCCCGGTCGATGGTCCGCCGCGAGGAGAGGCTGGTGACGACGACGATCCAGATGGGGAAGAGGATGCCGAGGCAGGCCAGGGAGAGGACGAGACCCTTGCCGGCGAGACCGGCCTTGCCGGGCTCCTCCTCCCAGGCCGACCGGGGAGGAGCCGACCAGCGGCCGGGCCTTTCGGGCGCCACCTTGTCGAGGACCGTACTCACTTCTTGTACACCCCCTGCTCGCCCATCAGATGGGCCACCTTGTTCGCGGCGAGGACCAGCCCGAGGCTGACGACGCCCTTGATCAGACCGGCGGCGGCCGCGTATCCGAAGTCCTGGTTGCGCACGCCGTTCCACCAGACGAAGGTGTCGAGGACCTCCGCCGCGCCGGGTCCCACGGCGTCGCGTTGCAGCAGGATCTGTTCGAAGCCGACCGTCAGCGCGTCCCCGACCCGCAGCACCAGCAGGAGCGCGATCACCGGCCGCAGGGCGGGAAGCGTCACATGCCACATGCGGCGCAGGCGCCCGGCCCCGTCCATCGCCGCGGCCTCGTACAGGTCCGTGGGGACGGAGGACAGCGCGGCGAGGAAGACGATGATCCCCCAGCCGGCGTCCTTCCACACGCTCTCCGCGGTCACCAGGAACTTGAAGGTTCCCGGGTCGGTCATGATGTCGAGGCCGTCGTAGCCGTGCTGGCGCAGGAGCTGCGACAGGATGCCCGCGCCGCCGAACAACTGCTGGAAGACCGCGATGACCAGCACCCAGGAAAAGAAGTGCGGCAGGTACAGGATCGCCTGGGAGAGTGCCCGCACCCTCGGTCTGACCACGCTGTTGATCACCAGGGCGAGCGCGATGGGGATCGGGAAGTACAGCAGCAGCTGGAGGAAGAACAGGACCAGCGTGTTCCGCACCGCGCCCCAGAACGCCGAGTCCGCGAAGATGCGCTGGAAGTTCTCCAGGCCCACCCAGGGGCTGTGCAGCATCGAGACGATGCCGTTGTCGCTGATGTACGGGTCGTAGTCCTGGAACGCGACGATGTTGCCCAGGATCGGCAGGTAGTTGAAGACCAGGAGCAGCACGACGGCCGGCAGGGTCATGAGGAGCAGGACCCGGTCCCGTCTGAACCGGATCCGCAGGCCCACCTTCCCGGCGGGCTTCTCCTCCCGGGAGCCGGTGGCGCCGCCGGACGCCACCGGGGTCTTCGCCGGCTCGGCTGTCGTCTCCGCCCCGCTGCGAGGCACCGTGCTGTGGGACACGGCCGTTCTCCTTGCCTCGCCGCCGGTCAGCTCGCCGCCGTGCCGTTGTCGTCGAGCAGCTTCTGGTACCAGTCGCGCAGCTTGTCGCCGCCCTTGCTCTTCCAGTCGGACACGGCCTGCTGCATGTCGCTGATCTTCTTGCGGCCCCGGGTGATGTCGTCCTCGAGCTGCTCGAAATTGTCGGAGAGGTTGGTCCAGCGGGCCGGCTCGGTGATCTGCATGCCGTAGAAGGAGGACTTCTTGGTGAAGGAGCCCATCCGCTGCTGCCACTCGACCTGCGCCTTGGCGACCTCCGGGAAGTCGGGGTGCGCAAGGGTGGCGGCGGGGCTCGCGACCATGACGTACGCGTTCAGCACCTCGTTGTTGCCCTGGTCGGTCTTGACCGGGACGCCGTCCTTGACGGTGTAGTGGGTGCCCTCCACACCGTAGTTGGTCATCATGTACTCCTTGGTGCCGTACGGCGCGGCGGTGACGTTGGCGACGGCCAGCACGTCACGGACGACCGACTCGGACGCCTTCTTGTTGACGAAGGCGAAGATCCCGGCCGGCTGTTCGGCCCACAGGGTCGGGTCGCCGCCGTCGTGGCCGTAGACGTCCATGCCCCAGATCTTGAACTCGGGGTTCTGGGTGGCCTGTTCGGCGGTGCGGCTCCACCACTGGCTGATGTTGTTGGAGTAGATCAGGAACTCGCCCGCCGCGAACTTGGGGCCGGGGTCGGGGGCCGTCTTGCCCAGCTTGCCGTCGGGGTGCACCACTCCGGCGGCGAAGAGCTTGCGGGTCCACTCCAGCGCCTCGAGGTATTCGTCGGTCTCGACGCGGTTGACGAGCTTGCCGTCGACGAGGTTCCAGCCGAGCGGCTTCTCGCTGCCGGAGAGCACGCCGAACATCTGCCAGGCGGTCCACTTCATGTCCAGGCAGGCCCACCGCTTGGCCTTGGCGTTGGTGATCTCCTTGGCCAGGGCCAGGAACTCGTCCGCCGAGCGGGGTGTCTCGTACCCCTCCTTGTCGAAGATGTCCTTGCGGTAGAGGGGCACGATGCCGGTCACGTACGACTGGGGCATCGGCAGGCCGCGCAGCTTGCCGCCGAAGATGGAGCGCTGCCAGGCGTCGGTGGGGATCGCGGCGAGGTTCGGGTACTCCTTGACGGCGTCGCCGGACAGGTAGGGGCCCAGGTCGGCGAACTTGCTGATGATCGCGCTGGGTATCCGTCCGGTCATGTTCCAGCCCGGGACGACCACCACGTCCGGTACGTCGCTGGAGGCGAGGACCGCGCCGAGCTTCTGGTCGTAGGTGTTGCCGTCCTGGTTCTGCCAGACGACGTCGACGCCGATGAGGTCGTTCATCCCCGTGTAGTAGGCGTTGTCTGACTTGGGCGGGGAGCCCCAGAACGGCGACATGATCGTGACCTTGCCGCCCTTGCCCAGCTTCTTCGGCACCGAGGTCTTCAGCGTCGCCAGATTCAGCTTGCTGGTGAAGCCGATCGGGGAGCCGTTCTTCGACGGGATGTCGGGCGTCACCACGTTGGAGGCGACGAACGCCGGCAGGATCTTCTTGGCGTCCTTGCCCGAGGTGGTGCCGTCGCGCGAACCGCTGTCCGTGCCGCCGCAGGCGGCGAGCAGCGGCATCCCTCCCGCCACCGCTGCGGTGGCGACCGCCGTGGAGGCGAGGAAGCTTCTCCGGCTGGGGCCGGAGGAGCCCGAGGAGGCGGAAGCGGCGTTCGGCGTCATTGCGTCAACCCTTCATGGCGCACCAGGACACCCGGCGGTGGCCGTCGGCTGCGGTGTCTCGAGTGGAACTGGCTGAGCTGAAGCGATCCCCCGACCCTCCGACCCGTGTCAGGGACCCGTGTCACGACACTTTCCGGTCGATCTCAGTCGAAGCGCTTCGATGTTGCTGCGAGGTTAAGTGAACACCCGGGGGTGCACAAGGGCCGCTTCCAAGATTCCTCCGAGGTATGGGGGGTGACCTGTTCTTATGCCCTGCTTGAAATAACCGTGAGCTTCCCTTGACACCCACCCCCGCGTCGAATGAGCATCGAAGCGCTTCGAAAGCGTTCCCCCGCTCCATCGCAAAGGGATCCCCACGTGACCGCACCCACGCCGCACACGCCGCCTTTCCGCGATCCGCATCTGCCGATCGCGAAGCGCATCGACGATCTGCTGTCGCGCCTGACCCTGGACGAGAAGGTCTCCTTCCTGCACCAGTTCGCCCCGGCCGTCGAGCGGCTCGGCATCGCCGCGTTCCGCACCGGCCAGGAGGCTCTGCACGGCGTCGCGTGGATGGGTCCGGCGACGGTGTTCCCGCAGGCCGTGGGGCTGGGCGCGACCTGGAACCCGGAGCTCGTGCGGCGGGTCGGCGAGGCGGTGTCCAAGGAGGTCCGGGCGATGCACGCCCGCGACGAGCGGGTGGGGCTGAACGTCTGGTCGCCGACGGTGAACCTGTTGCGGCACCCGCTGTGGGGCCGTAACGAGGAGGGCTACTCGGAGGACCCGAAGCTGACCTCCGCCATCGCCACGGCGTACACGCAGGGCCTGCGCGGCGAGCATCCGACGTACTGGCGCACCGCGCCCGTCCTCAAGCACTGGCTGGCGCACAACAACGAGACCGGCCGGGACGTCACGTCGTCGTCGGTCCGGCCGCGTGTGCTGCACGAGTACGACCTGCGGGCCTTCCGCGAGACCGTCGAGGCGGGCGCGGTGGCCGGGGTGATGCCCGCCTACAACCTGGTCAACGGCCGCCCCAACCACGTCTCCCCGTATCTGCGCGAGCACCTGCGGGCCTGGACGGAGGACGAGCTGCTGGTCTGTTCGGACGCGGGGGCGCCCTCCAACCTGGTCGACTCCGAGCACTACTTCGACACGCACGAGGAGGCGACGGCGGCCGCGCTCCAGGCCGGCGTCGACAGCTTCACCGACCACGGCACGGACGGCTCGAAGATCACCGCCCGGGTCGAGGGCGCCTTGGAACAGGGTCTGCTGACCGAGGCGGACATCGACGCGGCGGTCCGCCGACAGCTCTCGGTCCGCTTCCGTCTCGGCGAGTTCGACCCGCTCTACGACCCGCACGCGGGCACCGGCGAGTTCGACACCCCGGCCCACCGGGTGCTCGCCGGGGAGGCCGCCGAGCAGGCGATCGTGCTGCTGCGCAACGACGGAGTGCTGCCGCTGGCCGCCGACACCCGCGTCGCGGTGGTGGGTCTGCTCGCCGACGAGTGCAAGCTCGACTGGTACAGCGGCACCCTGATCCATCGCTCCACTCCCCTGGAGGGGCTGTACGAGCGGTTCGGCGCGGACCGGGTGGAGTTCGCGGAGGGGGTGGACCGCGTCCTGCTGAAGACGTCCTCGGGAGCCTTCGTGAAGGTCCCGCCCGCCCCCGAGGCGCCCGACGAGACGCGCGGCGCCGCCGGCGCCCTCGACCCGGCGCTGCTCGCGGGCCGCACCGACCTGCCGCCGCTGACCACGGACAGCACCGGCACCGAGCTCGCGCTCGTCGACTGGGGCGAGGGAGTGCTCACCCTCCGCGCCCCGGACGGCCGCTATCTCTCCGTCGCCGAGGACGGCTTCCTGCGCGCCTCGGCCGATCAGCCGGGCGGCTGGGTGGTCCAGGAGACGTTCCGCCTGGAACCCCATCAGAACGGTCACCTCCTACGGCACCTGGGAACGGGGCGTCCCGTCTGTGTCGCCGCCGACGGCGTCAAGGTTGCCGAGGAGGGTCCCGAGGCACCCGATGTGTTCCAGCCGATCGTCGTCGAACGCGCCGAGGACGCGGTGGCCCGGGTCACGGCCGAGGCGGACGTGGTCGTGGTCGTGGCGGGCAACGACCCGCACATCAACGGCCGGGAGACCGAGGACCGTACGACCCTGCGGCTGCCCGCCCACCAGGAGCGGATCCTGTCGGCGGCCCGGGCCTCGGGCCGGCGCACGGTGCTGGCGCTGGTGTCGGCGTACCCGTACGCGATCGAGCCGGGCCGGCTCGGCGCGGTGCTGTGGACGGCCCACGGCGGGCAGGCGGCGGGCACGGCCCTCGCGCGCGTCCTCGCCGGCGACGTCTCCCCGGCCGGGCGCCTCCCGCAGACCTGGTACGCCGACGACGCCGATCTGCCCGACCTGCTCGACTACGACGTGATCGGCGCCCGCCAGACGTACCTGTACTTCGAGGGCCGGCCCCTGTTCCCCTTCGGCCACGGCCTGTCGTACACCTCCTTCTCGTACGCCGGCCTGACGGTGGAGACCGGCGCCGAGCGGGCGCGGATCTCCTGCACGGTCACCAACACCGGGGACACGGCCGCCGACGAGGTCGTCCAGCTCTACACCCGTGCCGTGGACCCCTCCGTCACGCGTCCGCGCCGCGAGCTGCTCGACCACCGCCGCTTCGGACTCGCACCGGGCGAGACGGCGGCCGTCGTCTTCGAGGTTCCGCTGTCCGCGTTCGCGTTCTGGGACGTGGCGCGGGGCGGCTGGTGGCTGGAGCCGGGGCCGTACGACCTGCTGATCGGCGGGTCGAGCGAGGACATCCGGCTGCGCGGGACCGTCGTGCTCGACGGCGGCCCGGCTGTGGCGCGCCCGGCCCACCGGAGCGGGCTGGCCCCGGCCGACTACGACGAGCAGAGCGGTACGGAGATCGTCGACCGGACGAAGGTGTCGGGCGACGCGGTGACGCCCGTCGCCGGGAACTCGGGCGAACTGGTCTACCGGGCCTGCGACTTCGGCTCCGGCACCACAGGTGTGACGGTGCGGGTGGCCGGCGCGGGCGCGGTCGAACTGTCCCTGGGCGGCGGCCCGGTCACGGCCACCCTGACGGTCGGCTCGCCCACGGCAGGGCCGTACGACTACGTCGAGGTCGCCGCGCCTTTCACCGCCGCCGGCGTCCACGATCTGCGCATCGGACTGCGCGGTCCGCTGCGGCTCGCGCACGTCGGCTTCTCCGGTTGAGGGTCCGGAAGAAGCCGCACGGAGAAGGGGCCCGGCACCGGAAGGCATCGGTGCCGGGCCCCTTCGGAGGCTGGATGAAAATGGTCACCATCAACTAGAGCGCGAGGCCGGTCAGGACCAGCACCCGCTCGTACGTGTAGTCGTCCATCGCGAACTTCACGCCCTCCCGGCCGACCCCCGACTGCTTGGCGCCGCCGTACGGCATCTGGTCGGCGCGGTAGGACGGCACGTCGCCGATGACCACGCCGCCGACCTCCAGCGCGCGGTGGGCGCGGAAGGCGACCTGGACGTCATGGGTGAACACGCCCGCCTGGAGGCCGTACTTGGAGGAGTTGACGGCCGCGAAGGCCTCGGCCTCGCCCTCCGTGCGCTGCACGGTGAGGACCGGTCCGAAGACCTCCTCGCAGGCGATCTTGGTGTCGGCCGGTACGCCGGTGAGGACGGTCGGCGCGTAGGAGGCGCCGTCACGCTTGCCGCCGGCGAGGAGCCGCGCCCCGGCCGCGACGGCCTCGTCCACCCAGGTCTCGACCCGCTTGGCCGCGTCCTCGCTGACCAGCGGGCCGACATCGGTCTCGTCGTCGGACGGATCGCCGGTGACCTGGGCCTCCACGGCCGCGACGATGCGTGGCAGGAGACGGTCGTACACCGAGGCGTCCGCGATCACCCGCTGCACCGAGATGCAGGACTGGCCGCCCTGGTAGTTGGAGAAGGTGGCGATGCGGGTGGCGGCCCAGTCGAGGTCGGCGTCGGACGCGTAGTCGCCCAGGACGACGGCCGCGCCGTTGCCGCCCAGCTCCAGGGTGCAGTGCTTGCGCGGCACCGAGTCCATGATCGCGTAGCCGACCTTCTCGGAGCCGGTGAAGGAGATGACCGGCAGCCGCTCGTCCTGGACCAGGGCGGGCATGCGGTCGTTGGCGACCGGCAGGATCGACCAGGAACCGGCCGGCAGGTCCGTCTCGGCCAGCAGGTCGCCGATGATCAGTCCGGACAGCGGGGTGGCGGGGGCCGGCTTGAGGATGATCGGCGCGCCCGCCGCGATCGCCGGAGCGATCTTGTGGGCGCACAGGTTCAGCGGGAAGTTGAACGGCGCGATGCCGAGGACGACCCCCTTCGGGAAGCGACGGGTCAGCGCCAGGCGGCCCTGGCCGCCCGCGTCGGTGTCGAGCCGCTGGACCTCGCCGCCGTTGAACCGCCTGGCCTCCTCGGCGGCGAGACGGAAGACGGAGACGGCCCGGCCGACCTCGCCGCGCGCCCACTTGACCGGCTTGCCGTTCTCGGCGGAGATCAGCCGGGCGATCTCCTCGGTGCGCTCGGCGAGCCGCTTGCTGACGTGGTCGAGGGCGGCGGCCCGGACGTGGGCCGGGGTCGCGGCGAACTCCTCGCGCACCGCGTAGGCGGCGGCCACGGCCTCCTCGACCTGCGCGTCCGTCGGCACACCGACCTTGCCGACGAGGCGCCCGTCCCACGGGGAGGTGACATCGAAGCTGTCCTCGCCGGCGGCCTGGCGGCCGGCGAGCCAGAAGGCGTGAGTGGAGGTCATGTCGGGCTTACCGGCCTTCCGAATCGGAGCGGGGCTTGTGTGGTCCACGGTAGGTGCGGGACGGCACGGGGACGTTTGTCCGAGTCGTACGGGTGGACGCCCCCGGTACTACGATTCGGCGCGGTCGGCGCCGGCTCTGCGCAGGAACAGCCGCAGCCCGCCGAGCAGCACGGCGCACAGACACCAGCTGGCCGCCACGTCCAGCGGCCAGTGGTAGCCGCGCCGGACCAGCCCGTACGACACGGCGAGGACGAGGACCCCCGCCGCGGCCACGGCCAGCCGCCGGGCGAGGACCGTGCCGAGCCACGGCAGCAGGACCAGCGCGGCGGAGCCGTAGGCGACGGCCGCCGTCGCGGTGTGTCCTGAGGGGTAGTAGCCGGTGGCGGGCGGCACGACGGGCGTACCGGGCCGGTCGGTCCACTCCTTCAGGGGTACGACGATCATCGGCACCAGTGTCATCAGCAGGAACGCGGCGACGGGCGGCAGCCACCAGCGCGGCCGGGACGCCGCCTGGCCCCGGAGCGCCACGAACACCGCGACCACCACCAGCACGGGCACCGCGACCTGCACATCACCCAGGTCGGACAGCAGCTCGGAGAGCCGGTCGGGGTGGACCAGGGCGCGGCTGAGGCGGTCGTCCAGCCGCAGCAGGGGGCCGTCGACGGCGACCTGCCAGGTGATCAGCGCGAAGAGCAGCGCGGGCAGCCCGAAAAGGAAGGAAAGAGGGAGGGGAAGGGGCCGCGGCCGCGCCTCGCCGGGGACGGCAGGCGCGAGGGGTCCCCCCTCTCCCGGCCCGCTCTCGCTGCTCTGCTCGGACCGCTGGTCGGGGCTGGTCGACATGGGACACAGCCTCTCAGGCCCGGCCCGCTCCCCGGCACCGGACGCCCCCGTCCGGGCGACACGACCGGACGGGGCGGACGGCCGGCGGCCGGGTCAGGCGTGCGGGCCGCGGCTGCCGCGGCGGCGGGACGCGGCGGACGAGGACCGGAGGCGGGCCATCCTGCGCAGCCGCCGCGACGTCACCCTTCGGCCGAGTCCCTTGAGCCTCCTGCGGACGCGCCGCTCGAGGCCCCGCGGGCGCCGTTCCTCCGCCACGGAGGTGATCTCCAGGCTGAGGTTGCCGTACGCGGTGAAGTACGGCTTGACCTCCAGACCCCCGCTGCCGCCTCCGACGGCCGGGGCCATGCCCTCCGCCTTGCGGGCGCCGTATCGGCGCCGGGTGCTCAGGCCACGGGTGCGGACGTCGAGGTAGACGTCCCACACCCCCGGTGTCAGCGGTTCGCCGTACGGGGCCCTGGTGATGTCGATGTCGGCGGTGAAGCCAGCGCCCTTCGGCAGCCCCGGCGCGGCGGCCGGCGCCACGGGGACCCGTACCTCGCGGCCGCCGGAGCGGGCTATCAGCACCACCTCGGTGGCCGGATCCCGCAGGGGAACCCCCTCGATGAGACCGTGTCCGCGCAGTCGCAGCACGCCGCGCCGCCCGGCCCGCCGCCACTCCACCGCGTCCAGCCGGTCGTCCTGGCGCAGGTCGTCGGTGACGTCGTAGCAGGAGTCGGGGATGCCGGCCCGCTCGTCGCGGAAGTACGGGTAGGCGGCGTAGGCACGGCCGGCGTCCACCACGATGTCGTGCGGGGGCCGGTGCCCGTCGCGCTCCGCCGTCAGGAAGTCGATGACGGCGACCAGCTCGCGGCGCAGTCCGTGCCGTGCGCAGTGGGCGAAGACGCGGAGCGGGGCGCTCAGCCCGGCCTCCAGCTCCGGAGTGAGCCAGGCGTCCACGTACTTCTTGGCGATCGCCATGGCCTTGAGCTGTTCGTCCTCCGTCAGCCGCGGGAAACGCCAGGAGAAGGAGTCCAGCAGGCCGCCGCGGAACGTCCGCGACAAGGCGGCCTGGCGCACGGGACCGGGTTCGCTGAGCTCACCGATCGCGGTCATGATGCGCCGGGCGACCTCGAATCGTTTCATCACGTCGGTGTAGTTGCTGGTGATGTTGCCGTTGTCGTCGCGGCCCACCTTGTAGTAGCAGTCCTCGTCGGCGACGACGGAGATCACGGAGGCCTGCAGGTAGGCCTTGGTGACGAAGAGGCGGTCCTCGCCGACCCGGATGTCCTCGTCGAAGCGCAGCTTCCGCTCCAACAGGAACGAGCGACGGAAGAGCTTGTGCGGGGTCAGGGCGTACCAGACGCGGGAGGTGGCCAGATCGACGACCTCCTGGTTGGCGTCGAACATGGACCGGGGTACGACGCAGTCCACGCCGACGTACTTGCCGAGCACCACGTCGGAATCGTTGCGTTCGGCCATGTCGGTCATCCGGCGCAGGGCGCCGGGGCCGAGGTGGTCGTCGGCGTCGAGGAAGAAGACGTAGCGGCCCCGGGCCAGGCCGATCGCCCGGTTGCGCGGCCCGCTCGGACCGCCGGAATTGGGCTGGTGGACGACGCGCACCAGGTCGGGATGCGCTGCGGCGAAGCGGTCGAGTTCCTCGCCGGTGCCGTCGGTGGAGCCGTCGTCCACGGCCAGGCACTCGAAGGTGTGGGCGCCCGGCTCCTGCTGGACGACCGACTCGAGACAGCGGGTCAGATACGGCATCGCGTTGTACGCGCCGATGACGACGGTGACGGTTGGATTTGACACCAATTCCCCCCCAGGAACGGTTCATGACAACTTGTCACCATTCTTACCCTTTTCTCACCGAGTTCACAAAGAGTTCAACTTCCTCTTGCGTTCCCTCGGTTGATTTCCGGCCACGCCGGTGCTCGGGCACAAAGAAAGACCCCGGACACAGGTCCGGGGTTGTACGCCGAGTAAGAAAATTCACGAGGCCGAGCAAGGAGGTCGGCCACCCCGGAACAGGGGGGGTGGTTCCGGGGTGGCCGTCCGGATCGGAACGCCGGCCGCCCCGGGGGGTTTGGGGCGGGCGACCGTCCGATCGGTGAGGAGATCCGGATCCCTGGGGTTCCGGTTGTGTGCGCGAAGCACGACCAGGTCGAAGCTGGGGAGGCCCCGGCCTGGGATCACCCACAGTCCCCTGTGGGTGGGTGTATCTCTCATCTGGAAAGAACCTACGGCAGCCGCGGACGGCGCGACAGACGGAATCGCGTCCCGCCATGCACCTCGCACACCTTCTTCACACGGCCTGCCTCAGGTAGGAGAGACCTGTGTGTCAGATGCCTGTGAAGGCCTGCTCGATGATGTCGAGCCCCTCGTTCAGCAGGTCCTCGCCGATCACCAGCGGCGGCAGGAACCGCAGCACGTTGCCGTAGGTGCCACAGGTCAGGACCAGCAGGCCCTCCTGGTGGCAGGCCTTCGCGAGCGCGGCGGTCGCCTCCGGGTTCGGCTCCTTCGTCGTACGGTCCTTGACCAGCTCGATGGCGATCATCGCGCCGCGGCCCCGCACGTCACCGATGACCTCGAACTTCTCCGCCATGGCGGTGAGCCGGGCCTTCATGACCGCCTCGATGCTCTTCGCCCTCGCGTTGAGGTCGAGCTCCTTCATCGTCTCGATCGAGCCGAGCGCGCCGGCGCAGGCCACCGGGTTGCCGCCGTAGGTACCGCCCAGACCGCCCGCGTGGGCGGCGTCCATGATCTCGGCACGGCCGGTGACGGCGGCCAGCGGAAGTCCGCCCGCGATGCCCTTGGCGGTGGTGATCAGGTCCGGGACGATGCCCTCGTCCTCGCAGGCGAACCACTGGCCGGTGCGGCAGAAGCCGGACTGGATCTCGTCGGCGACGAAGACGATGCCGTGGTCGGCGGCGAACTTGCTCAGGGCGGGCAGGAAGCCCTTGGCCGGCTCGATGAAGCCGCCCTCGCCGAGCACCGGCTCGATGATGATCGCGGCCACGTTGTCCGGGCCGACCTGCTTGGTGATCTGGTCGATGGCCTGCGCGGCGGCCTCCGGGCCGGCGTTCTGCGGGCCGGTCGGCCAGCGGTAGCCGTAGGCGAGGGGCATGCGGTAGACCTCGGGCGCGAACGGCCCGAAGCCGTGCTTGTACGGCATGTTCTTCGAGGTCAGCGCCATTGTGAGGTTCGTACGGCCGTGGTAGCCGTGGTCGAAGACGACGACAGCCTGGCGCCTGGTGTACGCGCGGGCGATCTTCACCGCGTTCTCGACGGCCTCCGCGCCGCTGTTGAACAGCGCGGACTTCTTGGCGTGGTCACCCGGAGTGAGCTCGGCGAGGGCCTCGGCGACCTCCACATAGCCCTCGTAGGGGGTGACCATGAAACAGGTGTGGGTGAAGTCGGCGAGCTGCGCGGAGGCCCGGCGGACGACGGCCTCCGCGGAGGCGCCGACCGAGGTCACGGCGATGCCGGAGCCGAAGTCGATCAGCCGGTTGCCGTCGACGTCCTCGATGATGCCGCCGCCCGCCCGCGCGGTGAACACCGGCAGCACGGAGCCCACGCCCTGCGCGACCGCGGCGGTGCGGCGGGCCTGCAGCTCCTGCGACTTCGGGCCGGGGATGGCGGTGACGATCCGGCGCTCCTGCGGAAGGGCGGTCATGACGGGCTCCTGGGTCTTTTCCGGCGTTCTGCGGACGCTTTCCTTCTTTTCTCGCAGGCTAGGACGGGGAACGGAGGGTCGGCATGCTCCATGTGGGCGGTGTCCGTCGGGCCGCTTGTCCGCCGTGGACATAGCGGTCCGCGGACCGGTCCTCGCAGGCCCGCCGCGTAAGCGGTGAACTCCCCTTGCGGGCGGGTTAGATTGACCGCTGACGGTGGGACGGAACGGCTGGTCAGGGGGCAAGGGCGATGGACAGCGACGGGACGCACGACGTGCGGGGTACGCATGCGGATCCTGTGCCGCGTCCGGCGGGGCCGCCGAAGCTGCCGCCACGGCCCGCGGCCCCGCCCGTGTCGGCCGTGGGCAGCTGGCTCAACGAACCCCGGCCCGCCGCGAAGCCCGGGATCTGGCGCTTCGGCTACCGGCTGCCGAAGGGGGCCCGGCCGGACGGGCGGCTCGCGCCGGTCACGGTGGTCGGGATGCTGGTACCGCTGGTGGTGGCGCTCGTGCTGTGGTCGCTGTGGCGGCGCGGCAGCCTGCCGTACCAGTTCACGCTGCTGCGGCTGTTCACCCCCGACGGCTGGTGGTGGGGCGGCACGATCGCCTCCCCTAAGACCATGGAGGGCGCCGAGGCCCGGGTGGTCTACGACGGCGTCTTCTTCGCGGTCCTCCTCTACGCCATGGGCCGGCTGGGCAGCTGGCCGGACGCCCTGCGGCACTTCGTCGGCCGGCGTCCGCAGCCCGCCCGCGCCCTGCTCGCCCTGCTGTGCGCGCTGGCCGCCCTGAGCTTCGTCTTCCCCGACGCCTTCGGGGTCGGCTGGGACGCGCTGCCGGTCGTCGACCCGCTGTTCTCACTGATCGTCCTGATCTCCGGCAGCTACGAGCTGTTCGCCTCCGTCCTGTTCACGGACTCGCTGTACGCGGTGGTCACCGCGCTGGTGGTGTGGCCCTTCGCCAAGGCCGGCGACTGGTGGGGGTACACGAAGGAGCGACTCACCGCCCGCAAGGTCCCGGCCGCCGCCGCCCCCGCCGCCGCGCGGCCGCCCGCCGAGTGGCCCGAGCTGCGGGAGGCCGGGCAGTACGAGGCCGCCGAGCTGCTGACCGCGGAGGTGGCCGCCGAACGGATGAACGACGTGGACTGCGCCCGGGTGCGCCGGGCGTGGACGGTGGGCCTGCCCGACTTCCGGGAGACCGTGCTGCGCCAGGGCGCCGCCGCCTGGACCCACCCCTCCGGCGCCCGCGACCTGCCCCGGCGCACCGCCCGGCACGACCTGCTCACCGGGCAGGTGCGCATCGGCCGCTGGGTGGCCGCCGAGCGCACCCCGCTCACCCATCACGACGCGGGCGCCGCGCTCGGCCCGGACCTCCTCGCCACCTCGCTGCTCGCGGTCGGCCCGTCCGGCTCGGGCAAGACCCGCACGCTGCTCGAACCGCTCACGGAGGCGCTCGCCCTGCAGGCGCTGACCGGCGGCTGCGCGGTCGTCGCGGTGTCCTCGCCCGGCGGCCCCCCGCTCGGCGCCGACTCCTCCTTCGACGTGGTCGTCCGGATCGGCGACCCGTCCTCGGTGTACGACCTGGATCCCTACGCCGAGTCCGAGGACCCCGACGAGGCGGCCGCGATCCTCGCCGAGGCGCTCGCCGGCGACCTCGACACGGTGAGCGCGCAGGGCGCGGCCACCGCGCTCGCCCAGCTCCTCGGCCCCTACCGGGCCGCGCACGACCGCTTCCCGGCCCTGCCCGAGCTGCGGGAACTGCTCGAGGGTGAGCCGGAGGCGCTGGGCGCGCTGCGGGCGGCGGTGGCCGGGGACGAGGTCATGCGCCGCGAGCTGGAGGCGCGGATCCGGCAGACGGGCACGCCGGGCGACCCCGGCCGCGTCCTCGCCGACCGGCTCGCGCTGCTGAACCGGCCGGTGTTCGACGGGTTCTTCGGCGTGGGCGGCGACTCGCACCGGGCGTTCTCGCTGCGCGCCGTCGCCCACCATCCGCTGCGGGTCCGCGTCGACCTGCCCGAGCGGGGCCACGAGGAGGCGGCCCGGCTGATCACCCGGCTGGTCCTCGCCCAGTTCCACACGGTCGTCCGGGAGGGGCGGCGCGACCACTTCGCCTGTCTGGTGCTGGACGACGCGACGGGCACGGTGACCGCCGGCTCGATGCGCCGGATCCAGCGGCTGCGCTCGCAGAACGCCGGGGTGGTGCTCGCCCTGCGCACGGTCGCGGACGTGCCGGAGGCGCTGCACGGCCCGCTGTACGGGGCCGTGGGCTGCCGGATGGCGTTCTCCGGGATCACCACCTGGGACGGCAGCCGGTTCGCGCAGACCTGGGGCACCGAGTGGGTGGAGACCACGGAGGTCGCCAAGCACACCGTCTTCGCCGACCAGCCGATGACCCGCGCCATCCACGCCCTGCGCAAGCTGGTCACGGGCAAGGCGGTGACCACGGACGCGGTGACCGTGCGCCAGGTGGAGCGGGAGCGGTGGTCGGCGTCCCAGCTGGCGCACGAGGTGCCGCCGGGGCATGCGGTGCTGTCCCTGACGAGCGTCGACGGCGAGCACGGGCCGCCGCTGCTGGTCGACCTCAGGGGCTGAACGGGGCGCACGGGGTCACTCCGGTGAGGCAGAATCGACCCAGGCCGTTCATACGCCGTGGCCAAAGGATCACTCCCTCGGTCTCCTCCCCGACCTGAAGGTCTCATGCCCCCGACGCTCGCCTCGCTCGTCCACCATTCCGCGCTGAAGCTGACCGTGCGGGCGGGCGAGGACCGCCTGGACGTGCCGGTGCGCTGGGCCCATGCCAGCGAGCTCGCGGACCCGGTGCCGTACATGGAGGGCGGGGAGCTGCTGCTGATCACCGCGCTGAAGCTGGACGCGGAGGACCCCGAGGCCATGCGGCGCTATGTGAAGCGGCTGGCCGGGGCGGGCGTGGTCGGGCTGGGTTTCGCCGTCGGCGTCAACTACGACGAGATCCCCAAGGCGCTCGTCGAGGCGGCCGAGCGGGAGGGCCTGCCGCTTCTCGAGGTGCCGCGCCGCACCCCGTTCCTCGCCATCAGCAAGGCGGTGTCGGCGGCGATCGCGGCCGACCAGTACCGGGCGGTGACGGCCGGGTTCGCGGCCCAGCGGGAACTGACGAAGCAGGCGCTGACGCACGGCCCGGAGGGGCTGCTGTCCGCGCTCGCCTCGCAGGTCGACGGCTGGGCGGCGCTCTACGACGCGTCGGGCGCCGTCGTCGCGGCCGCGCCGGAGTGGGCGGTCCGGCGGGCCGCTCGGCTGACCGAGGAGGTGGAGCGGCTGCGGGAGCGCCCGGCGCCGGCCTCGGCCGTGGTCGGCGGGACGGGGAGCGCAGAGAGCGGCGGGAACGGCAAGGACGGCGAGACCGGCGGGAACGCGGACCGGATCGAGCTGCACACCCTGGGCTCCGGCCGCCGCCCGCGCGCCGCGCTCGCCGTGGGCACGGCCGCGGCCCCGGGTACGGCGGAGCGGTACGCCGTCCATTCGGCGATCGCCCTGCTCACCCTGACGACGGAACGCTCCCGCCCGCTGCACGCGGCGGAGCAGCGCATCGGCGCGGCGGTGCTGCGGATGCTGCTGGCGGGCGAACCGGACCACGCCCGGGCGGTCGCCGGGGATCTGTACGGCGACCTGCTGGACGCACCCTTCCGCGTGATCGTGGCGGAAGCGGAGTCCACCGCCCGGGAGGGTGATCCGCTCGGCGGGCTGACCGAGGTCGTCGAGTCGGCGGCCGCCCGCTCCGGCGAGGCCGTCCTCGCGGTCCCCGAGGGCGAGCGGCTGGTGGTGCTGGCGGCGGACGGGGGCGCCGCGGCCCAGGCGGCGGGCCGGTTCGCGACGACGCTGGAGGGGGCGCGGGCGAACGGCGAGGAGCTCGAGGACGGGGAACTGGTCGCCGGACTGTCCGCGCCGGCCGGGCCGATCGCGGCGGCGGCTGCGTACAAGCAGGCCGAGCAGGCGCTGTCGGTGGCCCGGCGGCGGGGCAGGGTCCTCGTCGAACACGAACAGCTGGCGGCGGGCTCGGTCCTGCCGCTGCTCGCGGACGACGCGGTGAAGGCCTTCGCCGACGGGCTGCTGCGGGCGCTGCACGACCATGACGCGACCGGCCGCGGCGACCTCGTCGCCTCCCTGCGCGCCTGGCTCTCCCGCCACGGCCAGTGGGACGCGGCCGCGGCCGACCTGGGCGTCCACCGCCACACCCTGCGCTACCGGATGCGCCGGGTCGAGGAGATCCTCGGCCGCTCGCTCGACGACCCGGACGTCCGCATGGAACTGTGGCTGGCCCTGAAGGCGACGGCGGCCGATTAGGGTCGGGCAGGTCAGCTGTCGAAGCCCAGGCCCAGCCGGTCCATGGCCTTCAGCCAGAGGTTGCGCCGGCCCGCGTGCGCGTCCGCCCGGGCCAGCGACCACTTGGTGAGCGCGATCCCGGTCCAGGCGAACGGCTCGGGCGGGAAGGGCAGCGGCTTCTTGCGGACCATCTCCAGCCGGGTCCGCTCGGTCTCCTCCCCCGCCAGCAGGTCGAGCATCACCTCGGCACCGAACCGCGTCGCGCCGACACCGAGGCCGGTGTACCCGGCCGCGTAGGCGACCTTCCCCTGGTGGGCGGTGCCGAAGAACGCCGAGAAGCGGGAGCAGGTGTCGATCGCGCCGCCCCACGCGTGGGTGAAGCGGACGCCCTCCAGCTGCGGGAAGCAGGTGAAGAAGTGCCCGGCGAGCTTGGCGTAGGTCTCCGGCCGGTCGTCGTACTCGGCGCGCACCCGGCCGCCGTACGGGTAGATCGCGTCGTACCCGCCCCACAGGATCCGGTTGTCGGCGGACAGCCGGAAGTAGTGGAACTGGTTGGCGGAGTCGCCGAGGCCCTGCCGGTTCTTCCAGCCGATCGCGCCGAGCTGCTCGGCGCTGAGCGGTTCGGTCATCAGCGCGTAGTCGTAGACCGGGACGGTGTACGGCCGCAGCCGTCTGACCAGGCTGGGGAAGATGTTCGTCCCCAGGGCCACCTGCCGGGCGCGGACCCGGCCGTACGGCGTGCGTACGGTCATCCCGGCGCCGTACGGCTTCAGTTCGAGGGCGGGGGTGTGCTCGTGGATCCGGACGCCGAGACGGACGCAGGCCCGCTTGAGGCCCCAGGCCAGCTTGGCGGGGTGCAGCATGGCCACGCCCCGGCGGTCGTGCAGGCCCGCCTCGAAGGTGGGTGAGGCGACCTGCTCGCGGACCGCGTCGGCGTCGAGGAACTCCAGGCCCTCGGCGAGGCCCTTGCGGTCGAGCTCCTCGTACCAGTCGCGCAGTTCCCACGCCTGGTACGTCTCGGTGGCGACGTCGATCTCGCCGGTGCGCTCGAAGTCGCAGTCGATGCCGTGCCGGGCGACCGCCGCCTCGATCTCGTCGAGGTTGCGCATCCCCAGTTCCTGGAGTGTGTGGATCTCGTCCGGCCAGCGGGCGAGCCCGTTGGCCGGACCGTGGGTGAGGGAGGCCGCGCAGAAGCCTCCGTTGCGGCCCGAGGCGGCCCAGCCCACCTCGCGGCCCTCCAGCAGCACCACGTCCCGCTGCGGTTCGCGCTCCTTGGCGACGAGCGCGGTCCACAGTCCGCTGTAGCCGCCGCCGACGACCAGCAGGTCGCAGGTCTCGGGGCCGGTGAGCGCGGGCTCGGGGCGGGGCTTGCCGGGGTCTTCCAGCCAGTACGGGACCGGCTGGGCGTCGGAAAGAGAAGTGATCCAGCGGCTCATGGCGCTTGGGGCCATGATTTCAACTCCCTACAGAGGTTCTACCGGGCTTATGCCTTTTGCCTGTTACGGCGATTGCCGATGATCATCGACGTCAGGACGAGCAGTACGGCGACCAGGAACATGGCCGTACCGATGACGTTGATCTGCACGGGTGTGCCGCGCTGTGCCGAACCCCAGACGAACATGGGGAAGGTGACGGTCGAGCCCGCGTTGAAATTGGTGATGATGAAATCGTCGAAGGAGAGCGCGAAGGCGAGCAGGGCGCCCGCGGCGATGCCGGGGGCCGCGATGGGCAGGGTGACGCGCAGGAAGGTCTGCGCCGGTCCGGCGTAGAGGTCCTGGGCGGCCTGTTCCAGGCGCGGGTCCATCGACATGACGCGTGCCTTGACGGCGGTCACGACGAAGCTGAGGCAGAACATGATGTGCGCGATGAGGATCGTCCAGAATCCGAGCTGTGCACCCAGGTTGAGGAACAGGGTGAGCAGGGAGGCGGCCATGACGACCTCGGGCATCGCCATCGGCAGGAAGATCAGCGAGTTGACGGCGCCCCGCGCGCGGAAGCGGTAGCGGACCAGCGCGAAGGCGATCGCCGTGCCGAGCAGGGTCGCGCCGATCGTCGCCCAGATCGCGATCTGGAGGCTGATCGACAGCGAGCCGCACATTCCGGCGACCCCGCAGGGGTCCTTCCAGGCGTCCGTGGAGAACTGCTGCCACTGGTAGTTGAAGCGCCCCTTCGGTTTGTTGAAGGAGAACACCGTGACCACGACGTTGGGCAGCAGGAGATAGCCGAGGGTCAGCAGTCCCGCGATGACGACGAGATTGCGCCTGAACCAGTTGACGAAGGGCATTTAGACCAGATCCTCCGTCCCGGACCTGCGGATGTAGAAGGTGACCATGAGCAGGATCGCGGCCATGAGAATGAAGGAGAGCGCCGCCGCCGTCGGATAGTCCAGGACGCGCAGGAACTGCGTCTGGATCACGTTTCCGATCATGCGGGTGTCGGTGGAGCCGAGGAGTTCGGCGTTGACGTAGTCGCCGGCCGCCGGGATGAAGGTCAGCAGCGTGCCGGAGACGACACCGGGCATCGACAGCGGGAAGGTGACCTTGCGGAAGGTGGTGAACGGCTTGGCGTACAGGTCGCCGGCCGCCTCGTGCAGCCGTCCGTCGATGCGTTCCAGCGAGGTGTAGAGCGGCAGGACCATGAACGGCAGGAAGTTGTACGTCAGACCGCACACGACCGCGAGCGGTGTGGCGAGGACTCTGTCGCCGGCGGTCCAGCCGAGCCAGTTGGTGACGTCGAGGACGTGCAGGGTGTTGAGGGCGCTCACCACCGGGCCGCTGTCCGCGAGGATCGTCTTCCAGGCGAGGGTGCGGATCAGGAAGCTGGTGAAGAACGGCGCGATCACCAGGATCATGATCAGGTTGCGCCAGCGGCCCGCGCGGAAGGCGATCAGATAGGCCAGCGGGTAGCCCAGGACCAGGCACAGGACCGTCGCGGCGGTGGCGTACAGGACCGAGCGGACGAACTGCGGCCAGTACGCGCTGAGCGCGTCCCAGTAGGTCGCGAGGTGCCAGGTGACCTTGTAGCCCTCCTCCAGGGAGCCCGTCTGCACGGACGTGGAGGCCTGGTAGATCATCGGCAGCGCGAAGAACACGATCAGCCAGAGCAAGCCCGGCAGCAGCAGCCAGTACGGCGTCCAGCGGCCGCGCTTGCGGGGCGGCCGCTTCTCCGGGGCCGTCGGGGAGAGAGGCGGGGGCGCCTCGGTGAGCGTCGCCATCAGACCGCCACCTGTTCGTCGATGCCGGCGTCGATGTCCTGCGTCGCGTCCAGGCCGAAGGTGTGCACGGGGTTCCAGTGCAGGACGACGTCGGCGCCGGGCACCAGCCGGGTGTCGCGTTCGACGTTCTGGACGTAGACCTCGAACTCGGGGCAGACCGAGCTGTCGATGACGTACTGCGTGGAGACGCCTATGAACGAGGAGTTGGCGATCTTCCCGGTGATGCGGTTGCGGCCCTCGGGGACCTCGCCCGCGTCGTCGGCGTGGGTGAGGGAGATCTTCTCCGGGCGGACGCCGACCAGCACCCTGCCGCCGGCCGTGGTGGGCGCGGCGCAGCGGGCCTCGGGCAGGACGAGCTTGCCGTCGCCCGCCTTGAGCACGATGTCGTCGCCGTTCTTGGTGTCGACCTCGGCCTCGATCAGGTTGGAGGTGCCGAGGAAGTTGGCGACGAACGTGGTGTTCGGGTTCTCGTAGAGGTCGGTCGGGGAGCCGAGCTGTTCGACACGGCCCGCGTTCATCACGGCGACCCTGTCGGCCATCGTCATGGCCTCCTCCTGGTCGTGCGTGACGTGCACGAAGGTGATGCCGACCTCGGTCTGGATGCGCTTGAGCTCCAGCTGCATCTGGCGGCGCAGCTTGAGGTCGAGGGCGCCGAGGGGCTCGTCGAGAAGGAGCACCTTGGGGTGGTTGATGAGGGCGCGGGCGACCGCGACGCGCTGCTGCTGGCCGCCGGAGAGCTGGTGCGGCTTCTTGCGGGCCTGCTCGCCGAGCTGGACGAGCTCGAGCATGTCGTGCACCTGCTTCTTCACGCTCTTGATGCCGCGCCGGCGCAGGCCGAAGGCGACGTTCTCGAAGATGTCGAGGTGCGGGAAGAGCGCGTAGGACTGGAAGACGGTGTTCACCGGGCGCTTGTACGGCGGGAGGGCCGTGACGTCCTGGTCGCCGAGGTGGACGGTGCCGGAGGAGGGTTCCTCCAGGCCGGCGATCATGCGCAGGGTGGTGGTCTTGCCGCAGCCGGAGGCGCCGAGCAGGGCGAAGAAGGAGCCCTGGGGGACGGTCAGGTCCATCGGGTGGACGGCGGTGAAGGCGCCGTAGGTCTTGCTGATGCCGGAGAGGCGGACGTCGCCGCTGCCGCCGTTGGTCGTCTTCATCGTCGTCACGCCCCAGTGAGCTTCGCGAACTTCGCCTCGTAGGCGGTCTCTTCCTTCGAGCTCAGGGAGCGGAAGGCGTGCGACTTCGCCTGCATGGCCTTGTCAGGGATGATCAGCGGGTTGTCCGCCGCGTCCTTGTCGATCTTCGCGAGCTCGGCCTTCACTCCGTCGACGGGACAGACGTAGTTGATGTAGGCGGCGAGCTCGGCGGCCGGCCCCGGCTCGTAGTAGTAGTCCATGAGCCGCTCGGCGTTCGTCTTGTGGCGTGCCTTGTTGGGGATCAGCATGTTGTCGCTGGACGTCAGGTAGCCGCTGTCGGGGATGACGAAGTCGACGTCGGGGCTGTCCGCCTTGAGCTGCACGACGTCCCCGGCCCACGCGATACAGGCCGCGAAGTCGCCGCTGGTGATGTCGGAGGTGTAGTCGTTGCCGGTGAAGCGGCGGATCTGGCCGCTGTCGACACCCTTCTGCAGGCGCGCGATCGCCGCGTCGTAGTCGTCGTCGGTGAACTTCGCCGGGTCCTTGCCCATGTCGAGCAGCGTCATGCCCATGGTGTCGCGCATCTCGGTGAGGAAGCCGACACGGCCCTTGAGCCTGGGGTTGTCCAGCATGTCGGAGACCGACTTCACCTCGACGCCGTCCAGCGCCTTCTTGTTGTAGGCGATGACCGTGGAGATGCCCTGCCAGGGGTAGGAGTAGGCCCGGCCCGGGTCCCAGTCGGGGCTGCGGAACTGCTCCGACAGGTTGGCGTAGGCGTGCGGCAGGTTGGACGCGTCCAGTTTCTGGACCCATCCCAGGCGGATGAGGCGGGCGGCCAGCCAGTCGGTGAGGACGATGATGTCGCGGCCGGTGTCCTGGCCCGCGGCGAGCTGCGGCTTGATCTTGCCGAAGAACTCGTTGTTGTCGTTGATGTCCTCGGTGTACTTGACCTTGATGCCGGTCCGCTCGGTGAACGCGTCGAGCGTCGGGTGGTGCTTGCCGCTGTCGTCGACGTCCATGTACTCGGTCCAGTTGGAGAAGTCGACGGTCTTCTCCTTCGCCGAGTGGTCCTCGGCTGACGTTCCGCCCTGGGTCTTGCCGGCCGCGGGGATCCCGCAGCCGGCAAGCGCGCCGAGGCCGCCCAGGGTGAGCGCGCCGCCGCCGGAGGCGCGCAGCAGCGACCGGCGGCTCATGGCCGCCCTGCCGTTGCGGAGGCTGCGCCGTATGGCGGCCGCTTGGGCCGGGCTCAGGCGGTCGGGCTGGTACTGCTCCATGCGCGTGGTGCCCTTTCGGGAGGTCCGGCCGTGGTCGGCGGCCGATCGTCGTCGCTTGTGGTCCGTCGCTTACGCGTCCCCGAAGACGGTGCGGTGCCAGGGCTTCCGGGCCACCGCCGTGTTATCGAACATAACGTGTTTGATCTGGGTGTACTCCTCGAACGAATACGCCGACATGTCCTTGCCGAAGCCGGAGGCCTTGTATCCGCCGTGCGGCATCTCGCTGATGATCGGGATGTGGTCGTTGATCCACACGCATCCGGCCTTGATCTCGCGGGTCGCCCGGTTCGCCCGGAAAACGTCCCGGGTCCACGCGGAGGCGGCGAGTCCGTAAGGCGTGTCGTTGGCGAGCCGGATCCCCTCGTCCTCGCCGTCGAAGGGCAGGACGACCAGCACCGGACCGAAGATCTCGGACTGGACGGCCTCGCTGTCCTGGGCCGCATCCGCGATCAGGGTGGGGAGGTAGTAGGCGCCCTTCCCGAGCTCCCCCTGCGGGGCCTCGCCGCCGGTGACCACGCGCGCGTAGCCGCGGGCCCGGTCGACGAACCCGGCGACCCGGTCGCGCTGGACGTGGGAGACGAGCGGGCCGATGTCCGTGCCCGCCACGAACGGGTCCCCGACCCGGACGGTCTCCATCAGGGCGGCGGTCCGCTCGACGAACGCCTCATAGAGGGGGCGCTGCACGTACGCGCGTGTGGCGGCCGTGCAGTCCTGCCCGGTGTTGATGAGCGCGCCCGCGACCGCTCCGTGGACGGCGGCGTCGAGGTCGGCGTCGTCGAAGACCACGAAGGGCGCCTTGCCGCCGAGCTCCAGGTGCAGCCGCTTGACGGTGGCGGTGGCGATCTCCGCGACCCGCCTGCCGACGGCGGTGGAGCCGGTGAAGGAGGTCATGGCCACGTCGGGATGACCGACGAGGTGCTCACCGGCCTCCCTGCCGGTCCCGGTGACGATGTTGACGACCCCGTCGGGGAGGCCGGCCTCCGTCGCCGCCTGCGCGAAGAGGAGGGAGGTGAGCGGGGTCAGCTCGGCGGGCTTGAGCACGATCGTGTTGCCCGCGGCGATCGCCGGGAGGATCTTCCAGGCGGCCATCTGGAGGGGGTAGTTCCAGGGGGCGATGGAGCCGACCACGCCGATGGGCTCGCGGCGCACGTAGGAGGTGTGGTCGCCGGAGTACTCCCCCGCCGACTGGCCGGTGAGGTGCCGGGCGGCCCCCGCGAAGAAGGCCGTGTTGTCGATCGTCCCCGGGACGTCGAACTCCCGCGTCAGCTTCAGCGGCTTGCCGCACTGCAGGGACTCGGCGCGGGCGAACTCGTCCGCACGGTCGGCGAGGACCGCGGCGAAACGGTGCAGCGCGTCGGAGCGCTCGCCCGGGGTGGCACCCGCCCAGTCCGGGAAGGCGGCGCGGGCGGCGGCGACGGCCGCGTCCACGTCGACCGTGGAGGCCAGCTCGTAGGTGTGCACCTCCTCGCCGGTGGCCGGGTCGACCACGGTGTGGCTGTGGCCCGAAGTGCCGTGGGTGAGGCGGCCCGCGATGTACTGAGCGCCGTCCGCGAAGCGTTCCCGCGCGGGAAACCGGTCCTGCATGTCGCTCTCCTCCGCCTTCGCCCCGATGTGCGCCGAGGCGGGTGGCGTAGCTTCAGCCTGATTTGAGTGCCGATCCTGACAGAGCAAAGGCACGTCAACAAGGGATTCCGTTGTTGCCTTTTGGTTACGCGACGGAATCTGTTGACCAGCTGTCGAGTCGGAGCGGAAAAGGCGGGACGCAGTGTCAGTGGCGCCTGCCATGCTGGCGTGCATGGAGCGGATCGATGCGGTGGATTCGGTGGAGGCCCTGGTCAGGGCTGTTCGGGCGGGGGCCGCGATCAAGTATCTGCACTTCTGGGGGCACAAGCCGCGGCCGGACGGCCGGGTGGGCAAAAGCTGTCTGAGCCAGTGGTGGCCGTCACCCTTCGTGGTCGAGGGGGTCGGCTACGCGACGGCCGAGCACTGGATGATGGCGGAGAAGGCCCGGCTGTTCGGCGACGCGGAGGCGGAGACGCAGGCGCTGGCCGCCGGCCACCCCTCCCAGGCGAAGAAGGCCGGGCGGCTGGTGCGCGGCTTCGACGAGGCGATATGGCAGCGGGAGCGGCTGCGGATCGTCGTCGAGGGCAGCGTCCACAAGTTCCGCTCGGATCCGGAGCTGACCGCCTTCCTGCTGGGCACGGGCGAGCGCGTACTGGTGGAGGCGAGCCCGGTGGACCGGGTGTGGGGCATCGGCCTCGCGGCGGACGACGAGGCGGCGGGCGACCCGGAGCGCTGGCGGGGTCCGAACCTGCTGGGCTTCGCCCTGATGGAGGCCCGACGGCGACTGCGGGAGTGCCGATCGGTCAGGGCGTGAGGATGAACAGGAGCCCGAACCCGATCGCGAGGGCCGTGCCCACGGCACCGCAGATGATGCCGGCCAGCGCCTGGCCCGGGTTGGCGGCCTCGCCCCGGCGGGCCTTCCCGCGGCCGATCGCGCCGAAGACGACGCCCAGGATCCCGGCGACGATCGCCAGCGGCCACAGACAGAACACCACGGCCGAGACGATCCCGAGCACCATCCCGGCGATACCCATGCCGTTGCTGTCGCCGCCCGGCACTCCGGGCCAGTAGTAGCCGCCGGGCGCAGGGGGCGGGGCCGGGTAGCCGTACCCGCCCGGATACGTACCCGGGTAGCCGTACGGAAGCTGCCCAGGGCCGTCGGGCGAGATGGGCGGCGGGGGCACGGCACCGTGCTGCGGGGCGGGCGGCGCGAAGGGGTTGGGCGGCGGACCGCCGGCCGCGGTGGCGGGGTTCGGCGGCGGGAAGGAGGCGAAGGCGCCCGGCCCCGGTGGGACCACGGGGCCGGCCCAGGTCTGGGGAACGGCGACGGTGGGGGGCGGGGCCTGGTCCTGCGGAACGTGATCCTGCGGAGCTGGAACCGTATCTCCGCGGTCCCTCTTGTCCAACCGCACCTCAGGGGCCGCGTCCTGCCGAGCGTCCGTCGCGTCCGCCTCGTCGGAGGTCGGCTCGGGCCACGGATCGTGGTCGGACATGTACAGGGGTCCCCTCTGTCGTACGTTCCGTCATGCTACGGCCCAAGGGTGGCCGCGGGGCGGCGGGGGCCGAAACCGCCCGCCCTGGCCGGCGGTGAGACGGCTGCCCGCGTCATCGACGACACCGGCATCCCCGTGCACATCACCGAACATCGCGAGCCTCCGCCGTGACATTGCGCAGCAGCTCGGCGGGCGCCGGCTCGGAGAAAGATCCCGTGCGCCGATGCCTCGGGTGGGCCATCTCATGACATCGGTTCCTCGCGGTCAGGCCTGGCGGGCGTGGGACGCGAGGCGATCGGCGAGCGCGATGACGAGGTCGCGCAGTTCGGGGGGGCGCTCGATGACGAACGGCCGGTCGAGTGAGGCGAGTAACGGAGGCAACCAGTCGAGCCGCTCCGCCCGCAGCTCGACGCGCAGCCAGCGCTCGGTCGCCCGGTCCTCGCCTGCCGCCGGCTCGTGCTCCTCCAGGCTCGCGACGCCGGCGGGAAGGCGGGCGCGGATCTGCTCGACCGTCCCGTGGATCCGCAAGGTCACCTCATACCGGTACTCGGCCGTGGCGAAGCCTGACAGCACACGCTCCGCCGGACCGGGACCGGCCGGCGCTTCGAACGAACCGGGCAGGGTCCGCGCGTCGGCGATGCGATCGAGCCGGAAGGTTCGATCCTCGCCGATCCGGGCGTCCTTGCCCGTGACGTACCACCGGCCCGAATGGGCGACGATCCCGTACGCGTGCAGCGTGCGTTCGCTGCGCCGTCCTTCGCGGTCGGTGTAGCGGATCGAGACCGGTCGGCGGTGGCGCACCGCATCGGCGACGGTGAGCAGGACGCCGGCGTCCGGAGTGTCGGACTCTCCGGGCTGTTCCGTGAAGGCGAGGGATTCCAGGAGTGTGTCGAGCCGGCGGGCGATGTGCTTGGGCAGCACCCTCCGGATCTTCGCCGATGCCGTCTCGCTCGCCGTGTGCTGCGTCGTCGTAAGACCTGCCCGGCGGCCGGCGACCAGGCCGAGCAGCACGGCCAGCGCCTCGTCGTCGCTGAGCATGAGCGGAGGCAAGCGGTACCCGGGGGCGAGCCGGTACCCGCCGTAGCGGCCGCGCACCGATTCCACGGGCACGTCGAGGTCGATCAGCTGGTCCACATACCGCCGCACGGTGCGCCCTTCGACGCCGAGCCGGCCGGCCAGTTCGGCCACCGTCCGGGTGCCGCCCGACTGCAGCAGCTCCAGGAGTGTCAGCACGCGGCCGGTGGGGCGAGACATGTGCACAACCTAACGCGAATACAGGACCGATTCCGTCCACTATTTCTCCTAGCCTGCCACGTGCACGCCTTCAGCACAGCCAAGGAGATCCCCATGGACTTCGTCTCGATCCGCATCATCACCAGCGACGTGGCGCGCCTCGTCGAGTTCTACGAGCGGGCCACAGGAGTGCGGGCGGCGTGGGCCACCGAGGACTTCGCCGAACTCAGGACCCAGGGCGGCACCCTCGCGATCGCCGGTACCCGCACCGTCCCGCTGTTCGCCCCGGGCTCTGCCCGCCCGGCGGACAACCACAGCGTGATCACCGAGTTCCTCGTCGACGACGTGGACCGCGTTCACCAGAACCTGACCGGCTTCGTCACCGACTTCGTCACCGAGCCCACCACGATGCCCTGGGGCAACCGGTCTCTGCTGTTCCGCGACCCCGACGGCAACCTCGTCAACTTCTTCACCCCCGTCACCCCGGCGGCCATCGAAAAGTTCGCACGCTGACGCCACGCATCGCAGTCGGCGGCCATGTCGTCACTTCCCCGGCCGACGACGCCTTCGGGCAGCGCGGAGGGCGTATCGGGGTCTTCCCGCAGCCGGTCCGCGCACAAGATCACGGTCTATGGCTGGAGCACCAGACCGTGCTGGTACCAGGTGCCCGGCTTGCCGCCGAGGTCGGCCGGGTCTGCCGGGCCGACCGGGACGAACCCGGCCTTGGTCAGCACCCTCTGGGACGCGGCATTCTGATGGGAGGTGGCCGCCCGCAGCGTGCGCAGCCCGTGCCGCACCACCGCCAGCCGGCACAGCTCCCGGACGGCCGCGGTCGCCACGCCGCGGCCGGCGACGTGCTGTGCGACCCGGTAACCGAGCTCGGCAGTGCCGTCCCCGAAGCGGTACAGGTTGAACCGGCCCAGAACCGAGCCATCCTCGGCAACGAGCACGTAGAAGGCTCCGACACCGGCCTCCTGCTCAGCCAACAGAGCGGCGTGCCGGTCGGCGAACTGGTCGAAGAACTCGTCACCGCGGTCGGAGACCGAGGCGGCGAAATAGGCGCGGTTCGCCAGCTCGAAGGCCAGGACCGCCGGGGCATGGCCGGCATCCAGCCGCTTCAGCTCGGGCACCGCCCGACTCTACCCGGATGACGCGTCGAGGCCACCTGAGTTTCCGTCGGCGGCAGAGCCCCCGGACCAGGGCACACGCCGGCGACAGCGAGTACGCGGCCGGCGGCCGCAGCGCCACCTCGGTACCGCGCCCGCTCGGGATCCCGGACACGGGCGGAACGCTGAATGGCGCCGCGGCAGACCGCCATCGCCACCGCCTGCCCGGGCGAAGGGAGCGGCCACGGTGCGCCGATCGGCCGGGCCGGCCCCCGCGATTCCCCACCGCCTAGGATGATCCCGACTCATCGATCAGCCGATCACCCGCGTCCCGCGTGGCCCCTCGTGGCCCGGGGCGCCGTCCCGGGGAGGACCCCTTGACCGATCATCTCGACGCCTCCGCCGCCGGGGTCCGTGACCTGGGCGCCTTCATCGCCGGGCTGCCCAAGGCCGAACTGCACGTCCACCACGTCGGTTCCGCCTCCCCTCGCATCGTGTCCGAGCTGGCCGCCCGGCACCCCGACTCCAGGGTGCCCAGCGACCCCGAGGCGCTGGCCGACTACTTCACCTTCACGGACTTCGCGCACTTCATCGACGTGTACCTGTCCGTCGTGGACGTCATCCGTACCCCGGAGGACGTCCGGCTGCTGACGTACGAGGTGGCCCGGGACCTGGCCCGCCAGCAGGTGCGGTACGCCGAGCTGACCATCACGCCGTTCTCCTCCACCCGGCGCGGGATCGACGAACTCGCCTTCATGGACGCGATCGAGGACGCCCGGAAGGCGGCCGAGGCGGAGTTCGGGACCGTGCTGCGCTGGTGCTTCGACATCCCCGGCGAGGCCGGTCTCGAGTCCGCCGAGGAGACCGTCCGGCTCGCCACCGACGACCGCATCCGCCCCGAGGGGCTGGTCTCCTTCGGGCTCGGCGGTCCGGAGATCGGCGTACCGCGCCCGCAGTTCAAGCCGTACTTCGACCGGGCGATCGCCGCGGGGCTGCGGTCGGTGCCGCACGCCGGGGAGACGACAGGACCGGAGACGGTGTGGGACGCACTGACCCACCTGCGCGCCGAGCGCATCGGGCACGGCACAAGTTCCGCGCGGGACGAGAAGCTCCTCGCGCACCTCGCCGAGCAGCGCATCGCCCTCGAGGTGTGCCCGACCTCGAACATCGCCACGCGTGCCGTGCGCACCCTCGACGAGCACCCGGTGAAGGAGTTCGTGCGGGCCGGTGTGCTGGTCACGATCAACTCCGACGACCCGCCGATGTTCGGCACCGACCTCAACAACGAGTACGCGGTCGCCGCCCGGCTCCTCGGCCTCGACGAGCGCGGCGTCGCCGACCTCGCGAAGAACGCGGTCGACGTCTCCTTCCTGGACGAGGCGGGCAAGGGCCGGATCCGGACCGAGATCGACACGTACACCGCCGCGTGGCTCTCGGCCTGACCTGGACACAATGGGCGCATGCAGACCCTGACGGCCGTGGCTCATCGCGGCGATCCCTACCGCTTCCGTGAGAACACGCTCGACTCGCTGCGTTCCGCGCTCGCCCTGGGCGCGGACGCGGTCGAGTTCGACGTGCGGCTCACCAAGGACGGCGTGCCGGTACTGCTGCACGACGAGACGCTGAAGCGGCTGTGGGAGCTGGACCGGCCGCTGCGGTCGCTGTCGGCCGCCGAGGTGCGCGGACTGACGGCGGGCGGGGTGCCGACCCTGGCGGAGGCGCTGACGGCGACCGAGGGCAGCCGGGTGATGGTCGACCTGCCGGGGATCCGGGACGTGCGGGCCGCGCGCCGGGTGGTGGACGTCGTACGGGAGGCGGGCGCGGCCGACCGGGCCTACTACTGTGCCGGGGCCGCCGAGATGCTCGCCGTCCGCGCGGCCGACCCGTCCGCCGAGATCGCCCTGACCCGCACCAGCCTGGCGCCCCCGCGTCCGGCCCTGCTCGAGGTGGTCAAGCCGCGCTGGCTGAACTACCGCTTCTCCCTGGTCGACCGCGACCTGGCCGCCCGGGTCCGTCACGACGGTTTCCTCCTCTCGGTGTGGACCCCCGACACCCGCCGCTCCATGCGCCGTCTGATCGGCCTGGGCGTCGACTCGATCACCACGAACCGCATCGACGTGCTGACCGCCCTGCGCTAACCCTTCGCGTACGCCAGGGGTGGCGAGATGGCCTGGGCGTCCGCGCCCTCTCCCAGCCACAGTCGGATCAGCAGCGCGGCCGTCGCCTCCAGCAGGCCGGCCGCGGTGAGTCCTCCCGCGTTCAGCGGCTCGCAGCCCAGGTCGCGGACGAGTCGCCGTACGACGGACAGGGCCGCCTCGTCGTCCCCGCACAGCGGGACCGCGAGGGGGCGGCCGTCGAAGACGGGCGGGGTCAGCCGCCATACGCCGGCATGGCACAGGTTGAAGGCCTTCACGACGTGCGCGGCGGGTGCGGCGGCCGCGACGCGTTCGGCGGCCGCGGGGCCGCCCGCCGTGAGCAGACCGAAGTCGGGGCCGACCGGGTTGGTGCAGTCGATCAGCACCCGTCCGCGCAGGGACTCCTCCAGCCCCGCCACCACGTCGACCACGGCCTCGTACGGCACGGCGAGCAGCACCGCGTCCGTCCCGGACTCCGCCGCCTCCCGCAGCCCTCCGGAGCGGCCTCCGGTCACCACCTGGTGTCCGGCCCGCCGCCACTGGGTGCCGAGCGCGTCCGCCATTGCGCCGGTGCCGAGAATCCCCACGCGCATGTCGCCTCCTGCCGTGCCGAGTTCCGCGGAGTTCTCTCCGCGATCTCCCACGACAGTAGGAAGCCGCTCGGGCACCATTCGGTGTGTGACCACAGAACCCGCCTTCCTCGCCGACTGCCGGACCCGGCTCGCCTTCGATCTCGTCTCCCACACCTGGAACCCGGTGGTGCTCTGGTCCCTCAAGGACGGCCCCGGACGCCCCGGCGAACTGCGCGAGTTCATCGGAGGGATCAGTCAGAAGGTGCTGACGGAGACTCTGCGCCGGCTGGAGTTCAACGGGCTGGTGGCGCGGCAGGCGTACGGCGGGTCCCCGCCCCGGGTCGAGTACGAACTGACCGGCCTGGGAAGGACGTTGCTCGCGCCGATCCAGGGCTTCGGTGCCTGGGCGCACGACCACGGTGACGAGGTGATGGAGGCTCAGGACCGCTACACGTCCGCTACACCTCCGAGCGCTGAGCCACCGTCGCGGGGTCGGACGGGGTCGCGCGGGTGAGGTACTGCGGGACCGGGGTGTCGTCGGTGCCGGTGTCGCGGACCAGGCCGTAGCGCCGCGCGCCCTGGGGCGGGCCGGAGGTGACGTCGTCCTCCACCTTGTCCCAGGTCGTGGGGAAGACGTTCAGGCCGTAGTCGGCGCCCCGTTCGTTCACCGTGAGGGTGACGCTGCCGTCGACGTAGAAGTACTCGTTCTGCCACATCTGCTGGGTGCCGGACGGGAGGACCGCGTAGCCGGTGGCCGCGCTGCCCATGCCGGTTGCGGTGGGGTCGGTGGCGCTCGTCGGGTCGTCCATCCGGCGGCCGCCGCCCGAGGCGACGTGGAAGAGTCTGCCCGTCAGGCCCGTCCAGGACGGCATGACCAGGCTGCCCGCCCGGTACTGCGGGGAGATCTGCCAGCGCACGAGGACGTATCCCTGGCCGCTGAGCGTCACGCCGTCCCCTCGGTGGTTCATGGTGGCGTGTGCCCCGCCGGTGCTGGTGACACCGGACGCGGGGCGGCGCGGCAGGGCCGCGGGCGGGGTGTCCGGGTCCGGCGCCTTGTCCACGGCGTCGACGACACTGCCGTACCCGGCCGTCTTCCCCTCGGTCGCCGACGGGGACGAGGAGGGGGTCGCCGACGGCGAGGCGGACGAGGCCGGGGCGGGTGAGGACGGCGGCTCGGCGGGTGTGAACGACGCCGTCGGGCTCGAGGCCGCGCGCGGGGGCGGGTCGTCGGGGGTGTGGACGGCGACGTAGGCGCCGCCCGCCACGAAGGTCGCGCCGGCGGTGACCGCGACGGCGGGCTTGGTGAGGATGCCCAGGACCTTCGCGGACCAGCCTGCGGACGTGGCGGCCACGGCCGTCTTGCCGCCGAGCCCCAGGGAGAGGGTGAAGCCGACGGGCACGGGGACGAGCGCGATGCCGACGAGGAGGCGCTCGGCCGGTACGACGGACTCCCGGGTGTCGCCGCAGTAGCCGCAGCCCCGGATGTGCCGGGCCAGCCGCTTGCGCCAGACGGAGTCGGGGCGGCCGTCCCAGCGGGCGGTCAGCTCGCGCAGGTCGGGGCAGGCGCCGTCGAGGGCGCGCACGATGCCCCGGGAGACCTCCAGGCGTTCCTTCATGCGCTGGACCCGCACGGCGGCGTGCTGCCGGCTGATGCCGACGGCCGCGGCCAGCTCGCGTCGGGTGAGTTCGCCCGCGACCTCCAGCCACCACAGGGACAGCAGTTGCCGGTCCTCGTCGTCCAGCCAGCGCACCGCCTCCGCGACCTCGCGCCGCTGCCCCTCCAACTGGAGTCGCAGCACCGTCAGTTCGGCGAAGTCGGAGGCGCCGTCGGGGGTCGTGCTCTCGTCGAGAGTGGCGGCGGTCCTGCGGCGTGCCCGGTCGCGGATCTGCCGCATGGCGATGGCCACCAGCCAGGAGCGGAAGCTGTCGGGGTCCCGCAGCGAGCCCAGGTTACCGACGGCGCGCAGCATGGTCTCCTGGACGACGTCGTCGACGTCGGCGTGGCCGTTCAGGGCGCGGCCGACGACGTTGTAGACCAGCGGGAGCCAGCCCGCCACCAGTTCGTCCAGCGCGTGCCGGTCACCGGCCTGTGCGGCGGCGATGGTGGCCCGCCAGTGCCGTCCGGCCTGGGCGCCGGCGTACGTCCTCATGCCCGCACCCTCTCAGCCGGGCCCCCGCTGTTGGCAATGTCGGAGATCACACCCGTGGGGACGGAGACGGCACCCACGGGATAACACTTTTTCGGCACCCTTAAGGGCCATCCCCGTCAACTCCCCTATTGCGTAAGGCACTTGCTCGGGGTTCCGTCAGGGGCCGGTCCCCTCCCCGCCGACGATCCGGTACGACGGTCCCGCCCCGGAGGATCGACCCGAACCCCGAACCGATCTTCCGATCCCCTGGAGCCCCCGTATGCGTGCTCGCCGCCGCACCACCGCCCTCGCCGCCTCCCTCGTCCTCGCCCTCGCGGCGGCCGGGCCGCTGGCCGCCGCCCCCGCCTTCGCGGCCCCCGCGGTCCAGCGGGCGGGCGCCCTGGACACCGAGGCCCTGGCCGCCGCGCTCGCGGGCCTGCCGGACGCCGACGCGACCGCCGCGCTGGTCCGGGTCGGCGGCACCGACGGCACCTGGCGCGGCAGCGCGGGCGTGCACGATCTGGCGAGCGGCGCGCCCGCGGACCCGGACGCCCGGTTCCGGGCCGGTTCGACGACGAAGGTGGTGACCGCGGCGGCCGTGCTGCGGCTCGCGGCAGAGCGGCGGATCGACCTGAACACGCCGATCCAGCACTACCTGCCCGGCCTCCTCGGCAGGCAGTTCCGGCCGATCACCGTACGGCAGCTGCTCAACCACACCAGCGGCATCCCGGCGGGCGACGGTCTCGGCGACACCTTCGAGGAGGTGTACGCCCACCGCTACGACACCCTCACCCCGCAGCGGGTCGCCGCGTCGGCGGGCGCCGGGCAGCCGGAGTTCCGCCCGGGGAAGAAGCAGCACTACCTCAACATCAACTACACGTTTCTCGGTCTGCTGATCGAGAAGGTGACCGGGCGGTCGTACGCCTCCGAGGCCACCCGGCTGGTGCTGGCCCCGGCCGGCATGCGGGACACGTACTTCCCGGGCACCGACCCGCGCATCCTCGGCCCGCACAACCTCGGCTACCAGGCGGTGGAGCAGGCCGACGGGACGACGGAGTTCCTGGACGTCACCGAGTGGAACCAGGCGGACCGGTTCGCCGCCGGGGACATGATCTCCACGACCGCCGACCTGGAGCGGCTGCTCACCTCCCTCTTCAAGGGCCGGATCGTGCCGGAGCCGCAGCTGAAGGAGATGTTCACGGTCCCGGCGGACATCGAGGGCGCCACCTACAGCGCGGGGCTCCAGCGCTTCGAGTCGGCGGGCAGGGTCTACTGGGTCAAGTCCGGTGCCCGGTACGGCTACAGCTCGGCGATCGCCGCCACCCGCGACCTCAGCCGCACCCTCGTCTACTCGGTCAACTCCACGGACGCCAAGAGCGAGGACGCGAATCCGGTCGTCATCCGGATCATCATGGCCGCGCTCAGGTAGTGGGCGGTCCTCACCGCAACGGCTCCTCCAGCGGCACGTTCCGCACCCCCGGCAGATGCCCGTCGAGCTCCCCCGGTTCGAACCGGCACATGCCGACCGCGTGCCAGAACTCGCCGGTGACGTCGCCCTCGTACTTGTAGCCGCCGGACGGCGCCAGCGCGGCCCAGCCGCCGGGGAGGCCGACCAGGGTGGAGCGCAGGGTCACGGGGCCATCGGCGGTGACGTCCCACAGGCGGACCGTGCCGTCCTCGCCGCCGCTGGCCAGCAGCGAGCCGTCGGGGCTGAAGGCGACGGCGAGGACACGGCCCGTGTGGCCGCTCAGCGCCGCCGTCTCGCGGCCGGTGCGGACGTCCCACAGGCGGACCGTGCGGTCGTCGCCCGCGGTCGCCAGCAGGGGTCTCAGCGGATGGGCCGCCGCCGTCCACAGCTTGCCGGTGTGGGCGGACAGCCGGTGCACGGCCACCCCGTCCCGCCAGATCACCGCCTCCCCGTCCCAGGAGGCGCTGGCCAGCCAGGAGCCGTCCGGCGCGAACGCCACCGCGTACACCCGGTCGGTGTGGCCGTCGAGGACGGCGCTCATCCGGCCCTCGGCGAGCTCCCAGACCCGCACCTTGCGGTCGTCGCAGCCGGTGGCCAGAGTCCCGCCGTCGGGCCGGAAGGCGATGGAGCGGACCCGGCCGAAGTGCTCGCCGATGGTGGTGACATGGGCGCCGGTGGCCCGGTACCACAGCTGTACGGTGTCGTCGTCGTTGGCGGTGGCCAGCAGTTCCCCGTCCGGGCTGAACGCCTCGGCCCACACATGGTCCGTCTCGACGTCCAGCTCGCGCTGGTACTCACCCGTCGAGGCGTTCCACAGGTACATGTCGCCGTCGCTGCTCGCGGTGGCCAGCAGGGTGCCCGTCGAGCCGAACACGGCCGAGACCAGGCGGTCGCTCTGCCCGGTCAGCTCCCGCAGCCGGCGCCCGGCGGTGGTGTCCCACAGCCGGATCACGCCGTCGTTGCCGCCGGCCGCGAGCAGGGAGCCGTCGGCACTGAAGGAGAGGGTGCCGATCCGCCGCCCGTGGCCGCGCAGGATGCGGCGGCCCTGGCTGGTGGCGGGGTCGTGGAGCCGTACGACCCCGTCGTTGCCGCCGGTCACGAGGAGGGAACCGGCGTCCGGGGCGGAGCCTGCGGGTCCCGCGGCGTACGGGCGGAACTTGCACACCCAGACCGAGCCGCGGTGCTCGGCGGGCTGCCGGGTCAGCGGCACCGCCACCGGGTCGGACTCGGGCACGACCCGCCACAGCCGGACCACGCCCTGGCTGTCCCCGGCCGCGAGCAGGGTTCCCTCGGGATCGAACAGCACCTGGTAGACGGCCCCGCGGCAGCCGCCGAGCAGCCCGGCGGCCGCGCCTTCGGCGAGGTCCCACAGCCGCACCTCGCCCTCGGTGTCCCCGCTCACCAGGTACCGGCCGCCGGGGTGGAAGTCGAGGGTGTAGACCCGGCCGGTGTGCCCGGTGAACTCGTGGCGCAGGCCGCGGTCGGCGAGATCCCAGATCCGGACCGTGCCGCCCCGCCGCTCGTCACCCCGGTCGCCGGTGGCCAGCAGCCGGCCGTCCGGGCTGAACCGCGCCCGGTACACCGCGCCGCGATGCCCGGGCAGCTGCCCCGTCCGCCGCCCGGTCGTGAGGTCCCACAGGCGGACGGCGGTGGAGGCGTCCCCGGTGACCAGGGTGGCGCTGCCCGGTCCGAAGGCCACGGTGTAGACGGGCGCGACATGGCCGGGCAGCCGGTGCAGCGGGGTGCCCGTGGCGGTGTCCCAGACGGTGACCACGCCGTCGGCGTCTCCGGTGGCCATGAGGGAGCCGTCGGCGTCGAGGGCGAGCGGCCACACCCCGCGCGGGTGGATCTCCAGCAGGTGCAGACAGCGGCCCGAGACCGGGTCCCACAGCCGTACCGTCCCGTCGGCGCTGCCGGTGGCGAGGACCCGGTCCCGGAACTTCACGGCGTAGACGCGGTCGGTGTGGCCGGCCAGGGTGCGCAGGGCGGTGCCGGTGACGGCGTCGCAGACCAGCACTCCGCCGTCCTCGGCGCCGACGGCGAGGAGTTCGCCGTCGGGGCTGTAGGAGATGGGCTCGGGCAGCCGGCTGGTGCGCATGTCGAAGCCGTACGGCACGCCGACGGCGGAGGGCCGGAAGCCGGCGTCGACCGCCATGCCGGGGGCGAAGGCGGCCGGGGCCAGTTCGGGGGTGTCGGGCAGGCCCGCGTCGGTGGTGGCGGCGATCAGTGCGGCCCGCTGCCAGCGCCCGCCCTCGACGCGGACGCCGGTCAGGTCGGTGCGGATCAGCCGGGTCCGGCGCAGGTCGGCGCCGCGCAGGTCGGCCCCGGTGAGGTCGGCGCCGTCGAGCCGGGCGCCGGTCAGCCGGGTGTCCCGCAGGACCGCGCCGGAGAGGTTGGCGCCGACGAGGCGGGCGTCGGTGAGGTCGGCGCGGGTGAGGTCGACCCGTGAGAAGTCCCGGTAGGAGAGGTCCTCCCCGGCGAGCGCGGCGCCGCGCAGGTCGGTGTGGGCGGGCACCCGCAGCCGGGAGAGGATCTTCACGGCGTTGGCCCGGGCCACGCCGTCGTCGCTGGTGTCGAGGGTGTGTTCGGCCCACGTCTGGCAGGTCCGGTGGTCGGCGAGGTCGCAGAGGAACTCCACGGCGAGCTGGCTGAGCCCGCGCCGGCCGAGCAGGGCGCTGTCGCCCGCGGCCAGCCGCACCGCGCACTCGCGGGCGATGAGCCACTCCACGACCGAGCCGTGGATGAACCGGAACACGCCGTCCTCGCTGCGCACCAGCAGGCTCCCGGAGCCGACCGCGTGCGCGGCCTGTCCGGCGGAGAGCCGGCTGCCGGCCAGACCGGTGAGGGTCTCCGCGACGTCGGTCAGCTCGTCGAGCCTGAGCGACTCCTGGCCGCTCTGCCACAGTCTGAGGGCGAGCGCGGTCACCGCGCTCCACAGCTGGTCGAGACTGAGCCCGGGGGCCCGGCCGGCGCCGCCGCCCGCCCGCTGCTGCTCGAAGGTCAGCCAGGCGGTGAGGACCTCCTGGTAGAGGCCGGCGGGGCTGAGGGCGCGGCCGGCTCCGGCGACGGCACGCAGCTGGTCGTCGTCGAGGTCGGCGACGAAGCCCAGCAGCCGGGGGTTGCGGCACAGGGCGAGCAGGTCGGGGATGGCGTCCAGCAGGCGCAGCCTGCGGTCGGCGGCCCGGTCGTCGCCGTCGTAGCGGCCCACGAGGTAGGCGCGGATCTGCTGCGGGGTGAACTCCTGGACGGCGAGGACCCTGCGGTGCGGGAGCATGCCGACACGTTCGCCGAGGGCGGTCAGCACCTGGCCCTGGGAGCGGAAGTGCTGGGTGCGGCTGCTGACGACGATCTTGGCGCTGTCCACGGCCGAGTCCAGCAGCACCTGGAGGCGTTCGGCGGCGCGGTCGTAGGTGACGCGGGTGACGAGTTCGTCGAAGCCGTCGAAGAGAAGCACGATCCGGCCCTGCTGGAGCATGTACCGGAAGGCACGCAGGTCGATGTTGTCGACGCCGTGCGCGGCGAGGTGCGCGGCGACCAGCCCCTCGAAGGAGTAGGCCCGGTCGAGCGCGTTCAGCTCGATCAACAGCGGTACGAGGTGCGGGAGTTCGGCGGGGACACGGCGGGCCAGCTCGCGCAGCGCGAAGGTCTTGCCGTGGCCGAAGTCGCCGAGCAGCAGCAGGAACCGGCCCTGGTCGGAGTCGAGCAGGCGGAGCATGGCGTCGACCAGGCCGCCCTGGTCCTCGGCGTCGAGGCGCTCGATCTCGCGGTAGCGCTGGGGGAGGTAGAGGCCCGGGGGGTAGCGGGGGTCGGTGCGCAGGCGTTCGCTCTGGGCGGCGACGTAGGCACGCAGGTCCAGCAGGCCCTGGAACTCGGTGAAGCTGCGCACCCGGACGCCTCGGCGGCGGGCCAGGTCGCGCAGTTCGCGGGCGGGTGGCGGGCCGTCGTGGACGAGTTCGGCCTCGGTCTCGGAGTCGGCCGCGTGCACCAGGGCGACGACCCGGTCGACGTCCTGGGCGGTCGGGGTGCCGGTGTGCACGGCGACCCGCTGCTGGCGGACGAAGCCCGACTGGGTCCAGGTGACGAGGAGTTGGGGCACGTCCGAGGCGACCGGGCGGATCTGGGCGCCCTCGTGGCGGGTCCGGCAGACCTCGGCGACCCGGGCGAGCAGTATGTCGGCCGGGGACCGCAGGGAGCGCGGCTCGGGGTCCGGGGCGGCGCCGGACCCGGGGCCGGTGGCGGCGCGGGCGTCGGGAGCTTCCGGGTCCTCGGGCGCGAAGGCGCGGTGGGCCCGGCGCCACTCGACCCGGTCGCGCCTCGGTTCCCCGGGGCCGGGCCAGGTGGCGAGCCCGTCGCGGGCGATGCGCAGCAGCTGGTGCCGGGCGGGTCCGGCGGCGCCGAGCAGCGGCAGCTCGCCGCCGGCCGTGGTCAGCACGGGGCGGGCGCCGGGGCCGGTCGGACCGTGCAGCAGCAGATGCAGCCGGGGCGCGGTGAGGCGGGCCAGCACGTCGGTGTCGCGCAGCGGCCCGGAGCCGTCCTGGGCGGCCGCCGCGCGCGGCGCTCCCGGCGCGGCGGTGCCGGGCGCGTGGCGCAGCGCACCGATCCGCAGCCACCCCTCCTCCTCGTAGGGTCTGAGGGCCTGGGCGAACCAGGCGGCCTGCTCGGGTCCGACCATCCCGTACTGGTCGTCGAGCCGATGGCTGTACGCCATCGAGGAGTTGAGCCCGGCGACGACGGTGTGCAGTTCGGGCACGGGGAAGAGGGTCCACGGCTGGTCGCTGTCGAAGACGGCGTCGAGGCCCTGGTACAGCTCCTGGAAGAGCCGGGCGAAATGGCGCCACTTGGGCCAGTACGGCGGCCGGGGCGGCATCTCGTCGGCCTCGCAGGTGCTGAAGTAGGCACGGCAGGCGGCCTGGTTGACGTCCCGGCCGCCGGGGACGAGGGCGACCCGGTGCGGTTCGAGGCCGAGGAGCGCGCGCAGACCGGTGAGGAAGGCGAGCGCCTGGTCGAACTCGCGGGGGCTGCCGGAGGCGGTGAGGTCACCGGTGACGACGAGCAGGTCGGGTGGGGGCGCCCCGGCGTCCGTCAGCTCGACGAGGTCTCCCCAGATCGCCGCCTGTAACTCGGCGGGTTCCTGGCCGCGCCCGAAGGCGGGCCCGGCCAGGTGGAGCACGGTGACCGCCTCGCGGGCCGCGCCGGCGGCCCCGGAGCCCCTCGGGTAGGCGGGCGGCGCGGCGGGCCTGCGCCGGCCGGCCCAGCCGGGGCGTCCGAGCGGCCGCCCGGTGCGCGGGGCCACCGGCACCGCGGGGGCGGGCGGCACGGGCTGTCCGTTCCCCGGGTAGTCGGGCCGCAGGCTGGGCCGGGCCCGGCCGTCGAGGGCCTGCCGGACCCGGGTGAGCAGCAGGTCGCGGGCGTCGGACGGGTCGGTCACCGGCACCAGGTCGACGTAGGTGATGGTGGCGAGCAGCCCCTCCACCGGGATGTCCTCGACCCGGACGGTGATCAGCCGGCGCTCGGGCGCGTCCGGGTCGGCGCGCAGGGCGGCCTGCCACTCCATCCGGCCGTACCGGGAGCGTTCGTAGTTCCGGGACAGGACCGCGATGACGGCCGCGGACTCGCTCACGCCCCGGTCCATGAAGTCCACGAAGTTCGTCCCCGGCACGAAGTCCCAGGCCTGAAGGACGGTCCGGTAGCCGGCCTCCTCCAGGGTCCAGGCGATCCAGGACGCCCACCGTTCGTCCGCGGGCGAGTAACTGACGAAGAAGTCCAACGGCCCGGTGTCACCGGTCATCTGACGAGCCCCCATGTATTCATAGTGCAATGAACGAGCGTCGTTTTGGACTGTTTCCACAGCAACCCGCTGGTCACAGTGGAGCACAATTGTGCGACCCTTCCCCCGTGTCTGTCTTACGGCGTCTGCATGTGCTGGACCGGGTGGCGATCGGTCTGCTCGTGACCGGGCTGGTGTGCGTGGCCTCGGGGTTGCTGCCGACCGCCGACGCGGGCGACGCGATGAGCCGGATCGCACCGCTCCTCGCGTTCCTCGGCACCGTGATCGTGCTGGCCGAACTGACCAGCAGGGCCGAGGTGTTCGACGTGGTGGCGGCGCGGGTCGCGCGGGCGGGCCGGGGCAGTTACCCGCTGCTGTTCCTGCTGTGCGTGGCCTTCGCGTCCGTCACGACGATCGCGCTGAACCTGGACACCACGGCCGTGCTGCTGACGCCGGTGATGCTGGCGCTGGCCGGCCGGGTCGGCATCGCGGCGGTCCCGCTCGCCATGACGACGGTGTGGCTGGCCAACACGGCGAGCCTCCTCCTGCCGGTCTCCAACCTCACGAACCTGCTGGCGGCCGACCGGGTCGCGCTGTCCTCCCTGGGCCTTGCGGGCCGCATGTGGGCCCCGCAGCTGGCGGCGATCGCGGTGACGACGGCGTGCCTGTGGGGGTTCTTCTGGCGCCGGGGGCGGCGCGGCACCGAGTCCGCGGGGCTCCTCCGGGGCGGTCCGGGGGCGGCGCGCGTGGAGGACGTCCGGGCGGCGGACCTGCGCTATGTGCCGCCCGGTGTGCACCGGCCCGCCGATCCCGTCGTGTTCCGGGTCTGCGCGCTCGCCTGTGCGGGCTTCCTGCTGGCCATCCTGGTCGCCGACGTGGAGCTGTGGATCGCGTCCGCGACGGCGGGCGCGGTCGCCGTCGCGGTGTTCGCGGTGCGCGACCGCCGGGCGCTGCGGTGGTCCCTCGTGCCGTGGCGGCTGCTGGTGATGGTGCCGGGGATGTTCCTGGTGGTGGAGACGGTCAACGCGCACGGTCTGCACGACCTGCTGGCCTCGGCGGTCGGCCACGACGGCGGCACCCTGGGCCTGTTCCGCGCGGCGGCGGTCGGCGCCGGGCTGTCGAACGTGCTGAACAACCTGCCCGTCTACCTGGCCGGCGAGGGAGCGGTCCCGGTGGGCAACCACGACCAGCTCCTCGCCCTCCTGATCGGCACCAACGCCGGCCCGGTGATCACCCCGTGGGCCTCCCTGGCGACCCTGCTCTGGTACGAGCGGTGCGTGGCGTACGGCGTGCGGGTACCGGTGGCCCGCCTGGTCGGCACGGGTGCGGTCCTGGCCACCGCGGCGGTGGCGGCGGCGGTGACGGCACTGGCGGTGACGCGGTAGGCGACGCACCGCGGCGCCCGCTCGTCGCGGGGGGTGTCGTTCGGACCGCCTCGACCCGGGATGATCCGAACGGCACCCCCTACGGCACCCTGCCCGGCAGCGGTGTCCCGGCGGCCGCCACCAGGTCGAGGAGGGCGGGCAGCGTCTCCGGGCGGGCCGCGACGAAGGAGCGGCCGGTGTCGGGGCCGGCGAAACCGGCGGTGAACTCGGTGCCGTCCAGGTGCCGCAGGGCCACCCCGGCCTCGCGGGCCAGCAGGGCGCCCGCCGGCAGGTCGATCGCCTCCGCGCGGTAGCCGACGAAGCCGTCGATGTCGCCCCGGGCCAGCATGGTCCAGGCGACCAGGGGCGCCCAGAGCTGGAGCAGGCGGCGGGAGCGGAGTTCCAGGGTGTGGCGCAGGGCGCGGGCGACGGGGTCGTCGCGGCGTACGGCGTGGCCCTGGGTCCAGGCGAGGAGCGGGCCCGCGGCGGCGGGCGGGCGGGGGGCGGGGGCGAGCCGGCCGGCCGGTCCGTGGGTGCCGGCGCCGTGCCGGGCCGACCAGGTCCGGCCGGCCACCGGGTCGTGGACCACCCCGACCACCGGAGTCCCGTCGACGCACAGGGCGATGCCGACGACGTAGACGGGCAGCCCGATCACCACGTTGTTGCTGCCGTCGAGCGGGTCGACCAGCCAGGTGCGGGCGCCCCCGTCGCCGTCGGCCGCGTCGCCCGCCTCCTCCGCCAGGATCCGGTCGTGCGGGAAGTCGGCGCGGATCCGGTCGACGACCAGGCGCTCGGCGAGCAGGTCCAGGTCGGTGACGACATCGCCGAGTTCGCCCTTGGGCCGGGCCGCGAAGCCGTCCGGGAAGCGGGAGCGCAGCAGTGCCCCCGCCGCCTCGGCGGCCGCCACGGCGGTACGGCACTCGGAGGTGTAGTCGGACGCGGGGTCAGACGTACGGGGCTTCGGGCTCATGGATCCTCCTGAGGGCGGCCCGGGCGATCCGGGCGGTCTGGGCCGCGTCGCAGGTCCTGCGCACCACCCGGTGGCCCGGGGCCCGCAGGGGTCCCAGGGAGAGGTCCGCCCGGCCGGGCAGGGTCCGCCCCAGCACCAGGGTGGCGGTCGGACGGCCGTCCGGCACCCTGGTGGTGTGGAACTCGCCCGCCGGAAGGGCGTAGGTCTGGCCCCGCGCGCTGGACTGCTCGGCTCCGGGCAGGGCGCGCACGAGCCGTCTGGTGGGCCGTAGTTCGTCCACTCCGGACGGTTCGCTGTGCACCTCGAACAGCCGGTGGGTGGGGGCGGGTGTGTCCTCCTCGACGTTCATGTGCCGGTTGTCCAGGCGGCCGTAGAGCACGGTGCTGATCAGGTCCCAGCTGTGCGAGTGCACTTGATGGTCCGTCAGCAGCCGGCCCGTGGGGCCGAAGACGTGGACGCAGACGCCCTCCGCGCCGTCCCGCAGCACGGGCAGGCAGACGAACCCCAGGGGATGTCGCACCGCGAGCAGTACGCGGCGGCCGGAGGCGACCTCGTGGAGTTCCGATGCGGCGTGCCGCACCAGGTCGGCGGTCTCGCCCCGCCGGGCGGCCCGTTCCAGGGCCGGGTAGTCCATCGTTCCTCCCACCGGAAGAAAGGCCCTCGCCCACCCCGCGGCGCTCATGTGCGGTAGGGATCCTCCGCGCGCAGCGCCTTGTCGATGATGTCGCCGACGTCACGGTCGGTGAAGCTGGTCGGCAGTGGCAGCCCGAGCCGGTCGAGGAGGCGTCTGACCTCGTCGACGGTCGGCTCGTCGCTGAGTGCGGTCGCCTCCCGGAGATCGAGTTTGACGGCCTGTTCGCGGCTCTGGTGCAGCTCGGTGACGTAGTAGTCGTACAGCGGCCGGTCCCGCTCCACGTACAGGCTGACGCGGCGCGGGTCGTCCTGGGTGATGATCAGGCAGGTGTCGGAGAGGTCGAAGCGCAGCGCGGGGGCGACGGAGCTCAGGTGCACGTCGATCTCGAGGGTGTCCAGCCGCTGCCGGTACCAGCCGGCGGCCAGGACGGTGGCGTACGACTCCTTGCGGGTGCGTTCGGTGGTCCAGCCGACGGTGTCGCCGTGGCCGAAGGTGCGTCTGAAACGGGCGTAGGCCTCGCAGACCCGGTCGTCGGCCGGGTTGACGATGTCGATCTTCATGGTGAGGGCGCGGCGCTGGCGCTGCGCCTCGAGGACGCACTGCGGCAGGGTGACCGCCCGCAGATAGGTGCCGGTGCCGCCCTTGAACACCCAGCGGGCGGTGGAGCGGCGGGCCTGTTCGTGCGCGAGGGCCACCTCGGGTCCGGCCAGGGTGCGCACCATGGCCAGGTCCTCGATCGCGCGGCCGGTGGCGGCTGTGGCGGCCCGGATGTCGGCCATCCGGCGCCGGCGCTCGGTCAGTGAGCCGTAGACCAGCGCGGCGAGCACGAGCAGGATGGAGCCGGTGACGATGTCGTTGTCGAAGTCCTTGTTGGTGATGTCGAGCAGGCCCACGGTGAGGGCCACCGCGATGGCGACGACGCCGTCCGCGTTGCGGACCGCCCAGGCGATCGAGTCCTCCAGCCGGCGCCCCGACGGCTGCGGTGTACTGCGCGACACGTCCCCCACCCTCCCCCGACGGTGACATCCATGGTAGGAGCAACCCGCGGGCGACGGCTACGGCGCGTTCACCGGCCTCAACGGCGCGTACTCGCCAGCGAGGGCTCGATCGCGCTCCGGTCCTCAATGACGGAGTCGGCGGTGATGGGGGCCTTGGTCGCGGCATCGGTGGCGGACTGCGCATCGCCGGTCGGGGCCCCCTCGGAAGGGACGGGCAGCGCCGAGGTGTCCGGCGCGACGGACGGGGCCGGCACGGGCGTGGCGTCCGACGGGACCGGCGTGTCCGGGGCGGTCGGCGTGTACCGGTCCGCCGGCGGGGCGAGCGGGACCGTCGGGGTGGCGGGCCCGCCGTGCGTGCCCGGCAGCAGGACGGCGAGGGCGGCGACGGCGCAGACCACGGCGGCTCCGGCCGCCGTGCGCAGCAGCCGGCGGCGGGCCGCGCCGCGGCGGACCTCGGTGTAGCGGCCGGGCGGCGGGGCGAGGTGGCCGTGGGCCGGCCGCAGGATGACCGTGAGCGGGTCCTCGGGGTCGAACTCCTCGGGCTCCGCGCCGTCGTCGAAGTCGTCAGCGGGTGTGATCAAAGCTTCTCCTCAAGTGGGCGCGGAGCAGTTCGCGGGCCGCGTGCAGGTCGGCCTTGACGGTTCCTTCCTTGCGCCCGGTCAGCACGGACACCTCCCTGATCGGCATGTCAGCGTAGTAGTGCAACAGGATCGGCACCCGCAGCCGGTCGGGCAGCGACTGCACGAGCAGGCGGACGGACGGGTCGTCCTGTTCGGCGTGCGGTTGCACCGCGGCCTCGACGGTCGCCCGGCGCACGGCCCGCCGCTCACGCTCCAGTTTGCGCCAGTGGTCGCGGACCAGGTTGGCGGCGGTGACGAAGAGGAAGCCCTGGGGTTCCGCCACGGACGTCCAGCGGGCCCAGAGGCGGGTGAAGGCCTCCGAGGCGATCTCGTGGGCGGTGCCGTCGTCGTCGACGAGACGGCGGCACCAGCCCGCGAGGCGCGGGTAGAGGGCGGCGAACAGCTCGGACGCCGCCCTCTCACGGGACCGAGCGGGCCGTTTCAACGTTCTCCCGCGGGGATCAGGGCGGCGAAGACGATCACGTTGTCGCGGTATCCGTCCCCGGAGCGGGGACCTCCGCACGTGATGAGACGCAACTCCGGCCGGTCCACGTTCCCGTAGACGTCCTCGGTCGGGAACTCGCTCTTGTCGACGGTCCGTACGCCGGTGACGGCGAACTCGGCCGTGGTGCCGTTCTCCAGGCGCGCCGTGATCCGGTCGCCCCGGCCCAGCTCGTCGAGGTGCCGGAAGACGCCGTCGCCGTACTGGCCGACGGTGACATGACCGAGGATCACGGACGGTCCGGTCTGGCCCGGGGTGGGCGAGTGCCGGTACCAGCCGGCCCGGTCGTCCTTCTCGACGGGGGGCACCTCGACGCTGCCGTCGGAGGCCAGCCCGAGCCGCATCACCGGGGTGTCGACCCCGATGGCCGGGATCCGCAGCGCGACCGGTACGGACCGCGCGAGGGGACGCGCGGCCTGCGTGGTCTGCCTCGGGGAGGCCGTGGAGGTTCCGGTGGTGGCCTTGGGGGTGGCCGGGTCGGTGCCCCGGTCGGCCGGCGGGCCGCCGCAGCCGGCGAGCAGCACGGCGAGGGCGGTGGCGGCCAGGGCGCGCCTGGAGAACGGGCTCATGCGCCGGTCGCCCTCCGGCGCCGTACGACGTAGAAGCCGGCGCCCGCCACGGCGAACGCGGCGGCGGCGGAACCGACTCCGACCAGGCCGCCGTTGCCCTCGGAGGGCTTCTCGACACCGGTGTCGGCGGCGCCCTTCGGTACGCGGCCGACCTGGCTCGGCTCCGGGGTCGAAGCCAGGTCGTCGTCCGTCGGGGCGGTGGAAGCGTCGGCCGTCTTTTCGATGCTCGGCACCGGGCTGGCGGCCTCTGACACGGGGGTGCCGGAACTCTTCGTCGCGGTGCTGGGCACCGGGCTCGCCGACTGTCCGTCGGCGAACGCCGGGGCCGCGCTCATCAGCAGGGCCGCGCCCGTGACTGCCAGGGCACCGAGGCCCGCTGTGGACATGCGTCGCATGTGTCGCTCTCTTTCATCGGTCCGTTGACGGATCGAGCGGAGAGACGAGGCAGCGGGGGACCGGGTTGTAAAGAGATGGCAAAGCCGCCGACGAGGTCCGGAGGGGCCCTGGAGCGGGGCTGTTGTGCAATGCGAAATTTTGTGTTGCACAAGTGGTGCCCGCCTGAGCTCACCTCCTACGTTCCCCTCTCAACAGGCCGGTCCTCACCCCCCACTCACCCGTCATCCGGGCCCTTTTCGACGGCCCGGGCACCCTTCGAGGGATTCGAGGAACTTCGATGAACGCTCGTTCCGTACGTGGTGCGGTGGCCGTCGCCGCCTCCCTCTGCGCTCTGGCCGGGGTCGCCGCGTGCAACGTCCAGTCGGACAGCGACACGGCTGCCGCGGATGCCAGCGCCTCGCCCGCCACGGCCAAGAACCTGAGAGTCGGCTGGTCGACGATCTACCTGACCCCGTCGTGGATGCAGCAGACCCTGAAGATGCTGCAGACGGACGTCGACAAGCTGAAGTCGGCGGGCAAGGTGTCCTCCTTCAAGACCTTCAACGCCAACGGCGACACCTCTCAGCAGATCGCCCAGATCCGCGCCATGATCCAGCAGAAGTACGACGTGATCCTCGTCGACGCGGGCTCCTCCACCGCGCTCAACCCGGCGCTGGAGCAGGCCGTGGCCGCGGGCATCACCGTCGTCGCCTTCGACTCGCTGCCGACCTCCAAAAAGGTGATCACGGTCGGCACGGACCAGAAGGCCTGGGGCTCGATGATGGCGACCTGGCTGGCCAAGAAGCTGAACGGCAAGGGCAGCGTCATCGCGATGAACGGCCCGGCCGGTGTGGCCGTCAGCGAGGACCGGTGGTCGGGGGCCGCGGCGGTCTTCAAGAAGTATCCGGACATCAAGATCGTCAGCAATGTGCACAGCGAGTACAACCTCGCGCCGGCCGCCCAGGCCTTCGCCGCCGCCTACTCCGCCCACCCGGACATCGACGGGGTGTTCTCGCAGGGCGGGGCGCTGTCGGCGGCCGCGCTGCAGACGCTGGTCAAGCAGGACAAGAAGCTGGTCCCGATCACCGGCGAGAACTACAACGGTTTCCTGAAGCTGTGGCAGAGCAAGCAGAAGGAAGGTTTCTCTTCTCTTGCCACCGCCCAGCCCAACTACCTCTCGGTGATCGCCCTGGAGGCGGCCGTCGCCCACCGCGAGGGTGTGAACGTGCCGCACAACGTCGTCGTCCCGCTGCCCGAGATCACCGACAGCAACCTCTCCCAGTACGCCAAGCCCGCCGAGCCCGACGACTCCTACCCGATCAACGACATCCCGCAGTCCCAGATCGACAAGCTCATCGGCAAGTGAGCGGGTGACCCAGTGCCGCCGCTGCTGAGTGTGGAGAAGGTGTCGAAGTCGTTCGCGGGCAACCGGGTGCTGACGGACGTGAGTTTCGACGTCGAGCCCGGGGAGGTGCTGGCCCTGGTCGGCGAGAACGGGGCCGGCAAGTCCACCGTGCTCTCCCTCGTCACCGGGCTCCTCGCGCCCGACTCCGGCCGTGTCGTCTTCGACGGCACCCCGGTGCCCCGGGCGTGGTCTCCCCACCGCGCCCGGGCCACCGGGATCGGCTCCGTCCACCAGGAGTTGAGCCTCAACCCGCACCAGAGCGTCGCGGAGAACGTGTTCCTCGGGGCCTGGCCCACCCGCCGGGGTCTGGTCCGGCGCCGCGACCTCGCGGCCCGGGCCAGGCCGCTGCTCGCCCGGGTCGGTCTCGACGTCGACCCGGGCACCCCGGTCGGCCGGCTGCCGCTGGGCAGCCGGCAACTGGTCGAACTGGCCAAGGCGCTGGCGGGCGAGCCCCGGCTGCTCATCCTCGACGAGGCCACCTCGGCGCTCGACGAGGACCAGGTGGGCGCCGTCTTCCGGGTGGCGCGCGAACTGCGCGACCAGGGCGGCTCGGTGATCCTGGTGAGCCACCGCATGGCCGAACTCTTCGCGATCGGCGACCGGCTGACGGTCCTGAAGGACGGGGCGGTCACGGCGACCCGGGAACGGCGGCAGACCGATCACGACGACATCGTGCGGCTGATGGTGGGCCGGGAACTGTCCAACCTGTTCCCGGCGAAGGCGACGGCCGCCGGCCCCGACCCCCTGCTCCGGGTCCGGGGACTCACCGTCCCCCGCGCCTGCGCCGGCGTCGACCTCGACCTCGTGCCCGGCCGCATCACCGGCCTCGGCGGACTGCAGGGACAGGGACAGCGGGAAGTGCTGCGCGCCCTGTTCGGCCTCGCCCGCCACACCGGGGACATCACCTTCGAGGGCCGTCCGCTGCGGCTCTCCTCGCCCCGGGACGCCATCCGGCGCCGTATCGCCTACGTCCCCGAGGACCGCAAGACCGAGGGCGTCCACACCGTGCGCGCCGTCCGCGACAACCTCGCCCTGCCCAGCATGCGCGCCCTGGCACCCGCGAGCCGGCTCACCACCGTCTCGCGCGGCGCCGAGACCGCCCTCGTCGACGACCTGATCGGACGGCTGCGCATCAAGGCGGCCTCCCCCGCGCAGGAGGCCCGCCGCCTCTCCGGCGGCAACCAGCAGAAGGTCGCGCTCGCCAAGTGGCTGCCCACCGCGCCCCGCGTCCTGCTGCTCGCCGAACCGACCCGGGGCATCGACATCGGCACCAAGCGCGAGATCTACCACCTGCTGCGCCGCCTCGCCGACGACGGCCTCGCGGTGCTCGTCACCTCCGGAGACACCATGGAACTGGTCGGCCTGTGCGACGAGGTGGCCGTCCTGTACGAGGGGACGGTCGTGGACCGCCTCACGGGACCCGACCTGACGGAGGAACGTCTGGTCAGGTCGTCGGTGATGGGCACCGGGGGCGTGGTCCATGCGTGAGCGCCTCCTCGGTGCCGCACGCGGCAGCACCGACCTCCTCGCCCTGGCGGCGCTGCTGCTGGTGCTGCTGATCGCCTACCAGCACTACGACTCCAGCCTGCTCACCCCCGCCTCCGTCACCATCCTCTCCGCCCAGTTCCTGCCGCTGGTCCTCGCCGCGTCGGGCCAGACGACGGTGATGCTGCTCGGCGGGATCGACCTCTCGCTGGGCGCGGTGCTCGGCCTCGCCATGGCCGTGTTCGCCACCTACGACGCCCGGGGCGCCGGCGGAGTCGTCACGGCCGCGGTGCTCGCCCTGGGCACGGCCGCCCTGGCGGGCGCGGTCAACGGGACGCTGGTCGCCTACGCCGGACTGCCGCCGATCGTGGTGACCCTCGCCGCCTCCTTCCTGTGGGGCGGGGTCACCCTGGTGGTCCTGCCGCAGCCGGGCGGCGCGGTACCGGGCGGGCTGGTGAACGCGTACAACAACGGCTGGAACGGCATAGCCCTGCCGGCCGTCGCGATCGCCCTCGTCCTCGCCCTGTGGAAACTGCTGCGCACCACCCGCCACGGCCTCGCCCTGTACGCGGTCGGCGGCAACGAACACGGCGCCTACGCCAGCGGCCTGCACACCCGGGGCGTGAAGATCGGCGGATACGCGCTGGCGGGCGCGTTCGCCGGACTCGCCGGGATCGGCCTCGCGATCCAGACCGGCTCGGCCGACCCGACGATCGGCGCCCCCTACACGCTCAACTCCATCGCCGCCTCGGTGCTCGGCGGCATCAGCTTCTTCGGCGGAGTCGGCCGGATGCGCGGCACGGTCCTGGGCGCGCTGGTCATCGGCCTGCTCACCAATCTCCTGCTCTTCACCGGGATCTCGCCCTTCTACCAGCTCATCCTGCAGGGCGTGATCCTCGTGGTGGCGCTCGCCCTGAAGACGTACCTCACGAGGGAGGCGGCCGTATGAGCGGCCTGGCGCTGCAGAACGGCGGCAGAGCGACCTGGGCGTTCGGCGTGCTGGCCGTCACCTGGCTCGCCGCGATCCTGTTCGCGGACGGCTTCGACACCGTCTCCAGCTTCCGCTACCTGGTGCAGACGGCGTCCTTCCTGGGCATCGTCGCGGTCGGCCAGACCCTGGTCGTCATGATGAGCGGCATCGACCTGTCGGTGTCCGGTGTGGTGGCCCTGTCGGCGGTGGTGTGCGCCAAGGTCGCCTCCGGCACGGGCGGTGGCGCCGCGGCTATGACGGTGGCGCTGCTGCTGAGCGCGCTCGTCGGCGCGGTGAACGCGGCCGGGGTCGTCTGGCTGCGGGTTCCGCCGATGGTGATGACACTGGCCACGGGAACGATCCTGTCGGGCACCCTGCTCGTCTACACGGACGGCTCCCCGAGTTCGGCGCACCTTCCGCTGCTGGACTCACTCGCAGGCGGCCGACTGCTGGGCGTCCCCCGGTCGTTCCTGCTGTGGCTGCTCGTCACGGCCGCCGCGTTCTGGCTGCTGCACCTGTCCCGCACCGGCCGGTACGCCTTCGCGCTGGGCGCCGGCGAGGACGCGGCCCGGGCGTCCGGGGTGCCGCTCGTGTCGACGGCGTTCACGGCGTACGTGTCCTGCGCGCTGCTCGCCGGCGTGGCGGGCCTGGTGCTGCTCGGCTTCACCGGCACCAGCTCACTGACCATGGGCAACCCCTACCAGCTCCTGTCCATCGCCTCGGTCGTGCTCGGCGGCACCTCCATCCTCGGCGGGCGCGGCCACCTCCTCGGCACGGTCGGCGGCGCCCTGCTGCTCACACTGCTCACCGCGCTGCTGACCTCGTGGAACCTCTCGGAGGGCGTACGGCAGGTCGTGCTCGGCGTCCTGATCATCGGCCTGCTGCTGGTCTACGCGAGGGAGCGCCGGACATGACACCGGACCTGACGCCGGACCCGACCTCGGTGGAGGACCTCCTGCGGGACCTCGTACGGATCCCTTCCGTCAACCCCCGGGACGGGGCGGCCGACGGGGGTGAGACGGCGGTCGCCGAGTACGTACGGGACTGGCTGGAACGGCGCGGTGTGCGGGCCGAGCTGCCCGAGGTGCTGCCGGGACGCCGCAACGTGGTGGCCGTCGTGCCGGGCCGCGCTCCCGGGGTGGTCCTGCTGGAGTCGCACCTCGACACGGTCGAGACGGACGGCATGACCGTCGATCCGTACGACGGCGCGGTCCACGACGGCCGGCTGTACGGGCGGGGCGCCTGCGACGCCAAGGGCCCGCTGGCCGCGTTCCTGCTGGCCCTCGCCGAACTCGCCGCCGGGGACGGCCCACCGCCGTACACCGTGGTGCTGGCCGGGGTCTGCGACGAGGAGCACGGCTGCCTGGGGGTCCTGCACCTGGTGGACGCGCTCACGGACCGCCCGGTCGTGGGCGCGATCGTCGGCGAACCGACCGGGCTGGTCCCGGCCGTCGCGCACAAGGGAGTCGTCCGCTACACCGTGCGGACACGGGGGCGCGCCGGACACAGCTCGCGCCCCGAGGAGGCCGTCAACGCGATCACCCTGATGGCCCCCGTCATCGCCCACCTGGCCGGCAGTCCTCCGGCCGTCCCGCCGCACCCCCTCCTCGGCTCGGCCACCCGCTCCGTCACCCGTGTCCGGGGCGGCACCGGTCCCAACACCATCCCCGACAGCTGCGAGGTGGACGTCGACCGCCGCACGCTCCCCGGCGAGGACCCGGAGACCGTGTGGGAGCACGACCGTGCCGAACTCACCGCGCTGGGCGCGGAGGTGGACTCGCCGTTCACGGTGGACCCGGCCCTGGACACCGCGGCGGACGCGGACGTCGTCACCGCGTTGCGCCGGGCACTGGACGAGCACGGACGGCCGTCCGAGATCCGCGGCATGCCCTTCGGTACGGACGCCAGCAAGCTCGCCAGGGCCGAAATCCCGTCGGTGGTCTTCGGCCCGGGTTCGGTGGCGGACGCGCACTCGGCGGAGGAGTCGGTGGACCTGGCGGAGGTGGAGCTGGCGGCGCGGGTCGTGGCAGCCGCCGTACGAGGACTCGGGGAGCCGTCGTGCGACTGACCGATCACGTCACCCTCGTCGCCAGCGGAGCCGCCGGCTTCGACCTCTCCGACCCCTTGGACTGCCACGTCTACCTGGTCAGGGGCAGCCGGCACACCGCCCTCGTCGACGCCGGCGCGGGCCGCTGCGCGCTCCCCCTCGACGGCACGCCCCCCGACCACCTCCTCCTCACCCACGGCCACGCCGACCACGCGGGCGGGGCCGCCGCGCTCGCCGAGCGGTACCCCGGCCTGCGCGTGCGGGCCGGAGCCGCGGCGGTGGACTGGATCGCCACCGGGGACGAACGCGGCCTGAGCGTCGACAGGGGCAGAGCCGCCGGCGTCTACCCGCCCGACTACACCTTCGCCCCCTGCCCCCGCGTGGAACCCATCGCCGACGGCGAGGAGGTCGACCTCGGCGGCGGGGTGGTCCTGCGGGCCGTCGCGACACCCGGCCACGCCGACGGCCACACCTGCTACCACCTGCGCACCCCCGGTCACCGCGCCCTCTTCTCCGGCGACTGCGTCTTCACCGGGGGCCGGATCTCACTGCAGAATCTGCACGACAGCCGCGTGCCCGAGTACGCGGCCAGTCTCACCCTGCTGGCCGCGCTCGACGTCGACGCGCTCTTCCCGGGCCACCACGAGATCTCCCTCGCCCGGGCCGGGCGGCACCTGGCCACCGCCCGCGACACCGTCGCCCGGGGACTGCTGCCGAGGAGTACGACTTGACCGCCACATCGGGATCCGCCTCCGGATCGTCGGCCCGCCGCAACCAGTCCTCCTCGCTGCGCCGCGCCCTCACCGTCCTCGAGCACATCCGCGACCACGCCGGCACCGGCCGGGGGCTCTCGCTGACCCGGCTCGCCGAGGAGCTGGGCATCAACAAGAGCACGGTGCTCAGGCTCACCACGCCCCTGATGGAGGCCGACCTGCTGGTCCGTGACCGCGAGACCGGGTGGTTCCGGCTCGGCCACGGCACCCTGCGGCTCGGGCAGGCCTATCTCTCCTCGCTGGACCTGCGGACCGTGGCCACCGAGCCGCTGAGACTGCTCCAGCACGCGGTCGGGGAGACCTGCCACCTGGTGGTGTACGAACCGCCGGACGTCGTCTACATCGACAAGGTCGAGAACGAGACCAACGTCCGGATGGCCTCCCGGGTCGGCAGCCGGGTCCCCGCCTACCGCACCGCCGTCGGCAAGGCCATCCTCGCCTGGCTGGGCGAGGAGGAGTTCCGGGTCGTGGTCGCCGCCGGGATGCCGCCGGTCACCCCGCACACGACCACCGACCCGCAGCGGCTGCGGGCCGAGCTGGCCCGGGTCCGGCGGGAGGGCTACGCCATCGACGACCGTGAGAACGAGCCGGAGGTGCGGTGCGTCGCCGCGCCCGTCTTCGACCACACCGACGCGGCGGTCGGGGCGGTCAGCGTCTCCGGCCTCACCACCCGGATGACGCCGGCCCGGGTCCGCGAGGTCGGCCCGATGGTCGTCCGCACCGGTCTGGAGATCTCCCACGTCCTCGGCTCTCCCCGGGCCCGGGACAACCACGGCAACAGCAACGGCAACTGACTCCCCGGAGGGGCTGGGCATGGAAACGTCCACGGCGTCGACGTACGCCTTCGTCGAGGATCTGCGCGCCGAGGGCGTGAGCTCGGTGCTCGACCGCGTCCTGGGGACGTACGGCTGCGACACCCTCACCGTCGCCGCCGCCTACCACCGCGCCCGCGACGTCACCCCGCACGGTCCGGCGCGGGTCACCCTGCGCCACGACGGCGCCCACTTCGTCCCGCCGGCCGGGCTGTTCGACGGACTGCGTCTGACACCTCCCGTCCAGGCGGGCGCCGAGGAGGAGCCGCTGCGCGAGGTACGCAGACAGACGGCGGAGCGGGGCGCCGCGCTGCACGGCTGGACCGTGTTCCTGCACAACACCACGCTCGGCCTCGCCCACCCCGACGTCACCCAGGAGAACTGCTTCGGCGACCGGGCCGCACCGGCCGACCTCTGCCCGGCCCACCCCGACGTGCGGGCGTACGCCGTCGCACTGGCCCGCTCGGTGGCCCGGCTGGGCATGGACGCGGTGGTCGCCGAATCCCTCCACTACGGCACCTTCGGCCACGGCTACCACCACGAGCGCAGCTTCGTCCCGCTGGGCCCGCTGGAGGACTTCCTGCTGGGCCTGTGCTTCTGCCCGCACTGCGTACGGCACGCCGAGTCCGCCGGGGTGGACGCGGGCGCCGCGCGAGCCGAGGCGGCCCGGGCGGCCGGCCGGGTCCTGGACGGCGGGGATCCCCGGCCGTGGGAGCTCCCCGAGCCCGTCGCCGCCTACGTCCGCACCCGCACCGGGACGGTCACCTCGCTCGCGGCCGCCGTGGCGGAGGCGGTGGCCGCGGAGGGCTCACGGCTGGTCTTCCTCGATCTCACCGGCGCGATCAAGGGCTACGCGGACGGCCTGCCGACGGGCCCGCTCGCCGTCGACGAGGCCTGGCGGACGGGTGTCGACCCGGCCGCGGTCAGCGCGGTCGTCCCCGGCTACGCGATGCTCGCCTACGCGCGGGACCCGGAGCGGATCGCGGCCGACACCGCCGCCTACCGGTCCGCCCTCGCGGACGGCTGCTCGCTGCGCGCGGTGCTGCGCCCAGGGGTCCCCGACACCGGGTCCGCCGCGCAGCTGGCGGCCAAGACCGCCGCGGCCACCGCTCCCGGCAGGGCCGACGCCGTGGACTTCTACCACTACGGCCTGGTGCCCCACCCGGTGCTGGACCGCATCCCGGTGGCGCTCAAGGAGCGTTGACCGGTGGAAATGGTGTCGGCCATGTGTGCGAGTTCTGGAGCACCTTGCGACGGTTCCCGTCGTGCCGTAATCACGTGAACCATGAACCTGTTCACCCGTGCTGCGTCCCTGCGCCGCCCGGCTCCCCCCACCGCCCCCCAACTCCCCCACGAGTCACCGGCCTTCACCCCCGTCGGCGGGCTGCCCGATCCCGCCCTGGCGGCACTGACCGGGGAATGGATGATCGACCCCGCGCACAGCCGTATCGGTTTCTCCGTCCGCCACGCCCTGGTGACGACCGTGCGCGGGGCTTTCACCGAGTACGAGAGCCGGCTCTTCTTCGACGGCCGCAATCCGGCCCGCTCCCGGGCCGAGATCACCCTGTCCACGGCGTCCGTCGACACCGGCGTGGAACAGCGCGACGCCCATCTCGTCGGCCGGGACTTCCTGGACGCCCGCGCCTATCCGCGGATGCGCTTCACGAGCACGGCCGTGCGTCTCGCGGGCAACGACGTCTACCGCATGACCGGCGACCTCACCATCAGGAACCGCACCCGTCCCGTCGACCTGGATCTCACCTACATCGGCCACGTCACCGACCCGTTCGGCTACGAGCGGGCCGGCTTCGACGGCACGACCACCATCAACCGTTCCGAATGGGGCCTGACCTACAACCAGAGACTGGCGGAGGGCGGCGCGATGGTGAGCGAGAAGGTCCGCCTCCAGTTCGACATCGCGGCCATCCGGACGACCCCCGCCGACTGATTCCGGCTTTACACGCGCCGCGGTAGCGTAAGGAACGAAACTGTTTCGTTTCGCACAAGGCGGCCTCGCCGCCGGCAGGGAGAAGACAGACATGGTCTCCGTACTCGTGGTCGACGACCGGTCCCTGCAACGCCTCGCCCTGCGCGTGCTCCTTGCCGCCGAGCCCGGTCTGGACGTCGTCGGGGAAGCGGTGAGCGGGGCCGAGGCGGTCCTGACGAGCGCCTCGCTCCGCCCCGACGTCGTCCTGATGGACAGCCGCCACGCCGGGGCGGACGGCATCGAGACCGTCCGGCGCATCGCACGGCCGGCCCACCTCCCCCGCCCCCTGGAACCGGTGACGGCACAGGCGCGCCCTCCCCGCGTCCTGGTCCTCGCCCCCGCCGGCCACGAGGGGTACGCCTACGCCGTGCTGCGCGCCGGAGCCGGCGGGTTCCTGTTCGAGGACGCCGCCCCGGAGGAACTGACCGCGGCCGTCCGCATCGTGGCCGCCGGAGACGCCGTCATCACCCCCGGTCTGACGCGCGCGCTCATCGAGACGGTCCGGCAACAGCGCACCACCCGCCCTCTCCCCCGCACATCCGGACTCGGCACGCTCACCGGACGGGAACGCGACGTCCTCGTCGCCGTCGCCTCCGGCTGGTCCAACACCGAGATCGCCGACTGGCTGTCCATCGCCCCGACGACCGTGAAGAGCCACGTCAGCCACATCCTCGCCAAGATCGGCGCCCGCGCCCGGGTCCAGGCGGTGGCCTTCGCCTACGAGTCCGGCCTCGTACGGCCCGCGGCCTGACAGGGGCGCTCCGGCAGGAGCCGCCCGGCCGACCGCCGCCAAGCGGTGGCCTTGACGTCAGGCCCGTCCCCGGCCCGTCACAGGCCCACGATCACGTTCCAGCGCTTGGCGAACTCCAGTCGTTCCGCGGAGGTGATGTCACGGGCGATCGCCAGGCGGTCGCGCATGGCCTTGTCGGGGAAGATCAGCGGATTGCGGGCGAGGGCGGCCGTGTCCTCGTCGTCGGAGTCGGCGAGGACCGCCTGCGCGGCCGGGACCGGGCAGACGTAGTTCACCCAGGACGCGAGTTCGGCGGCGACCTCGGGGTCGTAGTAGTAGTCGATCAGACGCTCGGCGTTGGCCTTGTGCCGGGCGAGGTCGGGGATCATCAGGGAGTCCGACCACAGCTCCGCGCCCTCCTCGGGGACGACGAAGCGGATGTCCGGGTTGTCGGCCTGGAGCTGGATGACGTCGCCGGAGTAGGCCTGACAGGCGAGGACGTCGCCGCTGACCAGGTCCTTGGTGTAGTCGTTGCCGGTGAAGCGGCGGATCTGGCCGGCCCGGACCTCCTTCTCCACCTGGTCGCACACGGCGTGGAAGTCGTCGGCCGTCCACTTCGTGACGTCGACGCCCTTGCCCTGCATCAGCAGCGCGAACGCCTCGTCCAGGCCGGAGAGGAGGGTGACGCGGCCCTTCAGGTCACCGGCCCACAGGTCGGCGACCCCGCGTATCTCGCGGCCGAGCCTGCGGCGGTCGTAGGCGATGCCGGTGATGCCGGACTGCCACGGCACGGTGTACTCGCGCCCCGGGTCGAAGGCGGGCGAACGGAGCAGCGGGTCGAGGTACTCGGTGACGTTCGGCTGGCGGGAGCGGTCCATCTCCTGCACCCAGCCCAGCCGTACGAACCGCGCGCACATCCAGTCGCTGATGACGACGAGGTCGCGGCCGGTCTGCTGGTGGTTCATCAGCGCCGGACTGATCTTGCCGAAGAACTCGTCGTTGTCGTTGATCTCCTCGACGTAGTCGACGGAGATGCCGGTGTGCTCGGTGAAGGCGTCCAGCGTGGGCCGCTTCGTCGCGTCGTCGTCGTCCGTGTCGATGTAGAGCGGCCAGTTGGCCCAGGTCAGGTGCTTGTCGGTGGCGGAGACGTCGGCGGCCGCCCGGTCCCCGGCGGGGACGTACGCGGCCTGTACCCCGCAGCCGGTGAGGGTGCCCAGCGCGGCGGTGCCGCCGAGGGCGCGCAGCAGGGAGCGGCGAGAGGGGAGGGGCGTGCGCACGGCACGCCCCTCCCTGCTGTGGTCCGTCAACTACGCGTCCAGGGAGGTCATGACGTGCTTGATGCGGGTGTAGTCGTCGAAGCCGTAGCCCGAGAGGTCCTTGCCGTAGCCGGACTTCTTGAAGCCGCCGTGCGGCATCTCGGCGACCAGCGGGATGTGGGTGTTGATCCACACACAGCCGAAGTCGAGCTTCTTGGACATCCGCATGGCGCGGCCGTGGTCCCGGGTCCACACCGAGGAGGCGAGGGCGTACTCGACGCCGTTGGCCCATGCCACCGCCTGCTCCTCGTCCGAGAAGGACTGGACGGTGATGACGGGACCGAAGACCTCCTTCTGGATGATCTCGTCGTCCTGCTTCACGCCGGAGACGACGGTCGGGGCGTAGAAGTAGCCCTTCTCGCCGACCCGGTGGCCACCGGTCTCGACCTTGGCGTGGGCGGGCAGCCGCTCGATGAAGCCGGTGACCTGGCCCAGCTGGTTGGGGTTGTTGAGGGGGCCGTACAGCACGTCCTCGTCGTCCGGCTGCCCGGTCTTCGTCTCGGACGCGGCCTTCGCGAGCGCGGCGACGAACTCGTCGTGGATGGACTCCTGGACGAGGACGCGGGTGGCCGCCGTACAGTCCTGGCCGGCGTTGAAGAAGCCCGCCACCGAGATGTCCTCGACGGCCTTGGCGATGTCGGTGTCCTCGAAGACGACGACCGGCGCCTTGCCGCCCAGTTCCAGGTGGACCCGCTTGAGGTCCCTGGACGCCGACTCGGCGACCTGCATGCCGGCCCGCACCGAGCCCGTGATCGAGGCCATCGCGGGGGTGGGGTGCTCGACCATCAGGCGGCCGGTCTCACGGTCGCCGGTGATGACGTTGAAGACGCCCTTGGGGAGGATCGAGCCGATGATGTCGGCGATCAGGACGGTGGAGGCCGGGGTGGTGTCGGACGGCTTGAGGACGACCGTGTTGCCGGCCGCGATCGCCGGGGCGAACTTCCACACGGCCATCATCATCGGGTAGTTCCACGGCGCGACCTGCGCGCAGACGCCGACCGGCTCGCGGCGGACGATGGACGTCATCCCGTCCATGTACTCGCCGGCCGAGCGCCCCTCCAGCATCCGGGCCGCGCCCGCGAAGAAGCGGATCTGGTCGACCATGGGAGGGATCTCCTCGGAGCGGGTCAGCCCGATCGGCTTGCCCGTGTTCTCCACCTCGGCCGCGATGAGGTCCTCGGCGCGGTCCTCGAAGGCGTCGGCGATCTTCAGGAGGGCCTTCTGCCGCTCGGCGGGCGTGGTGTCCCGCCAGCCGGGGAAGGCCGCGGCGGCGGCCGCCATCGCGGCGTCCACGTCGGCCCGTCCGGACAGCGGCGCGGTCGCGTACGGCTCGCCGGTCACGGGGTTGACCACCTCGGTGGTCCGTCCGTCGGCGGCGTCCCGGAACTCACCGGCGATGTAGTTCTGTAGTTTCCGCAGCCGCCCCAGCTCGGTGCTCACTGACCAGCCCTCCAACTTCGCAGGTGTCCATCGACTGAGACACCCACACTAATCCGCTGCTCCGCGTTTTCAACACCCCCGATCCTATGAAGGCTGCGGAATTCGCAGATCTCACTCACGTAAACAACGAATTTCATTGCCCCGACCTTGCGGAACTGTCGATACGTCGTGCACAGTGAGGCCGTGGCCAGTCGAAGCGCAGAGCAGAGGGACTCCCGCGAGTCCAGGACCGGCGGCAAGCCCCACCTGGATGCCGTCAGCCTCGCCATCATCGAACAGCTCCAGGAGGACGGCCGCCGGCCGTACGCCGCGATCGGCAAGGCCGTCGGCCTGTCCGAGGCGGCCGTGCGCCAGCGCGTGCAGAAGCTGCTCGACCAGGGCGTGATGCAGATCGTCGCCGTCACGGACCCGCTCACCGTGGGCTTCCGCCGGCAGGCGATGGTCGGGATCAACATCGAGGGCGACGTCGAGTCCATAGCCGAGGCGCTCACCGACATGTCCGAGGTCGAGTACGTGGTGATGACCGCGGGCTCGTTCGACATCCTCGCGGAGATCGTCTGTGAGGACGACGACCAGCTGCTGGACGTCATCAACAAACGCATCCGGGCGCTCGACGGCGTCCGCTCGACCGAGAGCTTCGTCTATCTGAAGCTGAAGAAGCAGACCTACATGTGGGGAACCCGATAACCGTGAGGACCCGATAACCGTGAGCTCCAAGGACCTCAGCCGCACCGCGTACGACCACCTGTGGATGCACTTCACCCGCATGTCCTCGTACGAGAACTCCCCGGTCCCGACCATCGTCCGGGGCGAGGGCACCTACATCTACGACGACAAGGGCAAGCGCTACCTCGACGGTCTCGCCGGCCTGTTCGTGGTCCAGGCCGGTCACGGCCGCGTGGAGCTCGCGGAAGCCGCCTTCAAGCAGGCCCAGGAGCTCGCGTTCTTCCCCGTCTGGTCCTACGCCCACCCCAAGGCCGTGGAGCTCGCGGAGCGTCTCGCCGGCCACGCGCCGGGCGACCTCAACAAGGTCTTCTTCACCACCGGCGGCGGCGAGGCCGTGGAGACCGCCTGGAAGCTGGCCAAGCAGTACTTCAAGCTCACCGGCAAGCCCACCAAGCACAAGGTCATATCCCGCGCGGTCGCCTACCACGGCACCCCGCAGGGCGCCCTGTCCATCACCGGCCTCCCGGCCCTGAAGGCCCCCTTCGAGCCGCTGGTGCCCGGCGCGCACAAGGTCCCCAACACCAACATCTACCGCGCCCCGATCTTCGGCGACGACCCCGAGGCCTTCGGCCGCTGGGCCGCCGACCAGATCGAGCAGCAGATCCTCTTCGAGGGCCCCGACACCGTCGCCGCGGTCTTCCTCGAGCCGGTCCAGAACGCGGGCGGCTGCTTCCCGCCCCCGCCCGGATACTTCCAGCGCGTGCGCGAGATCTGCGACCAGTACGACGTCCTGCTGGTGTCGGACGAGGTCATCTGCGCCTTCGGCCGCCTCGGCACGATGTTCGCCTGCGACAAGTTCGGCTACGTCCCGGACATGATCACCTGCGCCAAGGGCATGACCTCGGGCTACTCCCCCATCGGCGCCTGCATCATCTCCGACCGGCTGGCCGAGCCCTTCTACCGGGGCGACAACACCTTCCTGCACGGCTACACCTTCGGCGGCCACCCCGTCTCGGCGGCCGTGGGCCTCGCCAACCTCGACCTGTTCGAGCGCGAGGGCCTGAACCAGCACGTGCTGGACCACGAGGGCGCGTTCCGCGCCACGCTGGACAAGCTGCACGACCTGCCGATCGTCGGCGACGTCCGCGGCAACGGCTTCTTCTACGGCATCGAGCTCGTCAAGGACAAGGCGACCAAGGAGTCCTTCGACGCCGAGGAGACCGAGCGGGTCCTGTACGGCTTCCTGTCCAAGGCCCTCTTCGACAACGGGCTGTACTGCCGTGCCGACGACCGCGGCGACCCGGTCGTCCAGCTCGCCCCGCCGCTGATCTCCGACCAGGAGACGTTCGACGAGATCGAGCAGATACTGCGCGCGACGCTGACGGAGGCGTGGACGAAGCTGTGAGACGAAACCCGTGAGACGAAGCTGTGATCAGCTGACCCTGTGATCAACACCGGCCCCGGAGTCTGCCGTTCGAGTGAGAAACGGCCGCCCGGGGCCGTGTGCTGTCCGGATGCCCGCCACGACCTCCTTAGCGTGCTCGTGACCGATCGGCCCCGCCTTCGTTCCCCCGTACGGGGGATTGGCACGGGAACCACAGATCTGAACCGAGGTGTACGCCCATGGAGGCCCCGCCGGACAACGACGTGCTCTGGGCACGCTCCCTGCACTTCACGCACCGCGACGGCTCACCCGCGCTGGGCGGTGTCTCGCTGGGCGTGCGGGAGGGCGAGATCCTCGCCGTCAGCGGCCCGCGCGGCAGCGGCAAGACGACCCTGCTGCAGTGTCTGTCCGGCCTGTCGCCCGCCCAGCACGGCGAGGTCTGGTTCAACAGCGTGGCCGTCCACACCATGGGCCCGATGGCCCGCGAACGGCTGCGCCGCGACCGCTTCGGCTGGATCGACCCGGCCCCCGTCCTCGTCCCCGAGCTGAACGTCTGGGAGAACGCGGCCCTCCCCCTCATGCTGCGCGGCACCAGCCGCCGCCGCGCCAAGGCAGCCGCGCTGGAGTGGCTGGACCGCCTCGACGTCGGCCACAAGTCCCACAGCCGCCCGCACGAGCTCACCCAGGCCGAGCGCCAGCGCGTCTGCATCACCCGCGCCCTCGCCCCGGCCCCTTCCGTGCTCTTCGCGGACGAGCCGACGGCCCCCCTGCACCGCGCGGACCGCGCCCACGTCCTGCGCACGCTCACCACGGCGGCCCGCTCGCACGGCATCACGGTGGTGCTGGCCACCCACGACGCGGAGACCGCGGCCCTCGCCGACCGCCGGGTGGCCCTCCTGGACGGCCGCCGGGTCAACACCGTCCACCTTCCCCCGGACACGGAGCCGGAAGGCCGGGGAGCCGAGCCGGAAGGCCGGGGGGCCTCGTGCTCGCTCTCCGTCTGACCCGCAGCGCCCACCCCGCCGTACAGCTGCGCCGCCTCCTGGTGGCGACGGCATCGGCGGCCACCGGCTTCCTCCTCCTCTCCACCCTCGGCCACGCCCTCGCGCACCCGGAAGCCTCGGCGGGGTCCGCGCTCCGCCTGGCCTGGTGCGCGCTCCCCCTGGCCGCCACGGTCCACCTCGCCGTCGCCGTCGCCCGCACCGACCCCGGCACCCGCCCGCGCCCCGGCCTCGCGGCGATCGGCCTCGGCCCGGCCCGCCTGATGGCCGTCTCGGCCACGACGACGGCCCTGTCGACCCTGCTCGGCTCGATGCTGTCCCTCCTCCTCTTCCTCCACCTCCGCGGCGATCTCACCGGCATGCCCTTCGACGGCGCGGCCACGGACTTCCTGGCGGCGGACCATCCCCTCCCCCTCCCCGCGGCCCTGACCCTGCTGTCCCTGGTACCGGCGGCGGCATCGACCGCCGTGGCCCTGTCGCTCCGCCCGAGGGACGCCCGCCCGGCGGCCGGCCGGCCCACGCGGCCCGCCTCGCTCGGCCCAGCCCCGGCCGACAGCAGCCAGGACACCCCGGAAGAGCTCCCCGACCCGCCGCACCTCCCCGAGCCCACCGCCCTCCCCTGGGGCGCGGCCCTCCTCGCCACCGGCCTCGCGGTGGAGGGCTACGCGAGCCGCACGGCGACGGACGCCACCACCCCGCTGCCCTCCGGCCTCCCCACCGCCCCCACCGCCGTCCTCCTCGGCTGGACCCTCACCGCCATCGGCCTCGCCCTCGCCGGCCCCGGCCTCACCCACCTCTGCGGCCGCCTCCTGCAGGCCGTCCGCCCGGGCGCCCTGCGCCTCCTGGCGGGCCGCGGCCTCATGGAGGAGGCGTCCCGCATCGGCCGCCCCCTGGGCGTGCTCTGCGCGGTGGCGTCGGGCGCGTACACCATCTCCGCCCTGTACGACCCGGCCGACCCCTCCTCCGGCCCCCTCACCACGCTGGGCGCCGCGGTCGTCGCGGGCTGCACGGTCGCCACACTGCTCACCGCCGCCGTCGAGGCGCGGCAGGCCCGCGCCGACACCACCGCCGCCCTGCTCCGTCTGGGCGCCCCGAGCCGGACCCTGCGCACCGCCGCCGCGATGCGCACCGGCGCGCTGCTGACCCTCTTCGTCCCGCTGACCCTGGTGGTGGCGGAGCTCGCGGCGATCCCGCTGGCCCGCTGAACGCCGTACGAACCGGGACCCGTACGACACACGATCGCGCCCACCGATGAGTTCCGCGCGGCCCGCCGGTCTACCCCGACGTACGACACACCATCCGATGGGAGAGACCCGATGACCGCCCCCGCCCACCAGCAGATGATCTTCGTCAACCTGCCCGTGAACGACCTCGACGCGTCGAAGAAGTTCTTCACGGAGCTGGGCTACTCGATCAACCCGCAGTTCAGCGACGACAACGCGGCCTCGGTGGTGATCAGCGACACGATCGTCGCGATGCTGCTCACCAAGCCGTTCTACGCGACCTTCACCGACAAGGAGATCGCGGACTCCTCGAAGACCAGCGAGGTCCTCATCGCCCTGAGCGCCGAGAGCCGCGAGAAGGTCGATGAACTGGTCGACCGGGCGCTCGCCCTCGGCGGCTCCCCCAGCGGCCGGACCCAGGACATGGGCTTCATGTACGGCCGTGCCTTCGACGACCTCGACGGCCACACGTGGGAGGTCGTCTGGATGGACCCGTCGGCCATCGAAAGCTGACCCTCCCCCGAAGACCTGAGTCCTAGGGCGTGTTTCGAAAGTGGCGTCGTCTGCCCGAAGGGCAGGCCGCCAGGCAGGCGGGACTTTCGAAACACGCCCTAGCATGGGCGGGTGCATCCGACGACACCCGCCCAGCCGTTCGACGGTTCCCACGACCGCGAGATCGAGTGCCTCGCCGAGTTCGACGAGGTGGTCCGTGACCACGGCACGCTGTCCCACTTCCGCGTCCAGGCCGTCGACCTGACGGGCCGTACGGACATCCTGCTCGCCCTGGACACCTCGGGAGCCGTGTTCCTCGGCTGCCCGATGGATCCGGAGGCCGCGGTGAAGGCACGCGCCTCCGGCGCCCTGGTCTTCCCGCCGGTACCCGGGCTGTCCTTCGACCCGTACCGCGGCTTCGTCTACTCCCCCGACGAGCTCTTCGCCTCCCTCGACGAGGGAGGCTACGAGGCGACCCCGGACGCCCTGACCTACGCCTGGTTCCAGCAGACCAAGGCGGACGGCGACATATTCGGCTCGATGCTCCGCTCGATCCACGACGACGCGGTCTCCGACGCGCTCGACGAACTCCTCGTCGGCGCCCGGGTGGTGGGCGTGATGGGCGGCCACGCGATGGCGCGCGGCACGGAGGCGTACGCAGGCGCGGCCCGCCTCGGCCGTGAACTCGCCCGCGCCGGGCTCACGGTGGCGACCGGCGGCGGCCCCGGCGCGATGGAGGCGGCGAACCTGGGGGCGTACGCGGCGCCGTTCGGCGACGAGATGCTGACCGAGGCGCTGCGACTCCTCGCCAAGGCACCGAAGTTCACCCCGTCGATCACCGACTGGGCGCGGGCCGCCTTCGAGGTGCGCGCCGACTGGCCCGGCGGCGGTCCCTCCGTCGGCATCCCCACCTGGTTCTACGGCCACGAGCCGCCGAACCCGTTCGCCGCGCACATCGCCAAGTACTTCTCCAACGCCACCCGCGAGGACGGCCTGCTGGCCCGCTGCAACGCCGGGGTGGTCTTCCTGCCGGGCGCCGCCGGGACCGTGCAGGAGGTCTTCGACAACGTGACGCCCAACTACTACGAGTCGCGCGGCGAACCGACGCCGATGGTGCTCGTGGACCGGGAGCACTGGACGGAACGTCTGCCCGCCTGGCCCCTGTTGCGGTCACTCGCCCGGGAGCGGTCGATGGAGTCCCGTATCGCCCTTGTTGACCGGATCGAGGATGCTCCGGAGGCATTGAAACGTCTCGGTCATTAATAAGCGGGCAAAGCCAGCCGCTGGGCGGGGTCCACGGATTGACACTGCTTATGAAACGCTTATAGATCTGTGAGTCTGCTGGGGATGGTGACGCACTCGGCATCACCGGGGGCGCCATCTCCCCCTCCACCCCCCGCAGTTGCGCTTCCCGTAAAGGACAAACGTGTCCCTTTCCCGCCGTACCGCCGCTTCCTCGCTGCGCGTCCTCGGTGTCACCGCCGCCTCCGCCGCCCTCGCGTTCAGTGCCGCCGGCACCGCCCTGGCCTGTGAGATAGGCGACTTCGCCGCCGCAGCCTCCTGTGACGGCACGAAGGGCGTCATCACCGTCACCGACAAGGACGCCTCCGGCGTGCCCGCCGTCGTCACCGTCTTCCTGGAGAACAACGGCGCCGACCTGCGCCAGGTCGGCGAGCAGACAGTAGAAGGCTCCGCGAAGGGCACCACCATCACCTTCGCCGAGGACTGGGCGCCCGACGCGATCTACCGGATCCACGTCAAGGCCATCAAGAAGGACAAGGTCCTCGTCGACAAGGACATCGCGGGCAACCTGACCACCCCGTCCAAGGCCTGCCAGGGCGACGACACCACCAGCCCGTCCCCCTCGGCGTCGGAGTCGGCTTCGGCTTCGGCGTCCGCGACCCCGTCGCAGACCGCCCCGTCCCCGGGTGAGACGATCACCCCGAGTTCCTCGGAGTCCGAAAGCCAGAGCGGCTCCGCCGCCGCCCCCGTCGGCAACGACGTGTCGCCCGCGGCCCAGGAGTCCAACCTCGCCGAGACCGGCGCCGGCTCCAACACCGGACTGATCGCCGGCATCGCGGCCCTGCTCGTGGTGATCGGCGGTGGCGCGGTCTTCTTCGGCATGCGCCGCCGCGGCTCCGGCAACCGCTGAGCCAGAGCGAAAGGGCCCGCCCCTCACACGGGGCGGGCCACTCGGCGTCTGCGGTCAGTCCAGTACGACGGTCTCCGCCGCGTCGAACGCCACCCCGACCGCGTCCCCGACCTCCGGCGCCTCCCGCAGTCCGCACGCGGCCTCCAGCCTGGGCGCGCCCTCCGGCTGAAGCCGTACGGCAACATGCGTGCCCTTGAAGGTGCGTGCCGCGACCGTGCAGCGCAGGCCCTCGTCGGGGCCGGTGAGACGCACCCCGGCGGGCCGCACCAGCAGCGTGCGCGCGCCCTGCGGCGAGCCGTCCGGCACCGCAACCTTGCCCCACGGCGTCACCGCCACCCCGCCCGTGACCGTCGCGTCCACCACGTTGTCGAAGCCCAGGAAGCGGGCGACGAACGCGTCCGCCGGCCGCTGCCACACCTCGAGGGGCGAACCGGACTGGGCGATCCGCCCGTCCCGCATCACCACCACCCGGTCGGCGAGCGCGAACGCCTCCCCCTGGTCGTGGGTGACCGCGAGCACGGTCGTGCCCAACCGCCCGAAGAGCTCCCGCAGTTCGACGACCAGTCGCTCCCGCAGCGAACGGTCGAGCTGGCCGAGCGGCTCGTCGAGCATCAGCAGCCGGGGACGGGGAGCGAGGGCACGGGCCAGGGCGACCCGCTGCTGCTCGCCGCCGGAGAGCGCGGCGACGGCCCGACGGGCCGCGCCCGGCAGCCCGACCAGCTCCAGCAACTCCCCCACCAGTTCCCTCTGTTGCACCTTCGGGACCCCGTGCATCCGCAGCCCGAACGCCACATTGCCGCCCACGTCCCGCTGCGGGAACAGCTGATGGTCCTGGAACATCAGCCCGAACTCGCGCTTGTGCGCGGGCACTCCCGCCTGGTCGCGCCCGTCCAGCAACACCCGCCCGGAGTCGAGGGGTTGGAGCCCGGCCACCGCCCGCAGCAGCGTCGACTTGCCGCTGCCGCTGGGCCCGAGCACACACACCACCTCGTGCTCGGCGACCGCAAGATCGACCGCGTCCAGCACGGGCCGCCCGCCGAAGCACACCGTCGCGGCCTCGAGACCCAGCAGCATCAGAACTCCCCCGTCCGGTCGGTCCGCAGCCGCTCCAGCACCAGCAGAGCCACCGCGCACACCACCATCAGAATCGTCGAAAGGGCCATCGCCTGGCCGTAGTTGAGCTCACCGGCCCGTCCGAGCAGCCGTGCCACGGCCACCGGCAGCGTCGGGTTGTCGGGCCGGGCGATGAACACGGTCGCCCCGAACTCCCCCAGCGACACGGCGAAGGCGAATCCGGCCGCGACGAGCAGCGCCCGCCGCACCATCGGCAGATCCACCTCCCGCCACACCCTCCAGGGCGAGGCGCCCAGCACGGCCGCCGCCTCCCGCAGCCGGTGGTCCACCGCCCGCAGCACGGGCAGCATGGTCCGCACGACGAAGGGGACGCCGACCAGCGCCTGGGCGAGGGGGACGAGGATCCAGCTGCTGCGCAGGTCCAGCGGCGGCTCGTCCAGCGCGATCAGGAACCCGAAGCCGACGGTCACGGCCGACACGCCGAGCGGCAGCATCAGCAGCGCGTCGAAACCCCGGACGATCCGCCCCGCGTCCCGTCCGGCGAGCGCCGCCGCGGCCAGGGCGCCGATCACCACCGCGATCGCGGTCGCGGCGACGGCGTACTCCAGCGAGTTGCCGATCGCCTCGATCGGCGGCACCAGGAAGACATTGCCGTCCTCGTCGGCCAACGCCCGGTAGTAGGCGAAGCCGGGGGCGTCGAAGGACCGTCGTACCAGCACCGCGAGCGGCAGCACGAGCAGCACGGCGATGCTCACCAGCACCCCGGCCAGCAGCGCCCACTGCCCGGCCCCGCGCGGCCGCCGTGCGGTGAGGTGCGCGTCCACCAGCGGCAGCGCGGTCTCCCGCCGCCGCACCGTCCAGGCGTGCACGGCGAGGATCGCGCCCACCGCCACGAACTGCACGATCGTCAGCACGGCGGCCGTGGGCAGGTCGAACACCTCGGTGGTCTGCCGGTAGATCTCCACTTCGAGCGTGGAGAAGGTGGGCCCGCCGAGGATCTGCACCACCCCGAAGGAGGTGAAGGTGAACAGGAAGACCATCAGCGCGGCGGCCGCCACGGCGGGCGTGAGGGCGGGCAGCGTGACCGTCCTGAAGGCCCTGAGCCGCGAGGCGCCCAGCATCCGCGCGGCCTCCTCCTGCCGCGGGTCGAGCTGCGCCCACAGCCCGCCGACGGTCCGCACGACGACGGCGTAGTTGAAGAAGACGTGCGCGAGCAGGATCGCCCACACGGTCGTGTCCAGCCGTACGCCCCACAGCTCGTCGAGGAGCCCGCCGCGCCCGACGAGCGCGAGGAACGCCGTACCGACCACGACCGTCGGCAGCACGAACGGGACGGTGACGATGGCCCGCAGCACCTGCCGGCCCGGGAAGTCCAGGCGCGCGACGGCATACGCGCCCGGCAGCGCGACCAGCAGGGTGAGCGCCGTGGAGGCGAGCGCCTGCCAGGTGGTGAACCACAGGACGTGCCGGATGTCGGGCTGGGCGAGGACGTCCCACAGCCGGCCCGCCTGCCAAGCGCCGTCGACCCTCAGCCCGCGCACGACGATCGCGGCGACGGGGTAGGCGAAGAACAGCCCGAAGAACGCGACGGGCAGGACCAGCAGCGCCGCCCGGGCCGCGCTCCCGGTCCTGCGCGGGGCTACTTGAGTACGAGCGAGGTCCACGACTTGACCCACTGGTCGCGGTGGTCGGCGATCTTCGCCGGGTCCATGGTCTCGGGGTCCTTGGCGGCGGGCCCGTACTCCGTGAACTCGGCGGGCACGGTCGCGCCCTTGACCACCGGGTAGACGAACATGTTGAGCGGCATGTCCTCCTGGAACCTCTTGCTGATCAGGAAGTCGATGAAGGCCTTGCCGCCCTTGCTGTTGCCCGCGTTGCGCAGCAGCCCGGCGAACTCGATCTGCCGGAAGCAGGTGCCGTCGGCGACGCCCGTCGGGGCCGTGCTGGGCCTGGGGTCGCCGTAGATCACCTCGGCGGGCGGTGAGGAGGCGTACGACACCACGAGCGGACGGTCGGCCTTGGCCTTCTTTCCGCCCGCCGAACCGGAGAACTCCTCGTTGTAGGCCTGCTCCCACCCGTCGACGACCTGCACACCGTTGGCCTTGAGCTTCTTCCAGTAGCCCTCCCAGCCTCCGTCGCCGTACTTCGCCGCGGTGCCGAGCACGAAGCCGAGGCCGGGCGAGGAGGTGGCGGCGTTCTCGGTGACGAGGAGGTTCTTGTAGGCGGGCTTGATCAGATCGTCGTACGAGGTGGGCGGGGCCAGCTTGTGGTCGGTGAAGTACTTCTTGTCGTAGTTCACGCAGATGTCGCCGTAGTCGACGGGCGTGACCCGGTGCTTGCCGGCGTCGAGCTGGTACGCGCCGCCGACCTGGTCGAGCCCCTTGGCCTCGTACGACTGGAAGAGCCCGTTGTCGAGGGCACGGGACAGGAGGGTGTTGTCGACGCCGAAGAAGACGTCGCCCTGCGGGTTGTCCTTGGTCAGGATCGCCTTGTTGACGGCCTGCCCGGCATCGCCGTCGGTGAGGACCTTGACCTTGTACCCGGACTCCTTCTCGAAGGCGGCGAGCACGCTCTTGGAGACGGCCCACGAGTCGTGGCTGACGAGGGTGACGGTCTTGGACCCTCCGCTCGACGCGGTGTCGTCGGACGACGAACCGCATGCGGACAGCGTGACGAGACCGAGGCCGACGGCCGCGGCCACAAACATCCTGGTGTGCACTGGTTTTCCTCCTGGGGTTGGCCAGGAAGAGACGCGGCCCCGCCCGGACGGCCCGGGCGGGGCACAACAGCTTGAGCGGTGACCGAACTTCCTACCCAGAATGACCTGGGCGAGGTTCAGAGGGTCTGCGGCCTGGTTGCCGCACTCTCAGCGCTGTGGCGCTCCCCTGTCGGAATATGAAGATGTCAGAGTATGAAGATGTGATGGCTGGTGGCCAGATTACCTCTCGGTGGCCGCGAGCTGACCACAGGCACCGTCGATCTCCTGGCCACGGGTGTCCCGGACGGTCACCGGCACCCCGTGCGCCGCGATGGCCTCGACGAACGCCTTCTCGTCCTCGGGCCGGGAGGCGGTCCACTTGGACCCCGGAGTCGGGTTCAGCGGGATGAGATTGACATGCACGGGCTTGCCCCGCAGCAGCCGGCCGAGCCGATCCCCACGCCAGGCCTGATCATTGATGTCCCTGATCAGCGCGTACTCGATCGACAGCCGCCGCCCGGACTTCTCGACGTACTCGAACCCGGCGTCGAGCACCTCGCGCACCTTCCACCGCGTGTTGACGGGGACGAGGGTGTCGCGCAGCTCGTCGTCCGGCGCGTGCAGGGAGATCGCGAGCCGGCACTTGAGACCTTCGTCCGCGAACCGGTGGATGGCGGGCACGAGCCCGACGGTCGAGACGGTGATCCCGCGCTGCGACAGCCCCAGCCCGTCCGGCGCCGGATCGGTGAGCGCGCGAATGGCCCCCACGACCCGCTTGTAGTTGGCGAGCGGCTCGCCCATGCCCATGAAGACGATGTTGGACAGCCGGGCCGGACCACCCGGCACCTCCCCGTCCCGCAGCGCCCGCATCCCGTCGACGATCTGATGGACGATCTCGGCGGTGGACAGGTTCCGGTCCAGCCCCGCCTGCCCGGTGGCGCAGAACGGGCAGTTCATCCCGCATCCCGCCTGCGAGCTGATGCACATGGTCACCCGGTCCGGGTACCGCATCAGCACCGACTCCACGAGCGTGCCGTCGAACAGCCGCCACAGCGTCTTGCGGGTGGCGCCCTCGTCCGTCGACAGATGCCGTACGACCGTCATCAGATCGGGCAGCAGCGCCTCACGCAGCTTCTCCCGGGCGCCGGCGGGGATGTCGGTCCACTCCGCCGGGTCGTGCGCGTACCGCGCGAAGTAGTGCTGCGAGAGCTGCTTGGCGCGAAACGGCTTCTCACCGATCTCCGCGACGGCGTCCTTGCGCTCGGCGGGCGAAAGATCGGCAAGGTGCCGCGGCGGCTTCTTGGCTCCGCGGGGGGCGACGAATGTGAGTTCTCCGGGCTTAGGCATGGCCGTACCAGTGTCGCAGATCCACTGACCTGTCCCGTCCGGGCCCGGCGGTCGGCCGCGGTCCGGCGCCGCGATCCCTCAGCCCGAGCCCACGAACAGCACGAACAGCGCCCACACCACCGGAGCCGTCGGAAGCAGGGAGTCCAGGCGGTCCATGATGCCGCCGTGGCCCGGGAGGAGCGTGCCCATGTCCTTGATGCCCAGGTCCCGCTTGATCATGGACTCGCCGAGGTCGCCGAGCGTGGCGCTGGCCGCGACCGCGAGGCCGAGCAGCAGGCCCTGCCACCAGGTGCCCTCGTCGATCAGGAACTGCATGCACAGCGCGCCCACGACCATCGCGAAGGACACCGCGCCCAGCAGGCCCTCGCGGGTCTTGCCGGGGCTGATGCGCGGAGCGAGCTTGTGCTTGCCGAAGCGCCAGCCGACGGCGTACGCCCCGGTGTCGCTGACGACGGTGAGGAGAAAGAACACGAGGACGCGCCGCGGACCGTCGTCCGCGGTGAGCATCAGGGCGACGAACGTGGCCAGGAACGGGACGTAGAAGGCGGCGAAGACACCCGCCGTGACGTCCCTGAGGTAGCCCTCCGGCGGTTCCGTCATCCGCCAGACCAGGACCGCCAGCGCGGTCAGCGCCATGGCGACCCAGGCCCCCTCGGCCCCGCGGACGTACCCGGCGACGACCATCGCGGCCCCGCCGAGCGCCAGCGGCACCAGCGGTGCCTTGATCTGCTTGCGCTCCTGCAGCCGGCTGGTCAGCTCCCACAGACCCACGACGACGGCGACCGCTATCACGCCGACGAACACGGCCTTGACGACGAACAGCGACGCGACGATCACCACACCGAGCCCGACCGCGACCCCTATGGCCGCACCCAGGTCTCGGCCCGCACTCTTCTTCTGCGGTGCGGGCGCGGGCTGTGGGGCGTCGGGCATGGGATCCGGATTCTGCGGCACCGCCGCGTGAGGCTGTGCCGACGGGGTCTCGTGGCGGAAGGCCTGCGCACCGAAACCCTGATCGGACGCCTCGGGGCGGTACGTCTCGTCTCGGAACAAGGGGCCGCCCCGCCGAGCGGCCCCCCGGTCGTCATCCTGGTTTCCGCCGTGTGCGGGTACGTCGGGGACGATGGGCATGGGGCGAGTCTGCTGCGCCTCAGGCGCATCGTACGCGGGACCCGCCGGGGCAGCCCCCTGGACAGGCCCCTGGTCGACGGGCCCCCAGTACCCCTGCTGCTGCGGCGCTCCCCAGGAAGAGTCGTTCATCAGACTTCGAGCAGCTCGGCTTCCTTGTGCTTCAGGAGCTCGTCCACCTGGGCGACGTACTTGGCGGTGGTGTCGTCGAGCTCCTTCTCCGCGCGGCGGCCCTCGTCCTCGCCGACCTCGCCGTCCTTGACGAGCTTGTCGATCGCGTCCTTGGCCTTGCGGCGCACGGAACGGATGGACACCTTGGAGTCCTCCGCCTTGCCCTTGGCGACCTTGATGTAGTCGCGGCGGCGCTCCTCGGTGAGCTCGGGGAACACCACACGGATGATGTTGCCGTCGTTGCTCGGGTTGACGCCCAGGTCCGAGTCGCGGATCGCCTGCTCGATGTTGCGCAGCGCCGACTTGTCGAACGGGGTCACCACCGCCATGCGCGGCTCCGGCACGGAGAACGAAGCCAGCTGGTTGATCGGCGTCAGCGCGCCGTAGTAGTCGGCGACGATCTTGTTGAACATCGCCGGGTGCGCACGGCCGGTGCGGATCGCGGCGAAGTCCTCCTTGGCGACCACGACGGCCTTCTCCATCTTCTCCTCGGCCTCGAGGAGGGTCTCTTCGATCACCACTTGCTCCTGCGTGTCTTGAGTAAGGCCCGGCTGCGGTTCCCTGTCGGTGGCGGCGGCCGGCTGCGTCGCGTCTTCTTCCTGCACGGTTCCCGACCGCCAGGACATTGTCCATCCCCCGACCAGGGTCCGTCGGGGGTTTGCGGTCAGGCCCGGCTGCCCTGCTCACCCACAAGCGTGCCGATCTTCTCACCCTTGACGGCGCGGGCGATATTGCCCTCCCGCAGAAGCTCGAAGACGAGGATCGGGAGCTTGTTGTCGCGGCACAGCGTGACGGCGGTGGCGTCGGCGACCTTCAGGTCGCGCGTGATGACCTCGCCGTAGCCGAGGGCGTCGAACTTGACGGCCTCGGGGTTGGTCTTGGGGTCGGAGTCGTAGACGCCGTCGACCCCGTTCTTGCCCATCAGCAGCGCCTCGGCGTCGATCTCCAGGGCGCGCTGCGCGGCGGTGGTGTCGGTCGAGAAGTACGGCATGCCCATACCGGCGCCGAAGATCACGACGCGGCCCTTCTCCAGGTGGCGCACGGCACGCAGCGGGATGTACGGCTCGGCGACCTGCCCCATGGTGATGGCGGTCTGCACCCGGCTGTCGATGCCCTCGTTCTCCAGGAAGTCCTGGAGGGCGAGGCAGTTCATGACCGTGCCGAGCATGCCCATGTAGTCGGAGCGGGCCCGGTCCATGCCGCGCTGCTGGAGTTCGGCACCGCGGAAGAAGTTGCCGCCGCCGATGACGACCGCGATCTGCGCGCCGTCCCGCACCACGGCCGCGATCTCCCGGGCGATCTTGTGCACCACGTCGGGGTCCACGCCCAGGCCCCCGCCGCCGGAGAATGCCTCACCGGACAGCTTCAGCAGAAACCGGCCGCGTACTTTGCCGTCGTCGCTCTTCTGAGCCTTGGTGGTCATGGAGTTCCCGCCTCTTTCACGTGATGCACATTGCTGCGCATACGAAGAAGGCCATTGCCGGTGGGGTGTCGTTCGCATCCCATGCGCGGCAATGGCCTCCTCGTCAGATCTGCTGTCGTCCGCCCCGCACGCGCGCGTGACGGCATACGCCGACAACGCGGCCGACTGCTTCCGACCCTATAGCGGCCGGGCGTCCGTCGCGGTACGGACTCAGATGCCGACCTTGATGCGCGAGAAGCGCTTCAGGGTGACACCGGCCTCGTCCAGGACCTTCTGGACGGACTTCTTGTTGTCGAGCGCGTACGGCTGGCCGAGCAGCGTGGCGTCCTTGAAGAAGCCGTTCAGGCGACCCTCGACGATCTTGGCGATCGCGGCCTCGGGCTTGCCCTCGGCGCGGGTGGTCTCCTCGGCGATGCGGCGCTCGGACTCGACGACCTCGGCCGGCACGTCGTCCTTGGAGAGGTACTTCGGCGCGAAGGCGGCGATGTGCTGGGCGACGCCCTTGGCGATGTCGGCGTTCGGCTTGTCCAGCTCGACGAGGACACCGATCTGCGGGGGCAGGTCGGGCATCGTGCGGTGCAGGTACGCGGAGACGAAGCCGTCGCCGAACTGCGAGAAGCGGTCGAGGACGATCTTCTCGCCGAGGTTGGCGTTGGCCTCGTCGACGTACGCCTGGACGGTCTTGCCGGCCTCGATCTCGGAGGCGAGCAGCGCGGCGAGGTCGGCCGGGGCGGTCTTGGCGACGTGCTCGGCGATGGCCTTGGCGACGGCCTGGAACTTGTCGCCCTTGGCGACGAAGTCCGTCTCGCACTTCAGCTCGACCAGGACGCCGGAGGCGTTGTCGTCGGCGATGATCGCGACCACGGCGCCGTTCTCCGCGGAGCGGCCCTCGCGCTTGGCGACGCCCTTCTGGCCCTTGATGCGGAGCGCCTCGACGGCCTTCTCGACGTTGCCGTCGGCCTCGTCCAGCGCCTTCTTGCAGTCCATCATGCCGGCGCCCGTGAGCTCACGGAGCTTCTTGACGTCGGCGGCGGTGTAGTTCGCCATGAGTCTGAGAATCTTTCTCGAAGTCTGGAAGATCGAAGATCTGTACGGTCCGAGATCCATGTGTAGCCGTGGATCTACGACGCGTGCCGACCTACGGGTGAACGGCGGGGGCGGACCTCACCGCGCCGGAGGCGCTGGTGGATGCAGTGCCCGCCCCCGCCGTCAACGCCGACGGAACGGTCAGGCCTGCTCGTCCTCGGCAGCCGGAGCCTCGGCGGCCGGCGCCTCGGCGGCGGGGGCCTCCGCAGCCGGGGCCTCCTCGGCCGGAGCCTCGGCAGCGGCTTCGGCCGGAGCCTCGGCCGGCTTCTCGGCAGCCTCGTCGGTGTCCGCCTTCTTCTCGCCCTCGAGCAGGTCGCGCTCCCACTCGGCGAGCGGCTCGCCCGCGGCCTTCTCGCCCTTGTCACCGGTGGCGACGCCGGAGCGGGCGATGAGGCCCTCGGCGACGGCGTCGGCGATCACACGGGTGAGCAGGGTGACGGAGCGGATCGCGTCGTCGTTGCCCGGGATCTTGTAGTCGACCTCGTCGGGGTCGCAGTTGGTGTCGAGGATGGCGACGACCGGGATGTTCAGCTTCCGGGCCTCGCCGACCGCGATGTGCTCCTTCTTGGTGTCCACGATCCAGACGGCGCTGGGAACCTTGGACATCTCGCGGATACCACCGAGGGTCTTCTCCAGCTTGGCCTTCTCGCGCGAGAGCACGAGAAGCTCCTTCTTGGTCAGACCGGACGCGGCGACGTCCTCGAAGTCGATCTGCTCGAGCTCCTTGAGGCGCTGCAGACGCTTGTAGACGGTCGAGAAGTTGGTGAGCATGCCGCCCAGCCAGCGCTGGTTGACGTAGGGCATGCCGACGCGGGTGGCCTGCTCGGCGATGGCCTCCTGCGCCTGCTTCTTCGTGCCGACGAACATGACCGTGCCGCCGTGGGCGACGGTCTCCTTGACGAACTCGTAGGCGCGGTCGATGTACGACAGCGACTGGAGCAGGTCGATGATGTAGATGCCGTTGCGCTCGGTGAAGATGAAGCGCTTCATCTTCGGGTTCCAGCGACGGGTCTGGTGACCGAAGTGGACGCCGCTCTCCAGCAGCTCCCGCATCGTGACGACGGCCATGGCCGTTCTCCTCGTTGTTCTCGGTTGTGCCGCGGAGGCCGGACGGCTCCCGCGCCTGACGCCCGCATGCGCCGTGCCACGAAGGACCGAGGGGCGCTGGCTCCGGACCTGTGAGGGTCTGGTGCCGGGGCGTGCGAAGTCGACCCGGTGACCCGGATCGCCAGAAGAAGTGTACGGGACCCGCGGGGTGGCGGGTGACGCCGCTCTCCACAGGCGGCGGGTTGTCCACAGCTTCCGGCCGGGATCCGGCGGGCGCGGGACCGTTGCGCCATGGACTCTTCCGTGAACGCGCCGCGCCGCCTGGGCCTGCTGCTGCTCCCGCTGATCACACTGACGGCGTCCGTGGCCCGGGCCGAACCGCCGCCACCGGCGCCCGGGCCCCCGCCCCGGCCGGTGCCGGCCATCGGCCGGACCTGGCCGGTGGGCACGCGCCCGGCGGTGGTGCGCGGCTGGGACCCCCCGCCGACGCCGTACGCCCGGGGCCACCGCGGAGTCGACCTGGCGGCGTCCCCCGGCGCCCCGGTGCGCGCGGTGGCGGCGGGCCGCGTCTCGTACGCGGGCCGGGTGGCGGGCAGAGGGGTGGTGTCGGTGCTTCTGGCCGGCACAGACCTGCGCACGACGTACGAGCCGGTGCGGCCGACGGTGCGGAAGGGCGCCGAGGTGTCGCCGGGCGAGCCGATCGGCGAGGTGGAACCGACCGGCTCGCACTGCGCGACGACATGCCTGCACTGGGGGCTGCGGAGGGGCGAGGACTACCTGAACCCGCTCACCCTGCTGCCCCCGTGGCTCCTGGGAAGGGGTCCGTCCCGCCTGCTCCCGGTCCCCTGGCCATGACGCGCGGCCCCTCAGCCCGAGACGCCCCGCAGCACCATCCCGACGGCCGCCTCGGTGACCACCGCCGGCTCCTCGGCCGCCCCCAGCTCGATCCGCCGTACGGCGGAGTCCACGACCCCCTGCACCAGCATCGCCGCGAGCCGGGGCTCCGCGTGCCCCATCTCCCCCAGCGCCGACACGATCATCGAGACCAGCCCGCCGTGCGCCGCCCGGATCTTCTCCCGGGCCCCGGCGTCCAGCTCGCTCGCCGAGATCGCCACGACGGCCCGGTGCCGCCGGTCCCCCACCAGCGCCAGCTGCCGCCGCACATACGCCTCGACCTTGGCCCGCGGCCCGTCCGCCGCCGCCATCGCCGCCTCGACCTCCGCCGCCCACACGGGGAAGTCGACCTCGCACAGTTCCTCGACCACGGCCGCCCGCGACCGGAAGTACTCGTAGACGGAGGAGCGCGCGAGTCCCGTCCGCTCGGCGAGCGCGGGGAAGGTCAGTGCCTCCGTCCCGCCCTCGGACAGCAGCGAGCGTGCCGCGTCCAGCAGGGCGGCACGCTGCATCGACCGGTGCTCGGCCACGGAGGCCGCTCGAATCCTTGGCACGTCGACCACTTTACGGACGCCGGCCGCCCGGCGGGAGTGACCGAGCCCGAACCCTCCGGATTCTGCCAGGTCAGCGACCGAAGCTCGCCAGTTTCGCGCGCAGCTGGAGCACGGACTTGGTGTGGATCTGGCTGACCCGGCTCTCGGTCACCCCGAGCACGTTGCCGATCTCGGCGAGCGTCAGCCCCTCGTAGTAGTAGAGCGTGACGACGGTCTTCTCCCGGTCCGGCAGCGTGTTGATCGCCCGTGCCAGGAAGCGGCGCAGCTCCCGGTCCTCGGCGACCTCCACGGGGTTGTCCGCGGCGGTGTCCTCCAGGGTGTCCATGAAACTCAGCCCGTCGCCGCCCTCGTCCCCGGCGTGCAGCAGCTCCTCCAGCGCCACCACGTTGGCCAGCGACAACTGGCTGAACACGGAGTGGAGCTCGTCGACGCCGATGCCCATCTCGGCCGCCACCTCGCACTCCGACGGCGTCCGCCTGAGGCGTGCCTCGAGCGTCGCGTACGCCCGCTCCACGTTGCGCGCCTTCTGCCGTACGGACCGCGGGATCCAGTCCAGCGCCCGCAGTTCGTCGATCATGGCGCCCCGGATGCGGGTGATCGCGTACGTCTCGAACTTGATCTCGCGTTCGATGTCGAACTTCTCGATCGCGTCGATCAGTCCGAAGATCCCGGAGGAGACGAAGTCGGCCTGCTCCACATTGGGCGGCAGACCGACGCTCACCCGCCCCGCCACGTATTTCACCAGCGGCGAGTAGTGCAGGATCAGCTGCTCCCGCAGCCGCTCGTCCCCGGTCGCCTTGTACGACCGCCACAGCTCGTCGAGCGTCGAGGGAGCGGGCGGCCGCACGCTGCCACCGTCGCGGGCGGCTGGGGGAACCGCCGCCCGGTCGGACCCGGAGGTGTGCTGGGGCATTCGTCGCCTTGTGCCGTTCTGCCGTGAAGTACGTGGAGTCGGGGTGCCTGGGTGCCTGCTGGTCGGAAGTCGCTTCGCTGCCGGTCTGTACCGGAATCCTCGTGAGCGTAGCGTGACTGGACTGTCGCGGTGCGCGAAGGGCGTGGCCCGACTTGTACGCAGATACGTTCCGCTGGGTGTCCCGCGGGGGCGCCGAGGTCGCTCCGGGTGACCGCCCGCGGCGTCAACTGGGGGAATTCCCAAGGACTTCGGCGTTCCCCCGGACGGCCGAACGCCGTCGGTCAGCACGGGCCCGGGCCCCCTCGAACGGAGACCATCGCCTGGCGTGTCAACTTCCAGCCGTCGCCGTGTCGTTCGACGTAGCCAAGTGCTCGGAGTTCGTACAGCCTGGCGATCGCGTCGTCCGGGGTGGTGTGCGCCTCGCGCGCGATCTCCTCCGGCCCGGCCGGCCGGCCGCCGGGGAGCGCGGCCAGCACGCGCCGGGCACCCGGCTCCAGCAGGTCGCGCGGGAGCACCGGCCCGCGCCGGTCCGGGGCCAGCTCGCCCATGTCACCGACCATTTCCACGACCTCCGCGGCGTCGCTGACCAGCACCGCCTCTCCCCGCAGCAGCTCGTGCACCCCCGCGGAGAGGGCGCTGGTGGCCGGCCCCGGCACGCCCATGGTGTGCCGGCCCAGGCGCTGCGCCTGCCGCGCGGTGACCAGCGAGCCGCTGCGGTAGGCGGCCTCCACGACCACCGTGCCCCGGGTGAGGGCGGCGATCACCCTGTTGCGCAGGACGAACCGGCTGGGCGTCGGATGATCGCCGGGTGGCAGCTCGCCGACCACGAGGCCCTGCTCGGCGATCCTGTTGATCAACTCGGTGTGGCCGCGCGGGTAGGGCCGGTCGACCCCGCAGGCGAGGACGGCGACGGTGGCGCCGCCGGCGCCGAGGGCGCCCCGGTGGGCGGCCCCGTCGACGCCGTAGGCCCCACCGGACACCACCACCCAGCCCCGCTCGGCGAGACCCGCCCCGAGCGTGGCGGCCATGTGGGCGCCGTACCCGGTGCAGGCGCGGGCGCCGACGACGGCGACCGAGCGCAGCGCCCACATCCGCAGGCTGGGCCGTCCTCGCACCCACAGCCCGAGCGGGCGCCCGTCCCCGAGGTCGTCCAGCGTCCTCGGCCACTCCGGGTCGCCGGGACACACGAACCGCACACCGGCGGCCCGCGCGATCTCCAGGTCCCGCTGCGCCGACACCCCGGCGGCCCGGGCGCGCAGCCCTTCCCAGCGCCGCGGACTCACCCCGGGCAGCGGTTCCCCGTCGCCCCGCACGCGCCGCACCACCTCCCGGACCCCCCACTCCCGCACCCACCGCCCCCCGGCCTCGTCCCCGGGCTCGACGACCCGCGTGAGGAATGCGCGGGCGAGCCGGTCGTGGCCCGGCCCGCCCGTGCCGCTCACGTGAGGGCTCCGAGCGCCATCGGCACCCCGCGCGGAACGCCGGTGCGCAGTTGCAGGGCGAGGGCGACGTCGGTGGCGTCGGGCCGGTCGTGGCCGACGAGGTCGGCGACGGTCCAGGCGACCCTGAGGACGCGATCGAGCCCGCGGGCGGTCAGCACGCCCCGCTCGAGGTTCCGCTCGGCCTCGTCCATCGCGCCGGACGCCGCGTGCCAGCGGTGCCGCAGCTCCCGTCCCGGCACCTCGCTGTTGGTCCGCCAGGGGGTGCCCGCCAGCCTCGCCGCCGTACGCTCCCTGGCGGCCCGGACCCGGTCGGCGACCGTCGCCGTGGACTCGCCCCCGGGGCCGCGGTGGGCCAGCTCGTACCGGCCGACGGGGTCGACCTCGACGCGCAGGTCGACCCGGTCGAGCAGGGGCCCGGAGAGCCGGGCCTGATAGCGGCGGATCACCGAGGGCGGGCACTCGCACTGGGTGTCCCGCTGCGAGAAACGGCCGCACGGGCACGGGTTGGCCGCCAGCACCATCAGGAAGCGGGCCGGGAACCGCACCACTCCCGCGCTGCGCGCGATCACGACATGCCCCGCCTCCAGGGGCTGCCGCAGCGCGTCGAGGGTCTGGGTGCTGAACTCCGGCGCCTCGTCCAGAAAGAGGATGCCCCGATGAGCCAGCGAGACGGCCCCGGGCCGGGCGATCCCCTGGCCGCCGCCGACCAGCGACTGCATGGTGGCCGAGTGGTGCGGGGCGCAGTACGGGGCGACGCCGATCAGGGGCTTGCCCGGGGGCAGCAGCCCGGCCACCGAGTGCACCGCCGTGACCTCCAACGACTCCTGCCGGGTCAGCTCGGGCAGGACGGCCGGCAGCCGCTCGGCGAGCATGGTCTTGCCCGCGCCCGGTGGCCCCTCCAGGAAGAGGTGGTGGCCGCCCGCCGCGGCCACCTCCACCGCCGTCCTCGCCGACCGCTGTCCCACGACGTCCGCCAGGTCGTGCTCCTGGTCGTGCTGTGCGGCGCCGAGGGTGCGCATGCCGGTCGCCGCGCCGGTGCCGGGCATGCGCAGACCGGCGAGGAGCGGATCGGGGCGGCCCAGGTCGTCCGGCTCCTCCTCGGGCACGGGCTCGTCCGCGAGGACGGCGACGAGCTGCCGCAGGGTGCGCACCCCGAGCACGGACACACCCGGCACGAGCGAGGCCTCCGCCGCCGCGCACTCGGGGACCACCACCTGTTCGTAGCCCGCGTCGGCGGCGGCCAGTACCGCGGGCAGGATGCCCCGGACGGGGCGCACCCGGCCGTCGAGGCCCAGTTCGCCGATCATCACGATGTCGGCCAGGACCCGCGGGTCGATCCGCTCGGCGGCGCCCAGCACCGCGCAGGCCACCGCCAGGTCGAAGCCGCTGCCGGCCTTCGGCACCGAGGCCGGGCTGAGTCCGACGGTGAGCTTCTTCTGCGGCCATTCGCCGCCCGAGTTCACCACCGCCGCCCGTACCCGGTCCCGGCTCTCGCTCAGGCTCTTGTCCGGCAGGCCCACCAGCGTGAAGGCCGCCACCCCGGGCTCCAGGTCCGCCTGGACCTCGACGACGACGCCTTCGACGCCCACCAGCGCCACCGAGCACGTACGCGCGAACCCCATCTCAGGCCACCCCTCGCACATGCTCGACGACGGGTGCGCCGCGGTCGGGGAGCAGGACGCCCACCAGGTCGATGCGGACGCCGCCGGGCGGGGCCCCGCCGTGTGTCTGGATCCAGCGTTCGGCGAGTCCTCGCAGCCGCTGCGCCTTCTCGGGGGTGACCGCGGCCATCGGGTGCTCGTAGGAGCCGCCGCGGCGGGTCTTGACCTCACAGATGACGAGGACGTCCCCGTCGTGGGCGACGATGTCGATCTCGCCGGTCCTGCCGCAGCGCCAGTTGCGCTCCAGGATCGTCATACCGGCCTCGGACAGCCGCCGCGCGGCCATGTCCTCGCCGTACCTGCCCATCGCACGTCGTGCGTTCATGTCGGCACCACCTCCGGCACCAACGCTCACGCACCCGCCACCAAGAAGTGGATCTCGGTGGACGAGCCGGCGCCTGTGGACAACTCCGTCACCCACAGGCGGCTCATCAGCTTCCCGGCAGCTCCAGGTCGCTCTTGTTGAGCTCCTCGATGTTCACGTCCTTGAACGTGAGTACCCGCACCTGCTTCACGAACCGCGCCGGCCGGTACATGTCCCACACCCAGGCGTCCGCCATCGACACCTCGAAGAACACTTCGCCCTGGACCGAGTGCACCTGCATCTCGTAGTCGTTGGTCAGGTAGAAGCGACGCTCGGTCTCGATCACGAATTTGAACAGACCGACGACATCGCGGTACTCCCGGTAGAGCTTCAGCTCCATCTCGGTCTCGTACTTCTCGAGGTCCTCGGCGCTCATGGCATGTTCCCCTTCAGCCGTGCGATCCCCCCATTGTGCGCCAGTCCCGCGAGCCCCTAGACGATTTCCGTGTCAAGGGTTACGGGTCCGGCCGGGGGACCTTCGTCTAGCAGCCTGCCCAGCAGTTCGGCGAGTCTGATCGGATACACCGTCTCATGTGCCCGGGTCAGTTCCTGACACGTCCACCAGCGTGCTCCGGCGACACTGCGCCGCTCCAGCTCGGTCAGCGCGGTGGCCCGGATCGTCGTCACGGTCGTACGGGCCAGGTAGTACCACTCGTCCTGGTCCCAGCGGCGTCCCGCGAACGGGAAGGAGCACGTCCGCCGCCACAGCACCGGCCCGAGCTCGACGTCGGTGATGCCGGTCTCCTCGGCGAGTTCCCGCAGGGCCGCCTGTTCACGGGTCTCCTCGCCCTCCACGCCGCCGCCGGGCGTGAACCACCAGTCGTGGGCCGGATCGTCCGGCTCGTGGCCGTGCAGCAGCAGGATGCGGTCCCGGGGGTCGAGGAGGACCACCCTGGCGACCTTGCGCAGCCCGCCCTCGTAGGTGCCGGCGCCCGTGTCCGCGGTCTCAGCGGGCACCGGCCGGCTCCGGTTTCGCGGCGCGGACGCGCCGGGCGGAGGTCCGTTTGGCGATCGGGCCGTAGGCGCTGCCGCCGAGGATCAGCACCACCCCGGCGCCGATCATCCAGAGGATCGGACGCAGCGGTCCCGGCTGGGAGATCGTGCCCAGCGTCTCGAAGCCCGTCGGACGCTTGAGGAAGCCGTCCCAGGGCCAGACGACGGCGTCCACACGGGCCCGGACGGCGCTGCTCGCCACCGTGCCCTGGGCCGCGTCGGTGAGGTGGGCGGTGGAGTCCAGGGAGCCCTGCCGCTCGTCGCCGAGCAGGAAGAGCCTGCCCGCGGGAACCTTCACGGTCGGGAAGTCGGTGATCTCGGCGAGACTGCCCGGCGGCAGATACGGTTCCTCGATCTGCTTGCCGTTGACGGTGAGCTTGCCCTTGGTGCAGCAGGCGACCGTGTCGCCGCCGACCGCCACCACCCGCTTGACCACCAGCGCGTTGCTCACCCACGACGTGTCCTTGAAGACGACGACGTCACCGCGGCGCACCTTGTCGCCGTCCAGCTTCTGGGCCAGCACCCGGGAACCGGGGTCGATCGTCGGGGTCATGGAGCCGGTGGGCACGGTGTACGGCCGGTAGGCCAGGGCGCCCCAGACGAAACCGCCCAGGAACAGCACAAGGCCCAGTGCGACGACCAGACCGGACAGTCGCTGTCCGGTCCGGCTGCCCACCGGGCCGCTGCTGGTGCCACCGCCGCTGCGCGGGGCCGTACGTGTCGTGCTCTCGCCGCCCATGGACCCGCACCCTACCCGGCGGTACCGATCCGGGTCAGCCCTTCCTTGCCGCCCAAGGTCACAAGCTTGGGAAAGGGTTTGCAGAAGGGGTCCGGGGAAACGGTCAGCGGGTCTCGGTCACCCGGGTGCGCCTGCGGTGCCACAGGACCAGCGGGACGGTGCCGGCGACGGCGAGGCCCTGCGGGGCCACCGTCAGGGCCGCGGAGGCCGCCGACTGGTCGTTCAGCCCGGACTGGTCGAAGGTGTCCGGCACCGGGAGCGTGTCCCATCGGTTGATCGGCCAGGCCTTGACGATGGCGCGACCCACGACCTGGTCGACGGGAACCATGCCGTGGTTCTTGTCGGACTGGTTGTAGCGGGAGTCCCGCGAGTTCTGCCGGTGGTCGCCCATCACCCAGATGAAGCCCTTGGGCACCTTCACCGTGAACTGACCGCCCTGGTCGTCCTGGCTGCACGGGGTGTTGCCGGGGTACACGTACGGCTCGTTCAGCGCCTTGCCGTTGACCTTCAGCGGGCCCGTGCCCTTGCAGGAGATCGTGTCGCCGCCGACGCCGATGACCCGCTTGATCAGGTCCTTCTCCTCCGCGGACGGCATCAGGCCGATCCAGCTGAGGAAGGTCTGCACGGCGTTCGGGTCGGTCGTGGCCTCGCCGGCCAGCCAGTTGTCCGGGTCGTGGAAGACGACGACCTCGCCGCGCTCGGGTTCGGAGCCGAACCAGGGCGTCAGCTTGTCGACGAGGACCCGGTCGCCCTCCTTGAGGGTGTTCTCCATCGACGCGGACGGGATCGAGAACGCCTGCACCAGGAAGGTCTTGATGATCAGCGCGAGGACGAGCGCGATGAGGATCAGGATCGGCAGCTCCTTCCAGAAGGAGCGCGGCTTCTTCGCCTTCGGGCCCGGCTCGCCCGGCCCGTCGCCCCCGCCGCCGGGGGGCTCGTCCGCCGGCGGGCCCTCGCCGCCCGCCGCCGGGTCACTCCCGGAGGTCACGGCGCCGTCCCCAGCCGGGTCGGCGGTTTCCACGGGACGTCCGCGGTGCTCCTCGCCGTCGTGCCCGGACCGTGCGCCAACCGCCACATCCCCCACGCCAACTCCTTACTCCGTGCCGCCGCCTGCCGCCCCATGCGCGACGCAGGCCCACCACTCCCATAACGAGCGGGAGTTCCGCAGGGCTCGGGAGTTGTCGGACGCTCTCGTTCGGATCGTCCGGGGCAACCCTATGCGACTGCTGGGCCGACGAAGTCGCCGTGGCGGTCGAGCCGGTCACGGAAGAGAAAGTTTGCGGTTCCTTGAGACGCTCCCAGTGGCCGAACGGCCAGGCGATCACCATGGCCCGGCCCACCACCTCGTCCTCGGAGACGGTACCTCCGTAGTCCGTGTTCTGGTGGGCGCGGGAGTCCGCCGAGTTGCCCCGGTGGTCGCCCATCACCCACAGCCGGCCCTGGGGGACGGTGATGTCGAACGCCGTGTCGGAGGGGTTGTTCCCGGGGTACAGATAGCTTCCCTCTTCCAGGGGAACGCCGTTGACGGTGACTCGCCCTTGCGTGTCACAGCACTTGACGTGGTCGCCTCCCACGCCGACCACCCGCTTGATGAGGTCCTTCTCGTTGTCGGACGGCAGCAGGCCGATGAAGGTGAGCCCTTCCTTGACCTGCTTGACGACGACGGGGTCCGATTTCTTCGTGGTCGTCGTCTCGTCGTTGAGCCAGCCGCCGGGGTCCTTGAACACGACGACGTCCCCGCGCTGCGGCTTGGAGCCGAACCACGGCGTGAACTTGTCCACGAGGACCCGGTCGCCGATCCGGATCGTCTGTTCCATCGAGCCGGACGGGATGACGAAGGCCTGCACCAGGAAGGTCTTCAGGACCAGGGCTATCAGGACGGCGACACCGACGAGGAGCGGTATCTCCCGCACGGCCGAGCGCCTGCGCTTGCGCTTGACCTTGCGCTGGAGCTTGCGGCGCTCCGCTCGGGTGCGGCCGCCTGCGGGACTGGAGGCGCGCCGGACGCCGGTGGGCAGGAGCTGGTCGATGGCGGAGGTCTGCGGCACTCCGCGCGGTTTGCCGCGGTTACCCATGGGCGCCCTCCGCACCGGGCACGCGCGCGTAGGCGCTCGAGCGGGCCAGCCGGGTCAGGTGCGCGTACGGCCACACGATCCAGTCGGCGCGGCCGATCACGTCGGTCACCGGGATCATGCCGCCGCCCGGTGAGCCCAGGTGGTCACGGGAGTCGCTGGAGGAGCTGCGGTGGTCGCCGAGGACGAACAGGGTGCCGTCGGGCACCCGCACGTCGAAGTCCACCGCGGACGGGCTGTCGCCTGGATACAGGAACGTCGACTCGTCGACCGACCGGCCGTTCACCCTGATCCTCCCCTCCTTGTCGCAGCAGACCACGTGATCTCCTCCCACACCCACGACGCGCTTGATGTAGTCGGAGTTCCCGAAGTACCCGGTGCCGTCGAACACGACGACGTCGCCGCGCCGCGGCTCGGCACCGAAACGGTACGCCAACTTATTTACGAGAACGCGGTCGCCGATCCTCAATCCGTTTTCCATGGATCCGCTGGGAATCTGGAAGGGTTGCACCACGAAAGCGTTGAGGAGCAGCAAAAAGACCAGGCAGATCAAGAGGGTCAGGCTGATCCGGCCGCCCGGCAGCCAGTCGGTGATCCGCGTCGGCAACGCGAAACGCGACCGCCCCTCCGCGGCCCCTGGAGCGGGGCGGGAGGAGCGGTCGCGCTCCGTCGTCGGCTGAGCTTCGGTGTCCATCGGAGCCAGATGCTATCCGGCCCCTCTGTGGATCACCCGAGTGTGCTCAGTGGATCACCAGTGGATCCACTGTGTGCGCTCAGTTGTCGCGCTTCTCCTTGATCTTCGCGGCCTTGCCGCGCAGCTCACGGAGGTAGTACAGCTTGGCGCGACGGACGTCACCGCGGGTGACGAGCTCGATCTTCTCGACGATCGGGGTGTGCACCGGGAAGGTGCGCTCGACGCCGACGGAGAAGGAGACCTTGCGGACCGTGAAGGTCTCGCGGACACCGGCGCCCTGGCGGCGGATCACCACGCCCTTGAACTGCTGCACACGGGAGCGGTTGCCCTCGATGACGCGCACGTGGACGTTGACGGTGTCACCCGGGCGGAAGGCCGGGACGTCGCTGCGCAGCGACGCGGCGTCGACGGAGTCGAGCAGGTGAGACATTGTGTCTGCTTTCTTCGCCGATGCCACAGGTCATCAGCGGGAGATAGGTTCCAGGAGGTGGGCTGCGGCCGTCGGGGCGGGCGTCGTGTCCCCCTGTGGCAGGGGCGCACACTGGACGGCGCACAACAGCCGCCTATTCTTCCACGTCCTCGGTCCTGCGCCAAAATCGACCGTACGGCTCACCTGCCGGGTCGGGCTCCCAGCCCAGGATGGAGAGCATCTCGCGGTCCTTCTTGTCGAAGGCCTTGGGTTCGCACCGCTCGATGAGGTCGGGCCGGTTGGCCGTCGTGCGGCGCAGGGCCTCGTCGCGGCGCCAGCGGGCGATCTTCCCGTGGTGGCCGCTGAGCAGGACGTCCGGGATGCCGCGGCCGCGCCACTCGGGCGGCTTGGTGTAGACGGGCCCCTCCAGGAGGCTCGCCATGGCGCCGGGCGCGAAGGAGTCGTCGCGGTGCGACTCGGCGTTGCCGAGCACCCCGGGCAGCAGCCGGGCCACGGCCTCGGTGACGACGAGTACGGCAGCCTCGCCGCCGGCGAGGACGTAGTCGCCGATGGAGACCTCGTAGACCGGGATCCGGGTGGCGTACTCGTCGACGACCCGTCGGTCGATGCCCTCGTAGCGGGCCGGGGTGAAGATCAGCCAGGGGCGCTCGGAGAGCTCCACGGCGAGTTCCTGGGTGAAGGGGCGGCCGCTGGGGGTGGGGACGACGAGCGCGGGCCGGCCCGAACCCGTCTCGTAGCCGTCGGAGAGGACCGAGTCCAGGGCGTCGCCCCAGGGGTCGGTCTTCATGACCATGCCGGGGCCGCCGCCGTAAGGCGTGTCGTCGACCGTGTTGTGGCGGTCGTAGGCCCACTCCCGCAGGTCGTGCACGCGCACGTCCAGCTGCCCACGCGCGCGTGCCTTGCCGACGAGGGACACGTTCAGCGGTTCGAGGTACTCGGGGAAGATCGTGACGACGTCGAGGCGCATCAGGACTCGTCCCGCGAAGAGGCGATCTCCGCCTTGTCGTCGATCAGGCCCGGCGGCGGATCGATGACCGCCCGCTGCTCCTCGAGGTCGATCTCGGTGACGATCTCCGAGACGAACGGGATCAGCACCTCGCTGCCGTCCGGCCGCTCGACGATGAAGAGGTCCTGGGAGGGCAGGTGCGAGATCTCGGTGATCCGGCCGACCTCCGCCCCGTCCCGGGTGACCACGTCGAGGTCGATGAGCTGGTGGTCGTAGTACTCGTCCTCCTCCTCCGGCAGTTCCTCCGGGTCGACCTCGGCGATGAGGAGAGTGCCCCGCAGGGCCTCGGCGGCGTTGCGGTCGGCGACGCCCTCGAAGCGCAGGAGGAGCCGGCCGCTGTGGACCCGGCCGGTCTCGATGGTGAGCGGTCCCGCGGAGGCGGGATCGGTGGTGAGCACGGCGCCCGGCGCGAGCCTGAGTTCCGGCTCGTCGGTGCGTACTTCGACGGTGACCTCGCCCTTGATGCCATGGGCACGGCCGATCCGTGCGACTACCAGCTGCACGTGTCCAAATCTCCTGTCGATACGACTACGGGCCGGGGACGGCCCAGTGGCCCTCCCCGGCCCGAGCCGGTGCTGCGTTTGGCGTCAGCGGACGTGGTCCACGTCGACGAGGTCGACACGGACACCGCGGCCGCCGATGGCGCCCACGACGGTGCGCAGAGCGCGTGCGGTGCGGCCGTTGCGGCCGATCACCTTTCCGAGGTCGTCCGGGTGGACCCGGACCTCGAGCACACGCCCGCGACGCAGGTTGCGCGAAGCGACCTGCACATCGTCAGGGTTGTCGACGATGCCCTTCACGAGGTGCTCGAGAGCCTCCTCGAGCATGCTCAGGCCTCGGTCGACTCAGACGAGGAAGACTCGGCGGCAGCCTCGTCCTTCTTCTCGGCCTTCTTCTTCTGGGTGATCGCCTCACCCTTGCCCTCGTCGTCGCCACCGAGGGCCTCGAACGACGGGCGCGCCTTCTTCGGCTCGGCGACGAGCAGCGGAGCCGGGGCGGGCTCGCCCTTGAACTTCTGCCAGTCGCCGGTCTTCTTCAGGATGGCGAGCACGGGCTCGGTCGGCTGCGCGCCGACACCCAGCCAGTACGCCACGCGGTCGGCGTCCACCTCGATGACCGACGGGTGGTAGGTCGGGTGGTACTTGCCGATCTCCTCGATCGCACGACCGTCGCGACGGGTACGGGAGTCGGCGACGACGATGCGGTAGTGAGGCGAACGGATCTTGCCCAGACGCTTCAGCTTGATCTTGACTGCCACGGGAGTGGGTTCTCCTGGTTTTGACGTGATTGGGCACGGCGAGGCTGCCGCGTGGGGTTGCGGTACCCGAGTGCCCGATGGACGCGTCAGCCGGAGGAGAGAGGGGTCCTGTGCGACTGTCGAGTACAGCTTGCCATTGTGCCACACCCCGCGGGTCGCCCCGGCCGCAGGGCCGCGCGGGCAGGCTTGAGGAACTCCCGGCGGTGCGGGGGTGGGGCCCCGCACCGCAGTGAACCGGCAGCCACGAGATGCCGGTGCGTGTCGTCGGCGGTGTGCCGTCCGGCTATGCCGCGCCCGCGATCTCCGGGATGCGGAACGGCTTGCCGCAGCCTCCGCACACGATCGGCGCCTGGGCCAGGACCGACGGCACCACCCGGACGTTGCGACCGCAGTCGCAGACGGCCTTCACGCGGACGCCGCCCCCGGAGGAGCCGTGGCGCGCGGCGGGGCCCCGGAAGGTGCGGGTGGTGTTGTCGGCGGAGGTGGCGGCCAGGTGGGCCTTGAGGGCCCGCTGCAGGCGCTCGATCGTCGGGCGGTAGCGGCGTTTCGCCTCGGGGTTGAGCGTGACCAGCGAGAAGCCGCTGCTGGGGTGCGGCTCCTCGGGGTGGTCCAGGCCCAGTTCCTCGGCGATCGCGAGGAATCTGCGGTTGTGGTAGCGGCCGGCGCGGGAGGTGTCGCGGACGCCGCGGGCGGCGGCGACGCCATGGACTGCCTCATGGAGCAGTCGCTCGAAGGAGAGCTCGTGACCGCAGGCGGACGACGACTCCCCGATCAGGGACTCTGGCGCGGCAAGGTCCGGCAGTTCGGGGTGGTACCGCTGAATGTCGGCCCACGCCTGTGCCAGCTCTGCGGCGAGAACAGGTGGTGTCTGTGTCGTGCTCACGTAATGACAACGAGCGGGGGTGCCGCTGTGTTCCTATTCCGGGGCATCCCAAATAATTTGCACGTACCCGTCAGTTGCCGCTGATGCGTCCTGACGAGGGCGGGTGCGCTGATCTGCGGAGAAGCCTCACAGCTCATACCAAGGTGGTGCGTAGTTCGCTCTACGCCCCGGCGCGTAGATCCTGTCCGCGCGCCGGGGAGCCGGTGTGCGTCGGGGCGCAAGGGGCGTTTCGGTCGCTCTGCCCGCCGTGAAGGGACCGGCTCCGGCCGGAGGGCTCTCTCTCGGTGAGCGCGCGCGACGACCGCGACGTTACCCGGTGCGCCCCCGCCGTCCGGCACCGGCCCGTCCCTCCGCGACCGGCCACCGTACGGTCACGTTGCCGGAATGTGAATTCTCGCCACTGGCACAGTCAGTCCACAAGCGAGGACCCGAGACCCCTGGACGCGACCGCGGCAGGGGAGTTACCTGGCATACGGGGGAAGTGCGCGCGCACTGCACGGGGGCCATCTGATCGGTACAGCGGCAAACTCTCGGCGGATTGGGGCGCTTGTTCATGACACCTGTGCTCGTGCGGCAGCACCTTCCTCACGCGGGGCCGGTGCCCCGCACAGATCCGGGTGCACGCGCGCGTGACTGGTCCGAGATCCAGGAGCGGATGCTGGTCCCGCTCTACGAGGCCGTCCACGAGCGACTGGAAGTGGGCCCCCGCACCAGGCTCCTCGGCCTCGGCTGCGGCTCCGGGCTCGCCCTGGTGCTGGCCGCCTCGAGAGGCGCGGCCCTCACCGGAGTCGAGTCCGCCTCCCCGCAGCGGCTGGCCCTCGCGCGCGAGCGGCTGGAGTCCGGGGAGCGGGAGGCACGCGTGCGTGGGGACGTCCGGCTGACCGACGCGGTGCCCGGGGACACCGCCGGCGTGACGGCGCCCGCGTACAACCTGGTGACCGCCTTCGAACCGATCGGCTTCCGCGCGGGTGACGCGGAGGCCCTGGCCGACCTCCTCACGTCCGCGGTCCCGCTCACCGAACGGGGCGCGCCGGTGGTGCTCGTCGGCTGGGGTCCGCCGGAGCGCTGCGCGACGTCGGCCGTCGTACGGGCCGTCGCGGGACCGGAGGCCGTGGCCCGTACCGGCGGAGCGGACGGCCGGCCGCGGGGCGCGGGCCGGTTGCGGCACGCGCTGCGGGACGATCTGGAGGAGGCCGCCCAGCGGGCCGGGCTGCGGCCCGACGGGTCTGGGCGGGTGGCCTGCCCGTTCGGGTACGCCGGGGTGGACAGCGCCCTCAAGGGCCTGCTGTCCACGGGTCTGTTCGACGCGGCGGTCGCGGCCACGGACCAGGAGCAGGTGGCCAAGGAGCTGGCCGAGGCGCTGCACCCCTACCGGCGGCGGGACGGCACGGTGTGGATGCCGAACGTGTTCCGGTACCTGATCGCCCGGACGCCCTGACGCCGGTTCCGGACGGTCACCCTTCGTCCTTGCGGATCCGGGCGACCCCCGCGATGCGGTAGGCGTCCGCCTCCTCCAGCGTCTCGTGCTCGAGCAGCGCCTCGGCGAGGGCGTCGAGCCGGTCGCGCTCGTCGCGCAGCTTCTGGCACGCCTCGATGTAGCACTCGTCGACGATCCGGCGCATCTCGTGGTCGATGACGTCGAGGGTCGCCGGGGCGGCGGCGAGGCCGTAGGCCTGCTGGGCGTCGCTCGGCAGGGCGGAGAGCCGGCCGACCCGCTCGCTCATCCCCCAGCGCGCGACCATCCCGCGCGCGATGTTGGTGACCTGTTCGAGGTCGTTCTCCGCGCCGGTCGTGACGACCCCGTAGACCACCTGCTCGGCCGCCATCCCGCCGAGGGCGCCGATGATCCGGCCGCGCAGGTACACCTCGGAGTGCGCGTACCGCTCCACCTCCGGGGTCGACATGGTCACGCCGAGCGCGCGGCCGCGCGGCACGATGGTCACCTTGCGGACCGGGTCGGCGCCCGGCTGCAGCATGCCGAGGAGGGCGTGGCCGCTCTCGTGGTACGCCGTACGGCGGCGGTCCTCCTCGGGCATGACCAGCGTCCGTTCGGCCCCGAGCTGCACTTTCTCCAGGGCCTCGGACAGGTCGGACTGCGTCACCTGCTCCTGTTTCCGCTTCACGGCGAGGAGCGCGGCCTCGTTGGCGAGATTGGCCAGATCCGCCCCGGTCATGCCCGGGGTCGTCCGCGCCACCCGGGCCAGGTCCACGTCACCCGCGAGCGGGATCTCGCGGGTGTGGATGGCGAGGATGGCCTCCCGCCCGGCGCGGTCCGGCGGGGAGACGCTGACCACCCGGTCGAAGCGGCCGGGCCGGGTCAGCGCCGGGTCCAGGATGTCGGCGCGGTTGGTCGCCGCGATGACGACGACGCCCTCGGACCCCGAGAAGCCGTCCATCTCGGTGAGGATCTGGTTCAGCGTCTGCTCGCGCTCGTCGTGACCGCCCACCGAGGCGCCTGCGCTGCGGATCCGTCCGATGGTGTCGATCTCGTCGATGAAGATGATCGACGGCGCCACCTTGCGGGCCTCCGCGAACAGCTCGCGCACCCGGGACGCGCCGACGCCGACGATCATCTCGATGAACTCGGACGCGGAGGCGGAGAAGAAGGGCACGCCCGCCTCGCCCGCGACCGCGCGCGCCAGCAGGGTCTTGCCGGTTCCGGGCGAGCCGGCGAGCAGCACGCCGCGGGGCATCTTCGCGCCCATCCTCCGGTAGACGTCCGGGTGTTCCAGGAAGTCGACGACGTCGTCCAGCTCGCCCTTGACCTCGTCGATGCCGGCCACGTCGGCGAACGTGGTGCGCTGGGTGCCGGGCCGCAGGCCCACCGGTTTGGGCGGCGCCTTGCGGCCGAGCATGCCGCCGACGCCGCCCGCAGCGCCGAACCGCCGGGCGAAGAAGATCCACACGGCGACCAGGAGCACGATCGGCACCAGTGAGAGCAGCAGGTTGGACACCAGACTGCGCTGCTGCACCACCGGCCGTGCGGTCACCGTGACGTCGTGGCTGCTCAGCTCCTGCCACAGCCTGTCGTCGGCGAAGGCCGGCCGCTGGGTCTTGAACTTGGTGTAGTCGCCGCCGCCGTCCGGGTCGTCCCGGGCCTGCTTGAGCTGGCCCTGGATCGCGTCGCCCTTGGAGTAGATCTTGTCGACGTTGCCCGCGTCGACCTGTCTGCTGAACTCCGTGTAGGAGATCGTCGGCTCATCGCCCCCGCCGAGGTAGTTGAGCCCGACGTACACCACAAGGAAGACGATCACCGCGGTGACGGCCAGCCCCCACCAGCGGCCCCGCGTCCTCCTGCCGCCGGGGGGCCGTGGCGCCTCGTCCGGGGTGCCCTCGGTACGCCACGGCTGGTCGGGTGCCTTGCGCGCCGGACCGGCATTGCTCATATCTGGACGTTACGGCAGAGGGCGGCCCTCGGCACACGCTGAGGGCGCCCTCCCGCACGGGAGAACGCCCTCCGGGTCCTCAAGGGTCCTACGGGCTCAGCCCATGAACTTCTTGAACTCGTCCGGCAGCTCGAAGTCCTGGCCGCCCTGCTGCGGCAACCCGAACGCGCCGCCGCCCTGGGCGCCCGCCTCGCGGCGGCGGGCCGCCTCCTCCTCCTGCTGCTTGCGCTTCATCGGGTTGCCGGAGCGCTGCTTGCCCTTGGCCTGCTTGGGCTGCTTCCTCTGCCGGCCGGGGCCGCCGCCCATGCCCGGGATCCCCGGCATGCCGGGCATGCCGCCGCCCTGGGCCATGCGGGACATCATCTTGCGGGCCTCGAAGAACCGCTCGACCAGCCCCTTCACCGCGCTGACCTCGGCGCCGGAACCCTTGGCGATACGGGCACGGCGCGAGCCGTTGATGATCGTCGGGTCCTGGCGTTCGCCCGGGGTCATCGACTTGATGATCGCGGCCATACGGTCGACGTCACGCTCGTCGAGGTTGTTGATCTGGTCCTTGATCTGCCCCATGCCGGGCAGCATGCCGAGCAGCTTGGAGATGCTGCCCATCTTCCTGACCTGCTCCATCTGGGCCAGGAAGTCGTCCAGGGTGAAGTCCTGGCCCTTCTTGGACGCCAGCTTGGAGGCCATCTTCTGGGCCTCTTCCTGGCTGAACGTCTTCTCCGCCTGCTCGATCAGGGTGAGCAGGTCACCCATGTCGAGGATGCGGGAGGCCATCCGGTCAGGGTGGAACGCGTCGAAGTCGTCGAGCTTCTCGCCGTTCGACGCGAACATGATCGGCTTGCCGGTGATCTGGCGGATCGACAGGGCCGCGCCACCACGGGCGTCGCCGTCGAGCTTGGAGAGCACCACGCCGTCGAAGCCGACGCCGTCGCGGAAGGCCTCGGCGGTGTTGACGGCGTCCTGGCCGATCATCGCGTCGACGACGAAGAGGATCTCGTCGGGCGAGACGGCGTCGCGGATGTCGGCCGCCTGCTGCATCAGCTCGGCGTCGATGCCCAGCCGGCCGGCGGTGTCCACGATCACGATGTCGTGGACCTTGGACTTCGCGAACTCGATGGAGTCCTTGGCGACCTGGACCGGATCACCGACGCCGTTGCCGGGCTGGGGGGCGTAGACGGCCACGCCCGCGCGGTCGGCGACGACACTGAGCTGGTTGACGGCGTTGGGGCGCTGGAGGTCACAGGCGACGAGCAGCGGCGAGTGGCCCTGCTCCTTCAGCCAGCGGCCGAGCTTGCCCGCGAGGGTGGTCTTACCGGCACCCTGCAGACCGGCGAGCATGATCACGGTGGGCGGCTGCTTGGCGAAGCGCAGCCGACGGGTCTCGCCGCCGAGGATGGTGACGAGTTCCTCGTTGACGATCTTCAGGACCTGCTGGGCGGGGTTCAGCGCCCGCGAGACGTCGGCTCCGAGCGCGCGTTCCTTGACGTTCTTGATGAACGTGCGGACGACCGGCAGGGCCACGTCGGCTTCGAGGAGGGCGATGCGGATCTCGCGCGCGGTGGCGTCGATGTCCGCCTCGGAGAGCCGTCCCTTGCCGCGCAGGTTCTTGAAGGTCGCTGAGAGGCGATCGGAGAGAGTATCGAACACGGCGGCGTCGGTCCTCGGAGTCGGGGGCGGTCTGAGCGTCTTCCAGGGTATCCCGGCGGGACAAGACCGGGTCACGGTCGGTCCGATCCGACCCGGCCTCGCCCCTCTCGGGCGTCTCGGGTTCAGCCCCTCAGGGTCTCCTCCAGCTTGCGCGACACGGCCGTCGCCTCTTCGACGGGCAGCGGCGAGCCCTCCGCGCCTGTGACGTAGAAGGCGTCGACGGCGTTCGCGCCGAGCGTGGAGACGTGCATGCTGCGCACCAGCACCCCCGCGTCCTCCAGCGCCGTCCCGATCCGGAACAGCAGCCCCGGCGCGTCCTGGGCGCGGACCTCGATGACCGTGGCGTGCCGGGAGGCCGCCGGGGCCACCGTCACCCGCGGCGGGGGCGCGACCACGCCCCGCCGGCGTGGGTAGGCCGCGTCCCGCTCCGCGAGTCTGGCGCCGATGTCCAGGGAGCCGTCCAGGGCGCGGACGAGGTCGGCGCGCAGCCGGGCGGCCTGGGGCAGCGAGCCGTACTCGGCGGCGACCCGCCAGTTCAGCAGCAGGACGGAGCCTTCGACGCCGTCCGGCAGGTCCAGGGCGCGCAGTTCGGCGGTGCGCACGGTCAGCCGGTGCACGGCGAGCACCCCGGCCACCGCGGGCAGGACGCCCGCCTGGTCGGGTACGGCGATCAGCAGCTCCACGCCGAGCGGCTCGGGATCGCCGGGCGGCTGTTCCTCCGTCGGGGGTTCCGTCTGGGCGCGCAGGGCGAGGACGGGGCTGCCGGTGGCGACCGCCTCGATCGCGAGCCGTTCCTGCTCGGCGGTGGGCGCGGCGGCGTCCGGCTCGTCGGGCTCGTCCCCGGCGAGTACCGCCGCGACCCGCTTGACCAGGTCCGCCACGAGCGAACCCCGCCAGGAGGACCAGGCGGCGGGACCGGTGGCCAGCGCGTCGGCCTCGGTGAGCGCGTGCAGCAGTTCCAGGGTGCTCTGCGAGCCGACCGCCTCGGCGACCGACCGTACGGTGGCCGGGTCCTCCAGGTCGCGCCGGGTGGCGGTCTCGATGAGCAGCAGGTGGTGCCGTACGAGGGTGGAGAGGACGGCGACGTCCGCTCGGTCGAATCCGATCCGGGCGGCGACGTCCTTGGCGATGATCTCGCCGGCCACCGAGTGGTCGCCGGGCCAGCCCTTGCCGATGTCGTGCAGCAGCGCGGAGACGAGGAGGAGGTCGGGGCGGCTGACCCGGCGGGTGAACTCCGAGGCGCGCACGGCGGTCTCGATCAGGTGCCGGTCGACGGTCCAGATGTGCACGGCGTTGCGCTGCGGGCGGCAGCGCACCCGCTCCCAGTCGGGGAGCAGCTGGGTGATCAGGCCCTCGGCCTCCAGCGCCTCCCAGACCTCGATGGTGGGCCGGCCGGAGCCGAGCAGGGTGACCAGCTGTTCGCGGGCCTCGGCGGGCCAGGGCGTGGGCAGCGGGCGCACGATGGCCGCCAGGCGCCGTACGGCGTGCAGGGAGAGCGGGAGGCCGGCCTGCGCCGCGGCGGCCGCGGCGCGCAGCGGGAGCACGGGGTCGCGTTCGGGGCGTGCGGCGCGGGCGAGCACCACCTCGCCGTCCTGCTCCACCACCCCTTCGGCCAGCGGCGACCGCTCGGGCGCGGGCTTGCCGCCTCCGAGCATGGCGCGCAGCCGGGGCCGCACGGCGCGCGAGCGCAGCACGCGCCCCACTTCACGCCAGGTGACATCGCTCGCGTACGAGATGACCCGCGCCGCCTCGTACACCTGCCGCAGCAGGGTGTCGGCGTCGAGCAGGCCCAGCCCGGCCGCGACCTGGTCCTGCTCCTGGAGGGCGAGCCGGTCGGTGGCGCGGCCGGTCGCCAGGTGCAGGGCGTCCCGGACGTCGAGGAGCCGGCGCCGGGCGTCGTCGAGGCCCTCGCGCGGCGCGTCGGCCAGCCAGGAGGCGGCCACGGCGCGCAGCGCGGTGGCGTCCCGCAGCCCGCCCCGGGCCTCCTTCAGGTCCGGTTCCAGCAGGAACTGCAGTTCGCCCTGGCGCTCGGCGCGCTCGGCGCACAGTTCCTGGAGTTCGGGCAGCCGCTTGGGCGCCTGGTTGCGCCAGTCGGCGAGGACGGCGGTCCGCAGTCCGGCGGTCAGACCGAGGTCGCCGGCGAGGTGCCGGGCGTCCAGCAGACCGAGCTGGACCTTGAGGTCCTCGCCGGCGGTCCTGCGGGCCTCCGCGGGGGTGCGGACCGAGTGGTCGAGGGCGAGGCCCAGGTCCCAGACGGGGTACCAGAGGCGGTCGGCGAGGGCGGCGACCGCCTTGGCGTCACCGCCCTCGTGCAGGAGCAGCAGGTCGAGGTCGCTGCGCGGGGACAGCTCGCCGCGGCCGTAGCCGCCGACGGCGACCAGCGAGACGCCTCTGAGGTCCTCGGCGCCCGCGGTGAACAGGCCCGCCAGCCATTCGTCGGTCAGCGCGGAGAGGGCCGCACGGCGCGGCGGCCCGGACTGCGCCTCCTCGGTGAGGAGGCGCAGCCGGGCCGCCGCATAGCCGCTGGGTCCCGAGTCCTCTGCTTCTTTTCGCACGTCCGTGCTCGACACCCAGCGACTCCTGTTCTGTTCTGCGGTCAGAGCGCGTCCGGGCCGCGCTCGCCGGTGCGGACCCGTACGGCCGTCTCGACCGGGAGGGACCAGACCTTGCCGTCACCGATCTTGCCGGTGCGGGCCGCCTTGACGATGACGTCGATCAGCTGCTCGGCGTCGTCGTCCTCGGCCAGCACCTCGATGCGGATCTTGGGGACGAGGTCCACGGTGTACTCGGCACCGCGGTAGACCTCGGTGTGTCCCCGCTGACGACCGTAGCCGCTCGCCTCGGTGACCGTCAGACCGTGGACGCCGAAGGCCTGCAGGGCCTCCTTGATCTCGTCGAGCCGGTGGGGCTTGACGACGGCGGTGATGAGCTTCATGCGTCCACCTTCTTGCTGTCGGCACCGACACCGGCGGGCACGGCGCTGCGGGCGGCACCACCACCGGCGCCGCTGAAGTCGTACGCGGTCTCGGCGTGCTCGGCCTGGTCGATGCCGGAGACCTCCTCGTCCTCACTGACCCGCATACCGATGGTCTTGTCGAGGAGGAAGGCGAGGACCGCGGAGACGACCAGGGAGTAGCCGAGGACGGCGAAGACGCCGGCGCACTGCTTCCAGAACTGGTCCATGCCGCCGCCGTAGAAGAGGCCCTCGACGTCGGACTGGCCCTTGCCGCTGGCGAAGAGGCCGATCAGCAGGGAGCCGACGACACCGCCGACCATGTGGACACCGACGACGTCCAGCGAGTCGTCGTAGCCGAACTTGTACTTCAGGCCGACGGCCGCGGCACAGGCGACACCGGCGATGACGCCGACCGCGATGGCGCCCATCGGGGAGACCGCGCCACCCGACGGGGTGATGGCGACCAGACCGGCGACCGCACCGGAGGCGGCGCCCAGCGTGGTGAACGCGCCGTGGCGGATCTTCTCGTAGGCGAGCCAGGCGATCATGGCGGCGGCGGTGGCGATCTGCGTGTTGACGAACATCAGCGGGCCGACGCCGTCGTCGTTGCCGAGCCACGAGCCGGCGTTGAAGCCGAACCAGCCGAACCACAGCAGACCGGCGCCGAGCATGACCAGCGGGAGGCTGTGCGGGCGCATCGGGTCCTTCTTGAAGCCGACGCGCTTGCCGATGACCAGGATCACGCCGAGTGCCGCGGCACCCGCGTTGATGTGGACGGCCGTACCACCGGCGAAGTCGATCACGCCGAGCTCGAAGGCCCAGCCGCCGGTGCCCCAGACCCAGTGGGCGACCGGGAAGTACACGAGCGTCGCCCACAGCACGAGGAAGATCGACCAGGCGGTGAACTTCACCCGGTCGGCGATCGCACCGCTGATCAGGGCGGGCGTGATGATCGCGAACATCATCTGGAAGACGGCGAAGACGAAGACCGGGATCGTGTACCCGGACCAGATGTCGGCCTTGTCGATACCGGTCCATCCGACGAAGTCGGACTCCCAGCCGATGAGCGAGCCGTGGTCCGTGCCGAACGCCATGGAGAAGCCGTAGAGCACCCACAGGATGGTCACGATGCCCATGCTGATGAAGCTCATCATCAGCATGTTGAGGGTGCTCTTGACGCGGACCATGCCTCCGTAGAAGAAGGCGAGGCCCGGGGTCATGATCAGCACCAGGGCGGAACAGATGAGCATGAAGCCTGTGTTGGCGGCAGACAGCTTGTCTGCGGCAAGCGTGATGGCTGGTGCCATCGGCGTCTCCTCGTCGATAGGTACGGCCCCGTGCGGGCGAAGCCAGAGGCGGGGGTGGTGAGGGGTGGGCCGGTTATGCGCCATGAGATTGACGCAGCGCGGTTTCGGTGGAAGCCCCTCGTTGTTTCGCCGCCGTGACGAAGGCGCCTTCTGCGTTACGCCTGGGTGAACTGACTGATGTTCTTCGAGTGGATCGTTATCGTGGCGCAACCTTCACCGGGGGAAGCAAAACCGGCCGCGGACGGCCTTCCGATGACCTGGCATGGGGGAGCCGAGTCGGGCACTTCGGGAAGGCCGGCCGCGGCCGGGGTTCAAGGGTTTTGCTCTGCCGGGCGGTGGGTCAGACGGCCTCGGCGGTCTCCGGCAGCTCGATCGTGAGCCGCTCCGTCAGGTCCACGACCTCGGAGAGATCCCCGAAGTCGCGTACGGCGCTGTCGACCGTCTTTCGGATACGAGTGTTGACGCGCTCGGAGCGCACCTTCTTCGCCTCCTTCATCGCCTGTGTGGCCAGGACGGCACTCTGCCCGGGCTCCCGCTGCAGCAGGTGGACGGTGGCCATGCCGATCAGGTTGAGCACGTACGACCGCTGATGGTCGCCGTCGTCCGAGAACAGCCGGACGGCCTTCCGCATCAGGGGCTCGGCGAGCGAGGCGTAGGTGGGGCTGCGGCCGGCGACATAGGCGAGATCACGGAAGGAGTGGCTGTTCTCGCCGTACAGCTCGGCCTCGGAGAAGAAGCGGATCCAGTCGGGGTCGGGCTCGTCCCATTCGTCGGCGTCGGCGAAGGTGTCCTCGGCCATCCGGACGGCCCGCTTGCACTTCCCGGGCTGACCCATGTTGGCGTAGGCGCGGGCCTCCATCGCATACAGCATGGACTGGGTGCGCGGGCTCGCGCAGTCCCGGCTGCCGTACTGAGCGAGGTGGATCAGCTCCAGAGCGTCGTCGGGCCGCCCGAGGTGGATCATCTGGCGGCTCATGCTGGAGAGGACGTACGAGCCGAGCGGCCGGTCACCGGCCTCCTTGGCGGCGTGCAGGGCGAGGACGAAGTACTTCTGGGCGGTCGGCTGGAGCCCCACGTCGTACGACATCCAGCCGGCGAGCTCCGCCAGCTCGGCGGCGACCTTGAACAGTTTCTTCGAGGTGGCCTCGGGCTGGGGCTCCTGGAGGAGGTCCGTCACCTCGTGGAGCTGGCCGACCACGGCCTTGCGGCGCAGTCCGCCGCCGCACTGGGCGTCCCACTGCCGGAACATCACGGTGGTGGACTCCAGGAGGTCGAGCTCGGGCCTGGACAGGCGGCCGCGGGCCCGGGTGGTGGGGACGGACTCCGGCTCGCGGAGCGGAGCGGGCGGCGAGGGGACCAGCCAGCGCTGCATGGGCTCGATCAGGGTCGGGCCCGCCGACAGGGCCAGCGAGGTCCCGAGGAAGCCGCGCCGCGCCAGCATCAGGTCACTGCGCGAGAACTCGCTGAGCTGGGCCACCGTCTGCGGGCCCGTCCACGGCAGGTCGACTCCGGTCGCGGAGGGTGCCTGGCGCGCGGCGCGCAGACCGAGGTCCTCGACGGAGACCACGCAGCCGAACCGCTCGGAGAACAGCTCCGACAGGATCCTGGGGATGGGCTCGCGGGGGTTCTCGCCGTCCAGCCAGCGGCGCACCCGCGAGGTGTCCGTGGAGATGTGGTTGGCGCCCAACTGGCGGGCCCGGCGGTTGACTTGGCGGGCGAGCTCGCCCTTGGACCAGCCGCTGCGCACGAACCACGAAGTGAGCAGCTCGTTCGGGCGCTTGTCCCCGCTCGCAGCGTTGTTCCCGCCACCGCCGTTGCCGCTCACTGGAACGCCCCCATCCCTTGGACCACTTGTCACCTAGTGCGCCAAGCCTTATCAGAATGCCGGTAAATACGGCTCCTCGTCCGGTAGTTGCCACCCTTCGAACAGAGAGTCGACTTGCCTCCGGCATACCCGATCCGGCATGTGCCTCCGGGATCCGCACACTCAACGTAATCCCACGATCACGCGTCCAGCCACGGCGATCCCGGAAACGCCACCATTCGCCACCCCTTCGAATGAACTCGCGATGGCCGGTACGCGATTCACTTGACACAGCGCGGCCGGAAGTGAGCGGAGCGGAGCACTCAGGGGCGCGCACAGTCGAACACACCACCCGGCGCGCTTCCGAACGCCGCCCGGAAGGGGCGGCCGACGGACGGCGCAAGCACGCAGAGTTACGACATGCGTCCGTTACGTAACCACCGGCGCGTCGAACCCGTTGGAGGGGGCATGGGCTTCACGATCGGCGGCATTCGCGAGATCCGCTCCGGCGCGCGCAGGCGCGGTCGCTCGTCCGAGTGCACCGCCGTCGCCGAGTTCACGGGTCTGTGGGGCTGGGACGTCGTTCCCGGCGCCCGGGCCGCGGCCGGCGTCTGCTCCTGCGGCCGCGGCACCTGCCGTGAACCCGGCGCGCACCCGCTGGAGTTCGCCGCCCGCGTGCCGGCCGGCGCGACGCTCGACGACGTGACGCGGACCTGGGCGGAGTTCCCGGGCGCCGCGGTGCTGCTGCCCGTCGGCCGGGCGTTCGACGTGATCGAGGTGGCCGGACCCGCCGGCCGCCGTGCCCTGGTCCGGCTGGAGCGCATGGGCCTCCCGCTCGGCCCGGTCACCGCCACCCCCGAGGGCCGCACCCAGTTCTTCGTCGCCCCCGGCGCCGCCGCCGAGCTGACCGGCCTGCTCTACCGCATGGGCTGGGACGACCCGGCCGCGCTCGACCTGCGCGGCCTCGGTCCGGGTACGTACATCACCGCGCCGCCCTCCGACCGCGGCGGCCTCGGCCCGGTGCACTGGCTGCGCCCCCCGGCCCTGGACTCGGCGACCCGGCCCCCCGAGGCACGGCTGCTGCTGGGAACCCTGGCATACGTGGCGCACCGGTCGCGCGCCTAGGGCGGCCCTACTAGGCCTTCGTGTACGGCGAAGCGCCCGCTCCCGGTGGTCCGGGGACGGGCGCTTCCGCGTGCATACCAGTCCTGGTGTCGGGTCTCATTCCCCGATAAGGGCGTCCACGAACGCCTCCGGCTCGAACGGCGCCAGGTCGTCCGCGCCCTCGCCGAGCCCGACGAGCTTGACCGGGACGCCCAGCTCCCGCTGGACCGCGACGACGATGCCGCCCTTGGCGGTGCCGTCGAGCTTGGTGAGCACGATGCCGGTGATGTCGACGACCTCGGCGAAGACCCGGGCCTGGACCAGCCCGTTCTGCCCGGTCGTCGCGTCGAGGACGAGCAGCACCTCGTCGAGCGGGGCGTGCTTCTCCACGACCCGCTTGACCTTGCCGAGTTCGTCCATGAGCCCGGTCTTGGTGTGCAGCCGCCCGGCGGTGTCGATGAGGACGACGTCGACCCCCATCTCCTTGCCCTCCTTCACCGCGTCGAAGGCGACGGAGGCGGGGTCGCCGGCCTCCGGACCGCGCACGGTGTGGGCGCCGACCCGCTCGCCCCAGGTCTGCAGCTGGTCGGCGGCGGCGGCCCGGAAGGTGTCGGCGGCGCCGAGCACGACGGTCCGGCCGTCGGCCACGAGCACGCGCGCGAGCTTGCCGGTGGTGGTGGTCTTGCCCGTGCCGTTGACGCCGACGACCATCACGATCCCGGGCTTGCGGCCCTCGGGCTCGGTCCGCACCGCGCGGTCGGCCTCGGTGCCGACCAGCTTCAGCAGCTCCTCGCGCAGCAGGGTGCGCAGCTCCGCGGGGGTGCGGGTGCCGAGCACCTTGACCCGTTCGCGCAGCCGCTCGACCAGCTCCTGGGTGGGCATCACACCGACGTCGGCGGTGAGCAGGGTGTCCTCGATCTCCTCCCAGGTGTCGTCGTCGAGGTGCTCGCGCGAGAGCAGCGTGAGCAGCCCCTTGCCGAGGGCGTTCTGGGAGCGGGACAGACGGGCGCGCAGGCGTACGAGACGCCCCGCGGTGGGCTCGGGGACCTCGATCTCCGGAGCCTCGACGACAGGCGGCTCCTCGACGGCGACGCCGGTCTGGCCGCCGTCGGGAAGGTCCACCTCCTCGATCGTGCGGCGCGGTTCGTCGCGCGGCGTCTCGGCCTCGTCGCCGACGTGCGGCTCGGCCGGAGGCGCGGTGATGTCGGGCGCGGCGGGGGGCGGCGGGGGCAGCGGCTTCTTGCGCCGGCTGCCGACGACGAGCCCGCCGAGCACCGCGAGCACGACCACGGCGATGACTACAGCAAGGATGACGGTTTCCATAACTCGACCAGTATCCATCCCGCCCCGCGCGGTGGCCCGGCTCCCCGGGGCGGGTGTGTTCCGCAGAGGCGCAGGCCCGGTGGTCCGCACCTCACACCCCTGGTTACCTGACGGAACGTCAGCTACGGTCCCCCCACATCCGCCGAAGGGGGTCCCATGCCCGTCACCGTCGTCCGTTTCAACCTCGTCGCGCCCGGCGCCTCCCCCGCCGAGCTGGGCGCCCGCTACCGGGCCGCGCTGGAGATGGCCGCCTACGCCGACGAGCACGGAGTGACCACCGTGCAGACCGAGGAGCATCACGGGGTCGAGAACAACTGGCTGCCGTCGCCGTTCGTCTTCGCGGGCGCGGTGCTGGGGGCGACCCGGCGGCTGGCGGTCACCGTCTCCGCGGTGATCGGCCCGCTGTACGACCCGCTGCGGCTGGCCGAGGACATCGCCGTGCTGGATCTGCTGAGCGGCGGCCGGCTGGTGACGGTCGCGGGGATCGGGTACCGGCCCGAGGAGTACGCCCGGGCCGGCGTGGACTGGAAGCGCCGGGGCCGGCTTCAGGACGCCTTGCTGGAGACCGTGCTGAAGGCGTGGACCGGCGAGGAGTTCGAGTACCAGGGGCGCACGGTACGGGTCACCCCGCGGCCGGGGACCGCTCCGCACCCCCTGCTGCTGGTGGGCGGCTCGTCGAAGGCCGCCGCCCGCCGGGCCGCCCGGCTGGGGCTGCCGTTCTTCCCCAGCGCGCATCTGCCGGAGCTGGAGGCGTACTACAAGGAGCGGCTGGTCGAGTACGGCACGGAGGGGTGGACGCTGATGCCGGGCGCCGAGACGCCGCTGCTGCACATCGCCGAGGACCCGGACCGGGCGTGGGAGCGGTACGGCGAGCACTTCCTGCACGAGGCGCGGACGTACGCCTCCTGGCAGTCCGGTGACATCCGCTCGGCGGTGCGGTCGGGGGCGGCGACGGTCGGGGAGCTCCGCGACGAGGGCGTGTACCGGATCCTGACGCCCGAGGAGTGTGTGGCTCAGGGTCTCGACAATCTCGTCCTGCATCCGCTCGCGGGCGGAATGCCGGTGGAGGAGGGATGGCGGAGCCTGCGGCTGTTCGTGGAGGAGGTGCTGCCGGCGTTGGGGAATTGAGCTGTGCGGTGTGCCGATGCGGTGGTCCACTGGGCCCGTGAGTCTGTGCGTGGATGTGTTCGTGCGTGACGCGAACGGGCAGTGGCAGGTCCTCGACGTCCCGGAGGGCTGCAACGACTCCGCCGGGTTCGAGGTATGGCGGGAAACGGTATGGGGCTCCGAGGCGGTGCGCTCGCTGGGCGCCCGGTTCCTGCCCGTGCTGGCCGAGAGCGACCTGTACGTCGAGGCGGACGAGGTGGCGGACCTCCTGGACGAGGTCGCGCTGCTGCGGGCGAACCTCGAGCTGATCGCCGCCACCACCCGGCGCCCCCGGGAACTCGTCGAGCACGAGAGCGGGATCGAGCTCCGGCTGGACAATATCGAGGCGACCGCTCTGCGCGCCCGGGACCTCGGGGCCGGCGTCGTCATCTGGTGACCGGCGCACAGGACGCCGCCGCCCCCGGTCCGGGGTGGCCGGGCCGGGGGCGGCGACAGGTGCGGGGAGAGGGGCAGCGGGGTCTGGGCCCTTCTCCCCGGGCTCGTGGGGGCGGGTTCTCGCGGCGGCCGTCAGCCCATCTCCTCCAGCGCCTTGCCCTTCGTCTCCTTGACGTACTTCAGGACGAACGGGATCGAGAGCGCGGCGAAGACCGTGTAGATCACGTAGGTGATCGAGAGGTTCCAGTCGGCCAGCGACGGGAAGCTCGCGGTGATGGCCCAGTTGGCGATCCACTGCGCGGAGGCGGCCACGCCCAGGGCGGCGGCGCGGATCCTGTTCGGGAACATCTCGCCGAGCATGACCCAGACGACCACGCCCCAGGACAGGGCGAAGAAGAGGACGAAGACGTGTGCGGCGATCAGGGCGGTCCAGCCCTGCGCGGCCGGCAGCTTGCCGTCGACGAGGTCGAAGGAGAACGCCCAGGCCTCCAGGGCGAGACCGACCACCATGCCGGCCGAGCCGATGATGGCGAGCGGGCGGCGGCCGACGCGGTCCACGAAGATCATCGCGATCACGGTGCCGACGATGTTGATGATCGAGGTGGTGAAGGAGTAGAAGAACGACTCCGTCGGGTCGACGCCGACCGACTGCCACAGGGTCGAGGAGTAGTAGAACGCGACATTGATGCCGACGAACTGCTGGAAGACCGAGAGGCCGATGCCGACCCAGACGATCGGCCTGAAGAGGAAGCCGCCGCCGAGCAGGTCCTTGAAGGTGGACTTGTGCTCGCTGTTCATGGCGTGCTCGATCTGGGTGACCCGGGCGTCCAGGTCGGCGCTGTCGCCCTCGACCTCGGCGAGGATCTCGCGGGCGCGCTCGCGCCTGCCGGCGGAGATCAGGAAGCGCGGGGACTCGGGTATGGCGAAGGAGAGCAGTCCGTAGAGCACGGCCGGGACGACCATGACGCCGAGCATGACCTGCCAGGCCTCCAGACCCATCAGGCTGCCGCGCTGGTCACCGCCGGCGGCGTTGAGCAGACCCCAGTTGACCAGCTGCGAGATCGCGATGCCGATGACGATCGCGGCCTGCTGGAAGGAGCCGAGGCGGCCGCGGTAGGCGGGCGGGGCGACCTCGGCGATGTAGGCGGGGCCGATGACCGAGGCCATGCCGATGGCGAAGCCGCCGACGACGCGCCAGAGGGCGAAGTCCCACAGGGAGAACGGCAGGGCCGAACCCACGGCGCTGACCGTGAACAGCGCGGCGGCGATCTGCATGACCCGGATGCGGCCGATGCGGTCGGCGATCCGGCCCGCGGTCGCGGCGCCGATCGCGCAGCCGATCAGGGCGATGGCGATGACCTGGGCGAGGGCCGCGGAGCCGATGTCGTAGCGGTCCCGGATGGCCTCGACGGCGCCGTTGATCACGGAGCTGTCGTAGCCGAAGAGGAAACCGCCCATCGCCGCGGCCGCCGCGATGAAGATGACGTGCCCGAGGTGATCGGGGTGAGCCGTCCCGGCTCCTGACTTGTGTGCCTGCGCTGTGCTGGTCACGTTCAACTCCTAAGGCCACCGGCAACGCTGCCTGAAGGCAAGAACAACGTTGAAGACCTTATGCCTTCAAGTTTCGAAATCACCAGGCAGAGTGATGTGAGAAACCAGGCACGAGTAAGGAGAGTGTGTTCAAGAGTTGAAGATGTGAAGACGGCTAGCGCAACCGCTGGCTGATCACCTTGGAGACGCCGTCGCCCTGCATGGACACGCCGTAGAGCGCGTCGGCGACCTCCATGGTCCGCTTCTGGTGGGTGATCACGATCAGCTGCGACGACTCCTGCAGCTCCTGCATGATGCGGATCAGCCGCTGCAGGTTGGTGTCGTCGAGGGCGGCCTCGACCTCGTCCATGACGTAGAACGGGCTGGGCCGGGCCTTGAAGATCGACACCAGCATGGCGACGGCCGTCAGCGACCGCTCACCGCCGGAGAGCAGACTGAGCCGCTTGACCTTCTTCCCCGGCGGCCGGGCCTCCACGTCCACGCCCGTCGTGAGCATGTTGTCGGGGTCGGTCAGGATGAGCCGCCCCTCCCCGCCCGGGAAGAGCCGGCTGAACACGCCTTCGAACTCCCGGGCCGTGTCCCGGAACGCCTCGGTGAAGACCTGCTCGACCCGCTCGTCGACCTCCTTCACCACCTGAAGGAGGTCGGCACGGGTCTTCTTCAGGTCCTCCAGCTGCTCGCTGAGGAACTTGTGGCGCTCCTCCAGCGCGGCGAACTCCTCCAGCGCGAGCGGGTTCACCTTGCCGAGCTGCTGGTATGCGCGCTCGGCAGCCTTCAGCCGCTTCTCCTGCTCGGCGCGCCGGAACGGCACGGGCTGGTTGCGCGGATGCTCGGGGTCCTCCGGCAGCACCTCACCCTCGGCGGGCAGCGAGGGCGGCACCAGCTGGTGGGGGCCGTACTCGGAGACGAGCCCGGCGGGCTCCACCCCCAGCTCCTCCAGCGCCTTGGTCTCCAGCTGCTCGATCCGCATCCGCTTCTCGGCGCCGAGCACCTCGCCCCGGTGCACCGAGTCCGTCAGCTTGTCCAGTTCGGCCTTGAGGTCACGCCCGGAGGTGCGGGCGGCGGCCAGCTCCTGTTCGCGCCGTGCCTTGGCGGCCTCGGCGGCGGCGCGTTCCGCCTCGGCCCGCCCGAGGGACACCTCGACGTGTGCGAGCAGCTGCCGCGCGCCGGAGGCGACGGCCTCGGCGACGGCCGCCTCGTGCCGCAGCCGGGCCCGCCGCTGCTCCGCACGCGCGCGTGCCTCACGTTCCGCCCGCGCGGCCCGGTCCAGCGCATCGGCCCGGCCGGCCAGACCCTTGACCCGTTCCTCGTGCGTACGGACCTGGAGCCGCGCCTCCATCTCGGTCTGCCGCGCGTTCGCCCCGTCGGCGGCGAGCCGGTCCCGCACGGACGTGTCGGGCTCCTCCTCGGCCGGCATCTCCTCGGCGACGGCCAGCCGTTCGGCCAGCTCCTCGGCCTCCTCCACGGCCCTGTCGAGCGCTTCCTGTGCCCGCGCCGCCGCCGCCGTGGACCGCTCGGCCTCGCCGGCGGCACCACGCGCCTGACCCGCGAGCCGCCCGAGCTGCTGGGCCACGGCCGACTTCTCCCGGTCGCCGGCCCGGCGCCGCTCCCCCAGCTCCTCGACGAGCGCGGTGCACGCCTTGCGGGCTTCCTGGGCCGCCCGCTGCGCCTCGGTCAGCTCCTCGCAGCGAACCGCCAGCTCTTCCAGTTCGCCGGCGGCCTCGTCCACGGAGGCCTGGACTTCGAGGAGGCTGGGCGCGCCGGCGGAGCCGCCGTGGGCGAAGTGGGCTCCCAGGAGGTCGCCTTCGGCGGTGACGGCGGTCAGTTCCGGGTGCCGGTGGACCAGTTCCTCGGCGCCCTCCAGGGTGTCGACGACGACGATGCCGCTCAGGAGGCGGCGGACGGCGGGCATGAGGTCGTCGGGGCCGCGGACGAGGTCTGCGGCCAGGCGCCGCCCGCCCTCCGAGAGTGCGTCGTGGCCGGTCGCTCCCCGCGGCGGGGCCTCGGTCGGCCCCTGCCCCGCGCCGCTTCGGGGCGCGTCCGGTGCCCCGGCGAGGAGGAGTGCCGCCCGTCCCGCGTCCTGCTTGCGCAGCAGGCGGAGCGCGTCGGCGGCGGAGGCCGGGGTCGTCACGGCGATCGCGTCGGCGGCGGCGCCGAGGGCGGCCGCGAGCGGCACCTCGTAGCCGGGTGTCACCGTGAGCAGTTCGGCCGCCGGGCCCAGCAGACCGGTGATGCGGTCCTTCGCCCCGAGCAGCGCCCCCGTCCCGTCCTTGCGTCTGAGGCCCAGCGCCAGCGTTTCGTGGCGGGCCTGCGTCGCGGCGCGCCGGCGTTCGGCCGCGGTGGCCGCGTCCCGGGCCGCCGTCAGGGCCGTCTCCGCCTCGGCCAGCCGCCGTTTCGCCGCGTCGTGCTGCTCGGCCAGCTCCGCGTCGCCCGCGTCGAGGCCGTCGACCTCCGCCTTGAGCGCCTCGTACTCCTCCTGTGCCACGACCGCCCGCTCCTGTGCCTCGTCCCTCGCCGTGGCCAGGCGGTCGATCTCGGCCTGGGCGGAGGCGGCGCGCGAGCGGGCCGCGTTGACCTGGCCGTTCAGCCGGGCGAGGCCCTCTCGACGGTCGGCGATGGCCCGGGCGGCGTCCTTCAGCCGCCGTTCCTCCACGGCGAGTTCGCGTTCCAGGTCGGCGCGGTGGGCGACGGTGTCGTCGAGGGCGTGCTGGGCCGCTTCCAACGCGGCCTCCAGTTCGGCCTCCTGCTCCCGGATCCGGGCGGCTTCGCGCTCCATGTCCTCGGGGTCGCGGCCGCGCCGCTCCTCGGGAGGCGCGGAGGTGGCGCTCTTCACCCGGGCGTCGGCGAGCGAGACGGTGCCGCGGACCCGTTCGGCGAGCTGGGAGAGCTCGTACCAGGTCTGCTGGGCGCGCTGGAGGCGCGGGGTGAGCCGGCGGACCTCGTCCTCCAGGAGCGTTTCGCGCTGGAGGGCCTTGCGCAGGTCCTGCTCGGCGGCCTCCTTGCGTTCCTTGAGCGCGGCCTCGTCGGCCACCTCGGCCTGGAGCGCCTCACGGAGTCGTACGAGATCGTCGGCGAGGAGGCGGAGGCGGGCGTCGCGCAGGTCGGCCTGGATGACGGCCGCCCTGCGCGCCACCGCGGCCTGCCTGCCCAGTGGCTTGAGCTGGCGCCGCAGTTCGTCCGTGAGGTCCTGCACGCGCGCGAGGTTGGCCTGCATCGCGTCCAGCTTGCGCAGCGCCTTCTCCTTGCGCTTGCGGTGCTTCAGCACACCCGCGGCCTCTTCGATGAAGGCGCGGCGGCCCATCGGGTCGGCGTGCAGGACGGAGTCGAGCTGGCCCTGCCCGACGATGACGTGCATCTCGCGGCCGATGCCGGAGTCGGAGAGGAGGTCCTGGATGTCGAGGAGCCGGCAGGTGTCGCCGTTGATCTGGTACTCGCTGCCGCCGTTGCGGAACATGATCCGCGTGATGGTGACCTCGGCGTACTCGATGGGCAGGGCCCCGTCCGAGTTGTCGATGGTCAGGGACACCTCGGCGCGGCCCAGCGGCGGGCGGCCGGTGGTGCCGGCGAAGATGACGTCCTCCATCTTTCCGCCGCGCAGCGACTTCGCGCCCTGCTCGCCCATGACCCAGCTGAGCGCGTCCACGACATTCGACTTGCCCGAACCGTTGGGCCCGACGACACACGTGATACCCGGTTCGAACCGGAGTGTGGTCGCTGAGGCGAACGACTTGAACCCTCGGAGGGTCAGGGCCTTGAGGTGCACGGCGCTGGACTCTACCTTCCGGGGATGTCACAGACGATGAACGGCCGACGACCCCGCGGTTTCGCCCATGAACGCACAGGGCACACCACACGTTAAGAAGTGTGGAAGGGCGGGCGAGGTCGGGCGGCGGAGCGGGGGAAGCGAGCGGCGCGGGGGAAGCAAAGAAAGAAGGGACGCCGAAGCGTCCCTTGCAAACTCTGACAACTTAGCGGTCCGACGCGGTTGACTTCTGAGTCGCCCAACCGCTGCGTCTGCTGTCGTGGAGCGGTGCAGCGATCAGGTGAGCGCAGGCTCCGCCTGGTGTGCGTCGATGCTCTCCATGAACCTGTCGTGAGAAGCGGCAGCCGTGAGAGCGTCGTTCTCGGCCTGGATCCGTACGAGCTCGGATTCCAGATCCTGGACGCGCTGCTGGAGCCGTCGCATCTCGGCGAGGAGTCGCGGGTCGGAGCCGCCGACGTAACCGAGAAGCGCCTTTGCCATGATGGATGGTCCTCCACACTGAGTGACCGACCGAAGCGGTGTGGGTCGTGAGGGATTCGCACCCGCGGTGCCTGACATGATCTTGTTCGTGCTGCTGTTCATCCATGCCAAACAGCTAGGTGCGCGGGGTGCTTTCAGCGTCTCACCAAAAAGTTTGACGGTCAACACGATCACGCCCCGTATTGGCGGGCAGCCCGCTCGCGCGCGGCCGAAACGGCGGCGCTGCGCCTCCTGCGGGGCCCTCGGGGCGTGGCGATCATCCTTGCGTGCGGAGCATGCCAACGCAAGCGATTCTTGGCAACCACCTGCTCATTCCTGCTGAGGGCAGGTGCCGGTGGCATGCCCCTCCGCTTGTCCGGGGGCTCTTCGCGAGTGGTCGTCAACGGATCGCGAAGCCGTCGTAGCCGCCGCGCGGTGTGTCCCATATCTCTGTGACTCCGTCCACGCGCCCGGGCGTGTCGTCACCCATGAGCCAGCCCAGCAGGCCCTGACAGCCCTCCCGGGTTCCCTCCGCGACCACTTGCACCCGGCCGTCGGCCAAATTGAGAGCAAAACCACTCAGGCCGCCGATCTCCAGCGCCTTGGCACGCGTGAACCAGCGGAATCCCACTCCCTGGACGTCTCCGCGCACCCAGGCGACCAGCCGTACATCCTCGCTCATGGGTGCAACCTAACCGGGCAATGTCCCTCGGGGCACTTCCTCCCCGGGCGCCATGCGGTACCGTCCCCACCCAATGATTCTCATATGAAACTCACTCGATCGAGTGAGGCGGGTTGATCAGAGGGAGCACGAGGGGCGCAGCCCCAGAGCTCGGGTCGACCGTTGGGAAGCCGCATGGACGAGGAAGGCAAGGACATGGGACGCCACCGACGCTCCGCCGCCGGCCGCGCCGCCACGGGCCGCGCCACGGGGGTCACACAGACGCACGGCTCGTACACGGACAGCCAAGACCAGCGGGACTCGTACCCGGACGGCCCGGACACGATCGGCATCGCGCCGTACCTGCACCCGGAGGCCTACGCCGACACCGTCGCGAGAAGCCGGGAGTACCTGTACGCGACAGGCCAGGGGTACGGCGACGACCGGTACTCCGCCGACGACGCCCCGTACGCCCACGGCGACGGCGCGATGTTCCCCGCCGACGGCTTCACCCCCGACGGCGGTGCCCTGCGACCGGGTTCCGGCCGGGGCGGCCGCCGTCGCAAGAGGAAGGCCGCGACGCCGGTCAAGGCCGGTCTGCTCGGGGTGTCCGCCGCCGTCGCGCTCGGCACGGTCGCGGTGGCCACCGGTGTGGTGCCCGGACTGGAGAACTACAAGCTCGGCGGCGGCAGCAACAGCGGCGACAACGTGCAGGCCGCCGACAGCCCGACCAACTCCGCCTCCGAGCAGGGCGGCGCCTCCGGCTCCGCCGACTCGGGCCGCGCCGGTACGTCGACCAGCCGCGACGCAGGCCGTACCGTCTCCCCCTCGGCCTCGGACTCCGCGTCGGGCTCCGCTTCGTCCTCGCCCGCGCCCTCGGCCTCCACCGCCTCGCCGAGCCGGACGGCCACCAAGAAGCCCGAGGTCACGCCGTCGGAGAAGCCCGAGACGACGCCGTCCAAGTCCGGGAAGACGGCCACCAAGGCCCCGCAGAGTTCCGAGTCCGCGGTGACCGTCTCGGCCGAGACGCAGGCGGCTGCCGAGGTGCTCAAGCTCGTCAACGAGGAGCGGGCCAAGGTCGGCTGCAGTGCCCTGGCCGCGAACAGCGCGCTGTCCGACCTGGCCGAGAAGTTCAGCGACGACATGGCCGCCCGGGGCTTCTTCGACCACACCGACCCGGACGGGCTGACGCCGTGGGACCGGGCCGCGAAGGCCGGGATATCCGACCTCGGCGGCGAGAACATAGCCCGCGGCCAGGCCGACGCGGCCGCGGTCATGGAGGCCTGGATGAACAGCCCCGGCCACAAGGCGAACATACTGAACTGCGACTTCAAGACGCTGGGCGTCGGTGTCCACTTCGGGTCCGGCGGACCCTGGTGGACGCAGGACTTCGGGTACTGAGCGTCCCCGGAAGATCCCGCAGAAACGATCAAGCAGCCTGGGCCCGGCCGGCCAGGAAGACCCGCGCGGTCTCGGCGACCCGCCGGCCCAGGTGCTCGGCCGTCGCCGCGTCGGCCTTGTGGACGGCCTCCGCACCCTCGTCGACATGCATACCGAGCTGCGCGGCCAGGATCTGGAAGAACTGCAGGGTGTGCAGCTTGTCGCCGCTCTTGGAGCCGGAGTTCGTGAAGCCGGCCGCCGGCTTGTCCTTCCATGCCTGGGTCGCCCAGCGCGCCGAGGTCGCCTCCGCGAAGGCGTGAAAGGCGCCGGACGCGGTGCCCATGTAGGTCGGCGAGCCGAACACGATCGCGTCGGAACCGTCGAGGAGGGCCCACTGGTCCTCGGTGATCTCGTCGACCTTGATCAGGTGCACCTCGGCACCGGCGTCGACGGCACCGGCGCGGACCGCCTCGGCCAGGACGACGGTGTGGCGAGCCTGCACTAACTTTTAGATAGTGCAACCTGTTGGTTAGCGCTGCTGTCGAGTACGCTTCAGCTATGACGACGACCCAGGAGGACCAGGACCTCCCGTACAGCGTGTTCGCCAAGGCCTGCCCCTCCCGCGGCACGCTGGAGCACGTCACGGGCCGCTGGGGCGGACTCACGCTCGGCGCGCTGTACGAGGGCTCGCTGCGGTTCAACGAGCTGCGCCGCCGGGTCGACGGGGTGAGCGAGAAGATGCTGTCCCAGACCCTGCACGCGCTGGAACGTGACGGACTGGTGCACCGCGAGGCGCAGCCGACCAACCCGCCGCGCGTGGACTACGAACTGACCCCGCTCGGCCGCGAGGTCGCCGAGCGACTGCTGTCCCTCATCCACTGCGTGGAGGGCCGCATGGACGAGGTCCTGGCCGCCCGCGAGCGCTACGACGAGACCCGCGGCGCGTTCTGACACCTCGGGCAGAAGTAGCTGGACCGGTTCATCCAGGGGCGCCGGCTCATCGGCGTGCCGCACCGCTTGCAGGGCAGCCCCTCGCGGCCGTACGCGTCGAGGGAGCGGTCGAAGTAGCCCGACTCGCCGTTGACGTTGACGTACAGGCTGTCGAAGCTGGTGCCGCCGACGGCGAGGGCCGCGTTCATGACGTCCCGGACATGGCCGAGGAGTTCGAGGGTGCGGGGCCGGGTGAAGGTGGCGGTCGGCCGGTCGTAGTGCAGGCGGGAGCGCCACAGCGCCTCGTCCGCGTAGATGTTCCCGACTCCGCTGATCAGCGACTGGTCGAGCAGGGCCCGCTTGACGGTGGTCCGCTTGCGGCGCAGTGCCTGGTGGAAGGCCTCGTCGTCGAACAGGGGGTCGAGGGGGTCGCGGGCGATGTGTCCGATGACGTCGGGCAGTCCGTCCGGTGTCGTGTCGTGCAGCGACAGGCCGCCGAAGGTGCGCTGGTCGACGAAGCGGAGTTCGGTGGCGAGCGCGTCGGCGAAGCGCACGCGCACGCGCAGGTGCTTCTCGTCGGGTGAGCCCTGCGGCTGGACCAGCAGCTGGCCGCTCATCCCGAGGTGGGCCAGGATCGCCTGGCCGGTGTCCTCCAGCGGCAGCCAGAGGTACTTGCCGCGACGGCTCGGCGTGCCGACGCGACGGCCCTTGAGTCGGTGCGCGAAGTCGTCGGCACCGGCGAGGTGACGGCGTACGGCACGCGGGTGCAGCACCTCGGCGTCCGCGACCGTGCGGTGGGCGACCCACCGCTCCAGACCGCGCCGGACGACCTCGACCTCGGGCAACTCGGGCATGACGACCCCCGGGACACGCACCGCCCGCTCCCTCGGACAGGTCCGGGGAGCGGGCGGCGCACTGGTGTTCTGGTCAGGCGGAGGCGGACTCGGAGTCCGCGCCGGCGGCGGCTTCGGTGGCCGCGGCGGCCTGGACCGCCTGCGCCGCCTGCGCCGCCTTGGCGCGCTCGTCCGCGGCGGCGCGGATCGCGCGCCACGCGGACTCGGCGGCCTGTTGCTCCGCCTCCTTCTTGCTGCGGCCGGTGCCGGTGCCGTACGAGACGCCTCCGACGCGGGCGGCAGCAGTGAAGGTCTTCTCGTGGTCGGGGCCGGTCTCCGTGACCAGGTACTCGGGTACACCGAGCCCTTCGGTCGCGGTGAGTTCCTGGAGGCTGGTCTTCCAGTCCAGGCCGGCACCGAGGTTCGAGGACTTCTCGATCAGCGGGTCGAACAGGCGGTGCACCAGTTCGGAGGCCGCTTCGAGGCCCTGGTCGAGATAGACCGCACCGATCACCGCTTCAAGGGTGTCGGCGAGGATGGACGCCTTGTCCCGGCCGCCCGTGCCCTCTTCACCCCGGCCGAGCCGGATGAAGGAGCCCAGGTCGAGGCCGCGGCCGACCTCCGCCAGCGCACGCGAGTTGACCACCGCGGCCCGCAGCTTGGCCAGTTGGCCTTCGGGCAGGTCGGGGTGGGTGCGGTACAGCGTGTCCGTGACGACGAGGCCGAGCACGGAGTCCCCGAGGAACTCCAGCCGCTCGTTCGTCGGCAGACCGCCGTTCTCGTATGCGTAGGAACGGTGGGTCAGCGCACGCACCAGAAGGGCGGACTCGAGCTGGTAGCCGAGCCGCCCTTCCAGAAGCGTGTGGGACGAGGCCGTGTTGTCCGCCTTTTTCTTGGCGGTCGAGTCCGCCTTGGCGTCAGACATGGAGCCTCTCACCAGCCGCTCAGACCTCGAGGACCTGGCGCTTGTTGTAGGTGCCGCAAGACGGGCACGCGATGTGCTGCTGCTTGGGCTCGTGGCAGCGCTCGCACGCAACCAGGGTGGGGACCGCAGCCTTCCACTGCGACCGGCGGTGGCGCGTGTTGCTGCGCGACATCTTCCGCTTCGGAACAGCCACGGCTACTTCTCCTGCTTCTCGTCGACGCGTGCTGATCGAGGCGCGTCGCCGCTCATCTCGTCCTTCTCGCCGTCTTCAGGTGAACCGGCGAGTCCCTGCAGTGCCGCCCAACGGATGTCGACGGCGTCGTGGTGGTGGTCCGGGTCGTCCGCGAGCCGGGCTCCGCACTGGGAGCACAGGCCGGGGCAGTCGTCCTGGCACACCGGCTGCATCGGCAGTGCGAGCACCACCGCATCCCGCAGCACGGGCTCGAGGTCGAACAGGCCGTCCTCGAGAAAGAGCCTGTCCTCGTCTTCCTCGGCGTCGTCGGCCGGTTCCGCCTTCACGCGGCCCCGGTCATCGGCGTCAGGGTACGAGAACATCTCCTGGAAGTCCGCTTCGAGTTCGAGCTCGAGCGGCTCCAGACACCTTACGCACTCCCCCTCGGCCCGTGCACGGGCGGTGCCTGTGACGAGCACCCCCTCCATGACCGACTCGAGGCGGAGTTCGAGCTCGACCGGGGCGCCTTCCGGCACTCCGATCACTCCCTGGATACCGAGGTCCCGGGGGGCGTCGATCTCGCGGGTCAGGCGCTGCAGCGCGCCAGGACGCCGCCCCAGCTCGTGTGTGTCGAACACGAGAGGGTTGCGGTGGTCGAGGCGGGCGTTCAGGGCCATTCCTGCTTTCGATCTCTGAGCTCGGGGGTCGCCGCCCCGTGGTGTTCCGGGCAGCGGTGATCGCGGGCGTATGCGAAGTCCGCGAAGCGCACACGCGACCGAAGAGCCAGGATACTGGAGCTTTCGCCCACAGCCCAATCCGGGGGGTTCTAGAGCCCGCGGCCCTGTTCGTAGGCGCGCAGTTGTTCGGCGCTGATCATCCCGGTGTCGAAGAGACTGGTCTCGTCGAGGGCGTAGCCCGCCTGGGGTTCCTGGTGCTGGGGCTGCTGGGGCTGCTGGGGCACCTGGTTCGGGTCGTAGGCGGCCTGGTGGGTGTCGTAGCCCTGGTACGCATAGGGGTCGGCCTGCTGCGGATAACCGTAGGGGTCCGCGTGCTGGCCGTAGGCCTGCTGCTGGTCGCCGTAGCCGCCGTACGGGTCCGCCGGCTGCTGTTGGTAGGCGTAGGCCTCCTGCGGCTGCTCGTACGGGCTCTGGGCGGTCTGCTGCCCGGCGGCGGCCGTGTCCTGCTCGGCGAGGGCGGCCAGGTCGGCGAGGTAGTCGGCGTCGGAGGAGTGCTGGAAAGTCGTGGTGTCGGCGGCCAGCGAGCCGAGGTCGTCGGTGGCGATCCGGCCGTGCAGCTTCTGCCGGCCCTTGCCGACGGCCTCCAGCGTCTTGGCGAGGACGGCCTCGAAGGCGCCGAGCTTGGTGTCGACGTAGGCGTCGGCGTCCTTGCGCAGGGTCTCGGGGTCGTGGCTGCGCTCGGGGGCGTCCTCGTCCTCGTACCCCTGCTCGTCCAGGCCGGGCCCGGTGCCGAGCAGCTTCTCGCGGCCCCGGCCGACGGAGCCGAGGGTCTTGGTGAGGACGACCTCGAAGTTGGCGAGCTTGGAGTCGACGTAGTCGTCGGCCTCGGCGCGGACGTCCTCCGCCTCCTTGCGGGCCTCGGCCAGGATGCGGTCGGCCTCGGCCTGGGAGCGGCGGGCGATCTCGGTGTCGGAGATCAGGGAGCCGCGCTCGGCGTGCGCGGTGGAGATGATCCGCTCGGCCTCCTGGCGGGCCTGCTCGACCATCTGCTCGCGGCCGCCGATCAGCTCCTCGGCCTGGGCGAGGGAGTCGGGCAGGGCCGCGCGCACCTCTTCCAGCAGGGCGAGCAGCTCGGCGCGGTTGACCACGCACGAAGCCGACATGGGCATCGACCGGGCACTGGAGACCGCGGTGACGATCTCGTCGAGCTTCTTCTGTACGTCCACCGGTTGCTCGCCACTCTCTACAGCTGTGTTGGAGACGGACGGGACGACTGTAGCCCCATCAGTCCCCCATCAGTCCCCCCGCAGACGCTTGTTGAGCGCCGCCAGAACGATCGGCGGAACCAGGTGGGAGACGTCTCCGCCCCAGGTCGCCACTTCCTTGACCAGGGAGGAGGACAGGAAGCTGTAGGTGGGGTTGGTGGGCACGAAGAGCGTCTCGACGCCGGACAGCCCGTTGTTCATCTGGGCCATCTGCAGCTCGTAGTCGAAGTCGCTGACCGCGCGCAGGCCCTTGACGATGGCGGGGATGTCGCGCTGCTTGCAGAAGTCGACGAGGAGGCCGTGGAACGCCTCGACCCTCACGTTGCCGTACTCCGCGGTGACCTGGCGGATCAGGTCGATCCGCTCGTCGATCTCGAACAGGCCCTTCTTGGACTTGTTGATCATCACCGCGACATAGACCTCGTCGTACAGACGGGAGGCGCGGGAAATGATGTCGAGGTGTCCGTTGGTGATCGGGTCGAACGACCCGGGACAGACGGCACGGCGCACTTGTGGTCCCTCGCTCTCCGGTCCGGTCATCGTGCGTCTTCGCACGTAGAGGCGGCGCGACCGTACCAAAACGTTCCCTCGCCGTAGCGACGGGCGCGTAGCCCTTCGAAACCGTCCGGCCAGCCGAACTCCCCGCCTCTGGTACTGCGCTCCACGGTGACGAGCGCATCGGCCGCGAGCCAGCCCTCCGAGCGGAGTGTGAGCAGAATCTCCCGAAGATCGTCGTCCGAGACGGCGTAGGGCGGGTCGAGGAAGGCGAGTTCGTACGGCGTGGCCGGCGGCGTCTGGATCACCTGGCGGGCCTTGCCCGCGCGGACCTCGGCGCCGGGGAGACCGAGGTTGCGCACGTTCTCCCGGATGACGCGGGCCGCGCGGGCGTCGGCCTCGACCAGGAGGGTGTGGCTCGCGCCGCGGGAGAGGGCCTCGAGGCCCACGGCGCCTGATCCGGCGTAGAGGTCGAGGACTCGTTCGCCGTCGAGAGGGCCGCCGAGGAGGGACTGCCAGGTGGAGAAGAGACCTTCGCGCGCGCGGTCGGAGGTGGGGCGGGTGCCGGTTCCTGGCGGGACGGCCAGGCGGCGTCCGCCGGCTGCGCCGGCGATTACGCGGGTCATCTTCGGTCCTTGGTCGGGGTGGCTACGGATTCAGTGTGGCAGCAGGTGCGTCGTGGCCGCTCCCCCGCGCGGCGGCAGCCGCACATCGACGCAGCCCCGCGCCGCTCATGATCAATACACCTAGTGCCGCGGCAGGCAACGTTTGCCCGTCAAGGAGCGGCGTCCGGCGCGTGCTCCCGGCGTGCCGGGTGCAAGCCCTCGTACTGGACGTACTTGGGCTTGTGCCCGGTGCGCCGGTGGGGGCCCCTCCCGCTCGAGCGAAGTCGAGAGTGGGGGAGCGTGCCGGGCGTCGCGACGGGGCGAACGTTGCCTGCCGCGGCACTAGCCCTTGTCCAAGTACTGCTCCCTCTCCTCGTCCAGCAGGGCGTCGAGAGCCGTGCGCAGGCCCGGGTACCCGGTCAGCTCCGGATCCGCCGTCACCACCGTCATCGCCTCCTCCCGGGCCTGGGCGATGACCTCCTCGTCCTCTATCACCGCGAGGACCCGCAGGGAGGTACGGGCGCCCGACTGGGCCTGGCCGAGGACGTCGCCCTCTCGGCGTTGTTCCAGGTCGATGCGGGACAGTTCGAAGCCGTCGAGGGTGGAGGCGACGGCGTTGAGACGTTGGCGGGCGGGGCTTGCCTCGGGCATCTCGGTGACCAGGAGGCAGAGGCCGGGGGCGGAGCCCCGGCCGACTCGGCCGCGCAGCTGGTGGAGCTGGGACACGCCGAAGCGGTCGGCATCCATGATCACCATCGCGGTGGCGTTCGGCACGTTGACGCCGACCTCGATGACGGTCGTCGCGACCAGGACGGCGGTCTCACCGGCGGCGAAGCGGCGCATGACCGCGTCCTTGTCGTCCGGATGCATACGGCCGTGCAGCACCTCGACCCCGAGGCCCTGGAGCGGGCCGCGGCTCAGCTGGTCGGCGATGTCGAGGACGGCGAGCGGGGGGCGCTTCTCCGCCTCGTCCTCCGCGGACTTCTTCTTGCCGGCCTTCTTCGGGTCGTCGTCCTCGTCACCGATGCGCGGGCAGACGACGTACGCCTGATGGCCGTTCCCCACCTCCTCGCGGACCCGCTCCCAGGCGCGGGCCAGGAAGTGGGGTTTGTCGGCGGCCGGGACGACATGGCTGGCGATGGGTGAGCGGCCGGCGGGGAGCTGGTCGAGGACCGAGGTCTCCAGGTCGCCGAAGACCGTCATGGCGACCGTGCGCGGGATGGGGGTGGCGGTCATGACGAGGAGGTGCGGGGGCTGTCTGCCCTTGCCGCGCAGGGCGTCGCGCTGTTCGACGCCGAAGCGGTGCTGCTCGTCGACGACGACGAGTCCGAGGTCGTGGAACTGCACCTTGTCCTCGATCAACGCGTGCGTGCCGATGACGATTCCGGCCTCTCCGGTGACCAGGTCGAGCAGTGCCTGACGGCGCGCGGCGGCACCCATGGAGCCGGTCAGCAGGACCACCTTGGTGGCGTGCTCGGTCCCGCCCAGCATCCCGCCCTCGGCCAGGTCACCCATCATCTCGACGACGGAACGGTGGTGCTGCTGGGCGAGCACTTCGGTGGGCGCGAGCATGGCGGCCTGCCCGCCCGCGTCGACGGTGGCGAGCATGGCTCGGAGGGCGACCATCGTGTTGTGTGTGACGGTGAAGTTGTCGGTGACGTAGGCATGGCTCGGGTGGGCGACGCTGATGCACTGGACGGGCTTTCGCCCCACGTGTTCCACCGCACGGATTCCCCGCCGGAAGGTGTTGGACTTGGGGCGCGAACGCACCCGCTCGGCTTTGCGGGTGAGCCTGAAGGGTGCGTAGTCGTCCGGCAGAGCCACCGAGACGTTGAAGGCGGCCTTCTTCGGAAGGACTCGTGCGCGACCACTCAGCGAGCGGACAAGCCATGCAACGTCTTCAGCGAGCCTCCGCGAGGCTGAACAGAGCGAAATGCTCAGGCCGTCCTTGCCGACGGTGCCATCGGTGTCCAGAAGACCTTGCAGCAGCGCGAGACGGTTCTTGATCGAAGTGTTCTTGAACTCGTCGGGAACGAACTTCCCATGCGACGTCATGCCCCACAGGTTCAGATCACGCAGAGTTTGAATCACAGGATTGCGCGCACCACCCACCCGGCGTGTCAGCTGGATCGTGTAGTCGCAACGGGATCCCGTCACGGGAACCAGACGGCAGTCGGGCGCCACTGCTGCCGCCACAGCGTCGCGGATCTCATCGTCCACAGTCGCCAGACGTAGGTTGTGCCGGAATGATCCGTCCCCCAGGAGGAGACCGAACAGGTACGGATCGAGGGGCAACCCCGAGTCATCTCCAAGATCAACCGGGGCAGCTGTCGGGAGGTACCACTTCGAAGATCCGTTGGCTTTGAAGGCATCCAGCCGGATCTCCCGAGTCGTCATGGCCTTGGGAGCTTGGCCTCGGTGCCATCCACAGCTCGTACCAACGATCCAGAGATGCTCGTCGTCGCACTCGACGGAGCTCCCATCGGACAGGATCAGGCGCCAGACCTCTCGCTCTCCTTGCGGGTAGACACCATCGATCAACGCGATGTCCCCGTCCGGCACGACGATCTCGTCCCCGACCCTCAAGTCCCCCATGCGACGAAAACCGACAGGGGTGAGCACCAGCGAATCAAGAGGCTGAGCTTTGCCGGATCCGACCTCGCCCTGGAGGAGGCGGTGCATCGGATGGTCGGTGGCCAGGTCGTCGAAGATCTCCTTGGAGACCTTCCGCTGGCCCTCGGTGAGGGTGAACGGCAGACGGTCGTCGAAGGAGGCGAGAAGGCCGTCGGGGGACGGTCTGCGGGGGACCGCCGGGAGCTGGGCGTCCGCGTGGCGGCGGCGGGCCAGGGCGACCTGGAGGACGAAGGCCTCGTCCCACTTGAGGCGGGTGCGGGCGTCGGCGATGTCCGCCTTGGTGTGCGGGCGGTGGATCTTGAGGAGTGCCTCGGGGAGCGGGACGAGGGCGCGGCCCTCGCGCAGGCCCGCGGGGAGCGGGTCGACGGCTTCCCGGGCGCTGGGCAGGACCGTCTGGATCGCCTTGCCGATCTTCCAGGACTCCAGTTTGGCGGTGGCCGGGTAGATCGGGATCAGGGCGCCCGCCCAGGTCTCCACGGCTTCCTCGGCGTCGTCCCCCTCGCCGCGCAGCAGTTCGTACGCCGGATGGGCCAGTTGCAGGCGGCGGTTGAAGACGGAGACCTTGCCCGCGAACATCGCGCGTGTGCCCGGCAGGAGTTCCTTGTGGGGTTTGTGGACGCCGTGGCCGAAGAAGACGAGCTGGAGGCGGCCGCTGCCGTCGGTGATGGTGACTTCCAGCCGCTGGCCCTTGCCGCGGGGGGCCTTGGCGGAGGCGAAGGAGTGCAGACGGGCGTCGGCGACCATGGCGACCACCGTGACGTGCTCGTCCATGGGGAGGTCGGCCAGGTGGGTGAGCTGGCCCCGCTCCTCGTATCTGCGGGGGTAGTGGTGCAGGAGGTCGCCGACGGTGTGCAGGCCGAGATGCTCGGCCATCACCTTCGCGGTCGGTGGGCCGAGCACCTTTTTCAGTGGTTCCTCGAGTGCGGGCACGAGATCCATTGCACACCACGTCACTGACATTGCCGTATACGTGTCCTGAAAGACCTGGTCAGGCGACTCGCTCGAGCTCTAGGATGGCGCGCCTCCGGCCATCATCCGCGGTCACCGCCCCACCGGGACCGCCCGACCCCGCGCCGCGCTCCTCCCCACCTCGCGGCGCTGCAGCGATGGACTCCCAGACCTCACAGTCATCCCAGGCATCACCGTCACCTCATTCGTTCCAGGTCGACCTGCGTGGTCTGGTGGACCTGCTGTCCCATCACCTCTACTCCAGTCCCAGGGTCTACCTGCGCGAGCTGCTGCAGAACGCGGTGGACGCCATCACCGCCCGGCGGGCCGAGGAGCCCGACGCCCCGGCGCGGGTGCGGCTGTTCGCGTCGGGCGGGGCGCTGCGGGTGGAGGACTCCGGCATCGGGCTGACCGAGGCCGACGTGCACAGCCTCCTGGCGACGATCGGGCGCAGCTCCAAGCGGGCGGAGGGTCTGCAGGAGGCGCGGTCGGACTTCCTCGGGCAGTTCGGCATCGGGCTGCTGGCCTGTTTCGTGGTCGCCGAGCGGATCCGGGTGGTCAGCCGCAGTTCCCGTACGCCGGGCGCGCCGCCGGTGGAGTGGACGGCGCGCGACGACGGTTCGTACACCGTGCGGACGCTGCCCCACGACGAACGGCCCGAGCCGGGCACCACCGTGCATCTGGTGGCGCGGGCCGGGGCCGGGGAGTGGCTCACCGAGGAGCGGGTGCTCAGGCTGGCGCGGGACTTCGGTTCGCTGCTGCCGTACGACGTCCGGGTGGGCGAGGAGGCGGTCACCGATCTTCCGGCGCCCTGGGACCGGCCGTACCCCTCCCCCGCCAACCGGCGGGTGGCGCTGGCCCGGCACTGCCATCGGCTGTTCGGGTTCACGCCGTTGGACACGATCGAGCTGGATGTGCCGCTGGCCGGGATCCGCGGGGTGGCGTACGTGCTGCCGGCGGCGGTCAGTCCGGCGCAACGGGCCACGCACCGGGTGCACCTGAAGGGCATGCTGCTCACCGAGCGGGCCGAACAGCTGCTGCCCGACTGGGCGTTCTTCGTGCGCTGTGTCCTGGACACCGACAGTCTGCGGCCCACGGCCTCGCGCGAGTCGCTGTACGAGGACGAGACGCTGGCCGCCGTACGGGACGCGCTGGGGGAACGGATCCGGTCCTGGCTGACCGGGCTGGCCGCCGGTGATCCCGAGCGGCTCGCGGCGTTTCTCGCCGTGCACCATCTGGGGGTGAAGTCGCTCGCGCGGCACGATCCGGAGATGCTGCGCACGATGCTGCCGTGGCTGCCGTTCGAGACGACGGACGGGCGGCTGTCGCTGGAGGAGTTCGCGCAGCGGCATCCGGTGGTGCACTTCACCCGGACCGTGGAGGAGTACCGGCAGGTCGCGCCGATCGCGTCCGCGCAGGGCATCGGGGTGATCAACGGCGGTTACACGTACGACAGCGAGCTGGTCGAGGCGCTGCCGTCGGTGCGGCCGGGTACGCCGGTGGCCGAGCTGGACGCGGACACCGTGACCGCGCATCTGGACGGAGTGGACCCGGCGGAGGAGCTGGCGCTCGCCGGTTTCCTGGCGGCCGCGCGGGCGAAGCTCGACCCCCTGGGCTGCGATGTCGTGCTGCGCGCCTTCCATCCGCTGTCCGTGCCGGCGCTGCACCTGGACGACCGGTCGGCGCGGCACGAGCAGGCGCGGGCGGAGGCCGAGGAGCGGGCCGACGACCTGTGGGCGGGCATCCTGGGCTCGCTGCGCGGGAGCGCCCCTCGCGCGCGTCTGGTGCTGAACCATCTCAACCCCTTGATCCGCAGGATCAGTTCGCTGCGCGAGGCGGAACTGATCGGCACCGCCACGGAGTCCCTGTACGGGCAGGCGCTGCTGATGGCCCAGCGGCCGCTGCGGCCCGCTGATTCGGCGCTGCTGAACCGGGCGTTCATCGGCCTCCTGGAGTGGGCCACTCACGGGGAGGCCACAGAGGGACAGGGGCAGGGGGCCACTGATGAGTGAGATCACGGACTTCGACGCGCTGCGCCGGGCGATGGCGGAGAACGGCGAGCAGCCGGAGGGTCCCGCTCGCAACGCGCGCGCGGAGCAGCTGTTGGTGGAGGCCGAGAGGCTGAACATCCCGCTGGCGGTGATCGAGGCGCTCGGGCATCAGCTGAAGGTCTACAACTACAGCTCCGAGAAGGGGAAGATGTTCGTCCCGTTCGCGCGGCTGCTGCGCATGTGGGACGAGCGGCCCGGCGACTTCGACGAGTACGAGACGCACTCGCTGCACTGGGTCTTCAAGTGGATGTCGGCGGGCATGCTCGACCAGCCGCACGTGCCGCTGGCGTCGGTGGAGAAGTGGCTCGGCGAGATGGAGCACCGCTACCGGCTCGCCGGGCACTCCGAGCGGGCGGTGCGCAGCGCCGAGTTCAGTGTGGCCGCGCATGTGGGGGACATCCCGCGCGCGGAGCGGGCGTTCGCCGCGTGGCTGGCCGCGGACCGGGACTCGATGGCCGACTGTCACGCGTGCGAGCTGCACGGGCAGGGCTGGTGGCAGGCGGAGCGCGGCCGCGACGACGAGGCGCTGGAGCTGTGGGCGCCGGTCCTGGCGGGCGAGTACGCGTGCGCGCACGAGCCGCACACGGCACTGGCCTCGTCCCTGGTACCGCTGCTGCGGCTGGGGCGCGTGGACGAGGCGCGCGCCAACCATCTGCGGGGTTTCCGGCTGGTGCGGCCGATGGAGAGCATGCGGGGCGCGTACGCCGATCACGTCGAGTTCTGCGCGCTGACCGGCAACGAGGCGCGGGCCCTGGAGCTGCTCGCGGAGCGGCCGGCGTACTTCACGGACGACGGGCATCCGCGCAGCAGGCTGGAGTTCCTGAGCGTCGTGGCGCTGCTGATGGGGCGCCTGAGCGAGCTGGGGCACGAGGGGCAGCGGGTGCCGGGTCCGGCCGGGCGGGAGTGGACGGCCGGTGAACTCGCCGCCCACACGCGTGGGGAGGTCCTGGCGCTGGCGGCGCGCTTCGACGAGCGCAACGGCACGGCGCACGTCAGTGAGCGGGCACGCGCGCGTATGACGCGGCTTCCGCTGGTGGAGCGGCTGCCGCTGGGGGTACGGGCGGCCCGGCCGGCCGTCGCGCCCAGGACACCACAGGCACCACGGACGTCCGTGGTTCCCGAGACGGCGGAACCCGGTCTGGCGGTCCTGCTCGCCGAGGCGCGCCGGTTGTCGGACGCCCTGCAGCCGGAGGCCGTGGAGGCGTGGGCGGCGGCCGCGCGGGCCGCCGAGCGTGCCGAGGGGGTGGAGCTGGAGGCGCGCGACCGTGCGGAGATCGTCGAGCACGAGGCGATCGCGCTCGGCCCCCAGGGTGCGGAAACGTTCGAGCGGGCGGCGGAGCTGTACGCGGAGGCGGGCGACCCCGGCGAGGCGCTGGCGGCACGCGCGCGGGGGGCGTACGTCCGCGCGCTCGCCGGTGAGGACGTCGACGAGGCGCTCACGGCGGTCACGGGACCGTACGACGACGTCCTCGCCCTGTACGCCGGCGGCGGCACCGAGATGCGGCAGGCCGCGGGGGTGCTGATGGCGCGGGCGCGGATCCTGATGCGGCGCGTCCACGAGGCCGAGGGGCCGGTCGCGGAAACGGTTCTGGCCGAGGCGGAGGCCGCCGCACGGGAGCTGCTGGCACTCGTCGGCGGGCGGACCGGGGACGACGTACGGCTCCTGGCCCGGGTCGCGGAGGGGCACGCGATGCTCGGAGAGCTCGCGACGCACTCCGGGGACGTGGCGACGGGAGCGGAGCTGTTCGCGCGGTCGGCCGCGGAGTTCACCGGGGCGGGACTGCCGTGGTTCGCGGTGGAGTACGAGGCCCGGCTCGCCGGTCTCGCCCACCACCTGGGCGACATGGCGGAGGCGGAGCGGGCGCTGCGGGCGGCCCTGGAGCACGGCGGGCCGTATCTGGAGCCGGTCGCGCGGGCCCAGCTGCACCTCCAGCTCGCCGAGGTGGTCGGGGGCCGGGGGCATGCGGAGGAGGCCGCGCAGCACGCCTTGGAGGCGGCGCACTGGGCCGACGAGGCCGGTGAGGGCCCGACGTTCGGTGCGTGGGCGCGGCACCAGCTCGGCGGGTACCTGGTCCGGCAGGGCCGCTGGGCGGAGGCCGCGGAAGTGCTGGAGTCGGCGCTGACGGACCTGCGCGAGGAGACCCACGGCGACGGGGCGGTCGTCCAGACGCAGTGGTGGCTGGGCGACTGTCTGAGCGAGCTGGGCGAGCACCGGGACGCCGCCGAGCGCCGGCTGCAGGCCGCCGAGATCGCCCGGCACTGGCCGGAGCAGCACGACCACGCGACCCTGGCCCACCTGGCCGCCGAGTCCCTCGGTCACGCGGGGCTGCCCGAGGAGGCGGACCAGGCGTACGCGCGCGCGGGTGAGCTGTGGCGCGGGCTGGGCAATGTGCACGGCCTCGTGCGGTCCCTGCGCGCCCGCGCGTGGCTGGTGCTGCGCACGGAGGACGGTACGGAAGGAGCGCGTGCGCTCATGACGAGCGCCGTGGAGGAGTGCGCGGACGCGCTGGAGGTGGCGGACGAGGAGGAGGTGCGGCTGCGGCTGGTCGCCGAACTCGGCCACACCCACCGCCAGTTCGGGGACCTGCTCGCCCGCTCGGCGGCCGAGGACGCCGACGACGACTCGATCCGGGACACCCTGGAGGACGCGCTCTCGCAGATGGCGGAGGCGGTCGCGGTGTTCGTCGCCCTGGACGACGACGTCCTGCACGCCCGCACCGGCGCCGAACTGGCGGCGGGCTGGCTGGAGGCGGACCTGGGGCGGTCGGCGGAGGCGGAGGCACGCGCGCGTGCGGTGCTGCGGGCCTACGCGGAGGCGGCCGACGAGGACGGCGAGTGCGACGAGTACGGGGAGGACCGCGAGACGGTACGGGCCCGGCGGGCGGAGGCGGAACAGTTGCTGCAGGTGGCGATGGAGCAAGAGGATCGTTGAACGATCCTCGGAAACCGGGTGGGCGCGCGCGGGGCACAGGATAGACGAGAGGATCGTTGAACGATCCCTCACGTCCCTCGCCCCTCGCCCTGCTCCCCCTACTCCACCCCGATCAGCAGCAGCGCTCCCTGCCGCCCGCCCCGGTACACCACGGTGTCCACCGCGAGGTACGCCTCCCGCACCCGGGCCTCCAGGTGCTCGGCGATGCCCGCGGGGGCCTCGTCGCCGAGCACGAGGGTGACGAGTTCGCCGCCCGCCGCGAGCATGCGCTCCAGGACCGCGGCAGCGGTGGCGGTGACGTCGGCACCGATGACGGCGACGTCACCGTCGACGAGCCCGAGGACGTCGCCGGCCTGGCAGATGCCGGCCATGGTCCACGACTGCCGCTCGGCGACGGCGACCTCGGCGTAGCGGGTGGCGCCGGCCGCCGAGGTCATGGAGACGACGTCCTCGTCGAAGCGCCGATCCGGCTCGTGCACCGCGAGGGCGGCGATGCCCTGGACCGCGGAGCGGGTGGGGATCAGGGCCACCCGGATGCCCTCCGCGCGGGCCTGTTCCGCGGCCGCGGCGGCGGTGTGGCGCAGGTCGGCGTCGTTGGGCAGCAGGACGACCTCACGCGCGTGGGCCCGCCGTACCGCCTCGACGAGCTCCCCGCTGGCGGGCGGTTCACCGGGGCGGGCGAGGACGGTGGTCGCGCCGGCCTCGGCGTAGAGCCCGGCCAGTCCCTCGCCGGGGACCACGGCGACGACCGCGCGCTGGACGCGCTCGCGGGGCCGACGCTCACCTCCGCGCGCGTGGGCGTCGTCCGCGCCGAAGTGGGTGATGCGGATCCGGTACGGCCGGCCGGCCTCGACGCCCGCCTCGACGGCGGCACCGGCGTCGTCCACGTGCACATGGACGTTCCACAGGCCGTCGCCGCCGACCACGACGAGGGAGTCCCCGAGGTCGTCCAGGCGCTGCCGCAGCCGGTCCACGGCCGCGTCGCCCGCCTCCAGCAGGTAGATCACCTCGAAGGCCGGCCCGTCCTCGCCGTCCGGCCCGCCGGCGCAGTCCTCGGCGTGCCCGTGGCGGGCCGACGCCACACGCGCGTGCGTCCCGGCCCCGGCCCCGACGACCGGGCCGGAGAACCCCGGCGCCTCCCCCGTGAAGGTCTCCACCAGGGCGGCGAGGACCGCGACCAGCCCCCGCCCGCCCGCGTCGACCACCCCGGCGTCCTCCAGGACGGCCAGCTGGGCCGGCGTCACGGCCAGCGCCGCACAAGCCCCCTGGTAGGCGGCGCGGGAGATCGCGCCGCAGTCCCCCTCGGCCCCGGCGGCCGCGTCGGCGGCGGCCGAGGCGACCGACAGGACCGTGCCCTCGACGGGGTGGGCGACGGCCCGGCGGGCGGAGTCGGCCGCGTGCCGCAGCGCCAGCCGCAGTCCGTCCCCGTCGGTGTGCGGTGCCTCACCCTCGGCGGCGAGCACCTTCGACATGCCGCGCAGCAACTGGGCGAGAATCGTGCCGGAGTTCCCGCGCGCCCCGATGAGCGCACCGTGCGCCATCGCGCGCGCGGCGTCGGCGAGGGAGGGGCTGCCGCTCACGGCGCCCGCCTCGTGTCCCGCGAACACGGCCTCGACGGCGGTCGCGGCGGACTCGACCGTCAGATACAGGTTGGTGCCGGTGTCCCCGTCCGCGACGGGGTAGACGTTGATCGAGTCGATCTCCTCGCGGGCCCGGCCGAGCTGCGTGAGCGCCAGTGAGCACCAGGTGCGCACCGCGAGAGCATCGAAGAATGTCTGCGGCACCTGCGCCACCTGTCGCCTCCTCGAGCGGCTGGACTGCACGCAGCGTAGCCCGAGGGCCGGGCGCCCTGAGCAGCCATGGTAGTTTCGTTCTACTGGCGCAGTCGTTGTATGCTGCTCCGGTTGCCCGATCCGTATCGGGCCATCCCCTGGCACCGCCACTCAGATCTCTGATCACATGATCTTGATCCCGGCATGCCGGGATCAACCGTAAGTGCATCTGAAGTCTTTGGAGTGACCCGTGGCTGCCAACTGCGACGTCTGCGGCAAGGGGCCGGGCTTCGGCAACAACATCTCGCACTCGCACCGCCGTACGTCCCGCCGCTGGAACCCGAACATCCAGCGTGTGCGTACCGTGGTCGGCGGGACGCCGAAGCGCGTGAACGCTTGCACCTCGTGCATCAAGGCCGGCAAGGTCTCGCGCTGACGCAGAGCTAAGCGCGCGGCCACTGCTGGTTCGCTGCAATTAGCCGGTTCACCCCAGGTGAACCGGCTTTTTGCTGTACCCGGTAACCGGCCCGACCGCCGCCTGGCAGACTCCGGCCCATGCGCTTCGGCATCCTGGGCCCCCTGGACCTTCGCGTCGCCGACGGCACCCCTCCGGACCCCGGCGGCCCCCGCCCCCGCGCCCTGCTCACGCTACGGACATCAAGCTCCGCGCGTACCCCGTGTGAGTTCCCAGCCGTGGTCCACGGGGCCGATGCCCGCGCCGAGCGCGAACCCGGCGGCGATCGCCCCGGTGACGTACTCCTTGGCGGCGAACACCGCCTCCGGCACGGTCTGGCCCTTCGCGAGCTGCGAGGCGATCGCGGACGCGAGGGTACAGCCCGTGCCGTGCGTGTGCCGGTTGTCGTGGCGCGGCGCGCGCAGCCAGTGCTCCTCGGTGCCGTCCGTCAGCAAGTCCACGGCGTCACCGGGGAGATGACCGCCCTTGACGAGCACCCATCGCGGCCCGTACGCCAGGACGGCGGCCGCCGCCTCCCGCAACTGTTCCTCCGACTCGACCTGTACGCCGGTGAGTTGGGCGACCTCGTCGAGGTTCGGCGTGGCGACGGTCGCCGCCGGAAGCAGCCTGGTCCGTACGGCGTCCAGCGCGGAGGCGGCGAGCAGCGGGTCCCCGTGCTTGGAGACACCGACCGGGTCCACGACTGCGGGCGCGTCCGTCGCGACGATCAACTCGGCGACGGTCTCCACGAGTTCGGCCGACGCCAGCATCCCGGTCTTCACGGCCCGTACGCCGATGTCGTCCACGACACTGCGGTACTGGGCCCGGACCGCGTCCGCCGGAAGTTCCCAGGCGCCCTGCACGCCCAGGGAGTTCTGCGCGGTGACGGCCGTGACGACACTCATGCCGTGCACACCGAGCGCGAGCATCGTCTTCAGGTCGGCCTGGATGCCCGCGCCGCCCCCGGAGTCGGAGCCGGCCACCGTCAGCACGCTCGGCCTCACTGCTCCATGTCCCCGAAGTGGTCCCAGCCGCCCTGCCGGGTCCAGGGCGCCCCGTCGACCGTCACCTGGGGCAGCGCGGACGGGTTGAGGACCTCGCCGATCACCTTCCAGCGGGCGGGCAGCTTCACGTCCGGCGGGAAGGTCGCCACGATCGCGTGGTCCTCTCCCCCGGTCAGCACCCACTGGATCGGGTCGACGCCGACGGCCTGCCCGATGTCGTTCATCTGCGTGGGGATGTCGATGGCGCCGGAGCGGATGTCGATGCGGACCTTGCTGGCCTCGGCGATGTGCCCGAGGTCGGCGATGAGGCCGTCGCTGACGTCGCACATCGCGGTCGCGCCGAGCGCCGCGGCGGCCGGGCCCGCGTGGTACGGCGGCTCGGGGCGGCGGTGGGCCTCGACGAAGGCGCGCGGCGAGCGGAAGCCGCGGGAGAGGACCGCGTACCCGGCGGCGGACCAGCCCAGCCAGCCGGTCACCGCGACCAGGTCGCCGGGCTGGGCGCCGGCCCGGGTGACCGGCTCCTGGTTGCGCAGATCGCCGAGCGCGGTGATCGAGACCATGATGGTGTCGCCGCGTACGACGTCGCCGCCGACCACGGAGGCGCCCGCGACCTGGCACTCGTCGCGAAGGCCGTCCATCAGCTCGCTCGCCCAGGTCACCGGCAGTTCGGCGGGCACGACGAGACCGAGCAGCAGGGCGGTCGGCACCGCGCCCATGGCGGCGATGTCGGCGAGGTTCTGGGCGGCGGCCTTGCGGCCGACGTCGTAGGCGGTGGACCAGTCGCGGCGGAAGTGCCGGCCCTCGAGGAGGATGTCGGTGCTGGCCACGACCCTGCGGTCGGGCGCGGCCACCACCGCGGCGTCGTCGCCGGGACCGACCCGCACCGCCGAGGTGGTGGTGAGACGGGAGGTGAGCTCCCTGATGAGCCCGAACTCCCCGAGCTCACCAACAGTGCCCTTCATTGCCCTTTCGCCCCTTCTGTCCCTGTCCGTGCCCGGTCGCGCAGGACCAGTGTCCTCGATACGGTCGAAGGGGCCGACACGGCCCGCCCGACCGGTACGGCCGACGTGACCGTGAGCTTGCGCCCCACCTGCACCCCGGCACGGCGCCCGCGCTCCTCGCGGGTCTCCCCGTGGCGCACGGCTACGCGATACCGTGGCGTTCCTTTTCCCCACATGATCCTCGTGGCCGCCCTGGAGGTTCCGTGGTACAGGCGTACATCCTGATCCAGACGGAGGTCGGCAAGGCGTCGACCGTCGCCGAGGAGATCAGCAAGATTCCTGGCGTGGTCCAGGCCGAGGACGTGACGGGCCCGTACGACGTGATCGTGCGGGCCCAGGCCGACACGGTGGACGACCTCGGCAGGATGGTGGTCGCCAAGGTTCAACAGGTGGACGGGATCACCCGCACCCTGACCTGCCCGGTCGTACATCTGTAGCCCCCGTCTACGCTTGGCCGGTGAACTTTCTCCGTCACCGGCTCAAGTGTCTGCCCGCCCTCGTTCTGCTCTGCGCCGCCGTGGGCTGCTCATCGGCAGACGACCGTGCGTCGGCGGCGGTTCCCAGTCCCGCGGCGAAGGCCGCGAAACTGTGCCGGAACCTGGACGCGGCACTGCCGTCGAAGGTGGACGGACAGGGCCGCCGGGATCCCGAGCCCGCCTCCGCGCTGACCGCGGGCTGGGGGGACGCGGCGATCATACTGCGCTGCGGTGTGGAGCGGCCCGCGAAGATGAGCGATTCGCTCGCCGACTCCGGGGAGGTGAACGGGGTGGCGTGGCTGATGGAGAAGCAGAGGGACGGACGGTACCGGTGCACCACCGCTCTGCGTCTGGCGTATGTCGAGGTCACGCTGCCCGGCGGGGACGGGGCGGGGCCGCTGGTGGATCTGGCGTCGGCCATCAAGAAGGCGATCCCCGAAGGGATCGCCGACTGAGAACCACCACCGGTCGAGAACTACCGCAGTCCCGTTGACCTGCGCAGGGCCGCCTGGATCAGGCGGTCCACCAGTTCCTCGTAGCTGATGCCGCTCGCCTGCCACATCGCCGGGTACATCGAGATCGGGGTGAAGCCCGGCATCGTGTTGATCTCGTTGATGACGAACTCGCCGTCCTCGGTGAGGAAGAAGTCCGCGCGGACCAGGCCCTCGCAGGAGGCCGCCTCGAAGGCGTCCACCGCCAGCCGCTGGACCTCCGCCGTCTCCTCGGGGGTCAGGGGGGCCGGGACGAGCCCCGGGGTCGAGTCGATGTACTTCGCCTCGAAGTCGTAGTACGCGTGCGCGTCCGGCGGCGGGATCTCGGCCGGGACGGAGGCCCGCGGCCCGTCCTCGAACTCCAGGACGCCGCACTCGATCTCCCGGCCGCGCAGCGCCGCCTCGATGAGGATCTTCGGGTCGTGGCGCTGGGCCTCGGTGATCGCCTCGTCCAGTCCGGCGAGGTCGTCGACCTTGGTGATGCCGATCGACGAACCCGCGCGCGCGGGCTTCACGAAGAGCGGCCAGCCGTGCTCGCCGGCGAAGTCGACGATCTTCTTGCGGGCGGCCGACTCGTCCCGCTGCCACTCGCGCGGCCGGATCACCGCGTACGGGCCGACCTTGAGCCCGAAGGAGGTGAACACCCGCTTCATGTACTCCTTGTCCTGGCCGACGGCCGAGGCGAGCACGCCCGAGCCGACGTAGGGGACGCCGGAGAGCTCGAGGAGGCCCTGCAGGGTGCCGTCCTCGCCGTAGGGGCCGTGCAGGACGGGGAAGACGACGTCGACCTCACCGAGCGCCTTGGGCACCGAACCGGGCTCGCTGTAGACGACTTCGCGGCTCGCGGGGTCGACGGGGAGCACCACACCGCCGTCGCGCAGCTCGGTGAGTTCCTCGATCTCGGGCGTACGGCGGTCGGTGATCGCCATGCGCTCCGGGTCGTCGTCGATGAGGGCCCAGCGGCCGTCCCGGGTGATCCCGATCGGCAGGACGTCGTACTTGGTCCGGTCGATGGCCTTCAGCACGGCGCCGGCGGTGACCACGGAGATCCCGTGTTCGGAGCTGCGGCCGCCGGACACGACGGCCACACGCGGCTTGCGCGGCGGCTGCTCGGGGTTCTGGGAGAGGTTCTCGGTGCTCATCGGCCTGAGAGTACCCGGTGGTAGGGCCGGGAGTCAGTGTCCACCCGCCGTTGTTCGCTCAGCGTCGTTCGGGCTTCGCGCTGCGCGACATGAGCTCCTTGAGGGCGACCACGGGGGGCTTGCCCTCGTGGACGATGTCCACGACCGTCTCGGTGATGGGCATGTCGACGCCGTGCCGGCGGGCGAGATCCGCCACGGACTCGCAGGACTTGACGCCCTCTGCGGTCTGCTTGGTGACCGCGATGGTCTCCTGCAGGGTCATGCCCCTGCCCAGGTTGGTGCCGAACGTGTGGTTGCGGGAGAGCGGCGAGGAGCAGGTCGCCACCAGGTCGCCCAGGCCCGCCAGTCCGGCGAAGGTGAGCGGGTCGGCGCCCATCGCGAGGCCGAGGCGGGTGGTCTCGGCGAGGCCTCGGGTGATCAGGGAGCCCTTGGCGTTGTCGCCGAGGCCCATGCCGTCCGCGATGCCCACGGCGAGGCCGATGACGTTCTTCACCGCGCCGCCCAGCTCGCAGCCCACCACGTCGGTGTTGGTGTACGGGCGGAAGTACGGGGTGTGGCAGGCGGTCTGGAGCCGCCGTGCGACGGCCTCGTCGGTGCAGGCGACCACGGCCGCGGCCGGCATGCGGGAGGCGATCTCCCGGGCCAGGTTGGGTCCGGTGACCACGGCGACGCGGCCCGGGCCGACCTTGGCGACGTCCTCGATGACCTCGCTCATCCGCATGGTCGTACCGAGTTCGACGCCCTTCATCAGGGAGACGAGGACGGTGTCCGGGGCGAGCAGCCCGGTCCACTCGGCGAGGTTGGCGCGCAGGGTCTGGGAGGGGACCGCGAGGACGGTGAAGTCGGCGCCCCGGGCCGCCTCGGCGGGGTCGGCGGTGGCGCGGAGGTTCTCCGGGAGTTCGACACCGGGGAGGTAGTCGGGGTTGGTCCGGGTGGAGTTGACCGCGTCGGCGAGTTCGGCGCGGCGCGCCCAGAGCGTCACCTCACAGCCCGCGTCGGCGAGGACCGTGCCGAAGGCGGTGCCCCAGGATCCGGTGCCGAAGACGGCCGCCTTGACGGGCTTGCTCACTTGCTTTTCTCCCCCTCGTGACTGGGCTGCGCACCGGTCTGCACTCCGGTCTGCGGGCTCGTCTCCGCCTCGGTCCGGCGCCGCTGCTCGATCCGCTCGCGGCGCGGGTCGTAGGGCGTCTCGGGCGCCTTCTCGCCGCGGATCTCCTCCAGCTGCCGGGTGATGGCGGCCATGATGACCTCGGTGGCCTCCTTCAGGAGTTCCGGGGACATCTCCTGGCCGTAGAACGGCGTCAGGTCGACAGGCGGGCCGGCGAGGACGTGGTGGGTCTTGCGCGGAAGGAGGTTGGGCTTCTTGGCGTACGGCGGCAGCAGTTCGTTCGCGCCCCACTGGGCGACCGGGATGACCGGGCACCTGGTCTGCAGGGCGACGCGCGCGGCACCGGTCTTGGCGGTCATGGGCCACTGGGCCGGGTCGCGGGTGATGGTGCCCTCGGGGTAGAACGCGACGCACTCGCCGCGCTCCACGGCCTCGATCGCGGCCCGGAAGGCGCTGAGCGCGTCGGTGGACTCGCGGTAGACGGGGATCTGGCCGGTGCCGCGCATCGCGGCGCCGACGAAGCCCTTCTTGAAAAGCCCGCTCTTCGCGAGGAATCGCGGCACCCGCCCGGTGTTGTACTGGTAGTGCGCGTACGCGAAGGGATCGACGTGGGAATTGTGGTTCACCGCGGTGATGAATCCGCCGTCGGCCGGAATGTGCTCCATTCCGCGCCAGTCCCGCTTGATCAGAACCACCAGCCAGGGTTTGCACAGGACCGCTGCGAAGCGGTACCAGAAGCCGATTCTGCGGCGGGGCACGCGGACACCTTCCCTCTAGGACTTCGCTCCGGAGCAAGTGAGCCGCACAAGTGTCGCCCCCTGTCGCCGGTCTGTCGAGAACACGGTACGCCCGCCCGCCCGACCGGCGGATGGACCGGGTGACAATGGCCGCGAGGAGGTCGCGAGGAGAGAGGGACGGTACGCCGGTGCAGTGGACCTTGGTCATACCCCTGAAGCCCTTGGCGCTGGCCAAGAGCAGGCTCGCGGACACCGCCGCGGACGGGCTGCGCCCGGGCCTCGCCCTCGCCTTCGCCGAGGACACGGTGGCGGCCGCGCTGGCCTGCGCCGCCGTCAGGGATGTGGCGGTCGTCACGGACGACGCGCTGGCCGGGCACGCCCTGGCGGCCCTGGGCGCCCGGATCGTCCCGGACGAGCCCCGCGCGGGCCTGAACGCGGCCCTGGAGCACGCGGCGGGCGTCGTACGGGGTTCACGTCCCGAGAGTCCGGTGGCGGCCGTGAACGCCGATCTGCCGGCCCTGCGCCCGCTGGAATTGGCCCGGGTCCTGGATGCGGCGGCGGAATTTCCGCGTTCTTTTCTCCCGGACGCGGCCGCAATCGGCACGACACTTCTCGCGGTCGCCGCGGGCCGTGAATTGCTCCCCGCATTCGGCACGGATTCCCGGGCCCGCCATCGCTCCTCGGGAGCCGAGGAACTCCGTGTCGCGGCCGTGGATTCGGTCCGCCAGGACGTGGACACCGGCGAGGACCTGCGCGCCGCCCTGGCCCTCGGCGTGGGCCCCCGGACGGCCGCGGCGGCCGCGCGGCTGCTGGGGATCGGCCAGTAGGCTGCGGCCATGCAGGCGACCGCGTACACGTACGACCCCGACAGCCGCAGTGGGCAGGTGCTGCTGGACGACGGCACCCCGGTGCCCTTCGACGCGCCGGCGTTCGACGCGGGCGGGCTGCGGCTGCTCAGGCCGGGGCAGCGGGTGCGGATCGAGACCGAGGGCGACGGGGACGCCCGGCGCATCACCCTCGTGACGCTGCAAACGTTCTGAGGCGGCCGTGAGGCGGGCCTCCTGAGGCAGACCGGGTACACGCCGCGGGCCGGGCTCCGAGAGGGAGTCCGGCCCGGCGCGTGAGTGCCCTTGCCGCCTTGCGCTGGCTGCTGCTTACGCCTGGCGGGCGGCGGTGGCCTTCTTGGCGGTGGTCTTCCGCGCGGTCGACTTCCTGGCCGGGGCCTTCTTGGCCGTCGCCTTCTTGGCCGGGGCCTTCTTCGCCGTCGTCTTCTTGGCGGCGGCGGACTTGGCGGTGGTGGTCTTCTTGGCGGCCGCCGTCGTCTTGGTGGCGGCCTTCTTCGCGGTGGTCTTCTTGGCGGTGGCCGTGGTCTTCTTCGCGGCCGCCGTCGTCTTCTTCGCGGGGGTGGTCTTCTTCGCCGCGGCCGCCCTGGTGGTGGCCTTCTTCGCGGCGGCCTTCTTGACCGTCGCCGAGGCACCGCCGGTCAGGCTGCCCTTGGGGGCCTTCTTGACGGCGACCTCGCCGCCGCGCGGCAGCTTCTTGGAGCCGCTCACCAGGTCCTTGAAGCCCTGGCCGGCGCGGAACCGCGGCACGGACGTCTTCTTGACCCGAACCCGCTCGCCCGTCTGGGGGTTGCGAGCGTAACGGGCCGGGCGGTCGACCTTCTCGAACGATCCGAAGCCGGTGACCGAGACCCGGTCCCCCGCGACGGTCGCGCGGACGATGGCGTCCAGGACCGCGTCGACCGCGTCGGCGGCCTGCTGGCGGCCGCCCAGCTTGTCGGCAATCGCTTCTACGAGCTGCGCCTTGTTCACGTCTTCCCCTTCGGAGACATCGCCAGAACGAAAGTGTTCAAGCTTTTTCGCACGTTAGGCAGATATATACCGCAAATCAAACACGAAACGGGCTAATCACCCTTGTGCCGCAACGAACTCGGCTGCTCCGGGACGCGATCAACGGTCCTCTTCGGGCATTCGCCCCTCGTCGAGGTCCGTCATGAACCGCTCCAGACGCCTTGTCGCATCGGCGAGATCGTGCTTGGCCGCGGCCGTAATGACCAGCAGCTTCCGGGTCAGCGCCATCCGTACGCCCTCCGGGACTTGCAGTGCGCGCACTGTTGCGTGCGCTTCCTTGAGCTGGTTCGCGACCGCCGTATAGAGCTCGAGTTGGCCGTCGTGTTCCATGCACAGATTGTGCCATCTGGGGCGAGTTGTCGCCCGCCCAGGGGGCAACTGCCGCCTCAAACGGCCGTCCGGGCACCGACGGAGGTCACGTCCACACCGTGCGCGTACCCCGGCAACAACGGTCCTAACGTGGGAAGTTGGGAGGAACGGCGAAGGTTCGGGAAGCGATACGGCCCCGAACACGGCTGTACCCCCGATCGGGCCGATCGGGGGTACAGGAGGGGTGTCGGGCTGGCCGAAACTCGACTTGCCCGGGGGCGGCCGGGCCCTATCGGCCCCGGCCGCTCAGACCTGGAGCGTGCTCGGCTTGTACGACGGGCGCTTGGACTCGTACGCCGAGATGTCGGCCTCGTTCTGGAGGGTGATGGAGATGTCGTCCAGCCCGTTCAGCAGCCGCCAGCGGGCGTTCTCGTCCAGCTCGAAGGAGGCGGTGATGCCCTCGGCGCGCACCTCGCGGGCCTCGAGGTCGACGGTGATCTCGGCCTGCGGGTCCTTCTCGGTGAGCTCCTGCAGCGCGTCCACGGTCTTCTGCTCCAGAACCACCGTGAGCAGGCCGTTCTTCAGCGAGTTGCCGCGGAAGATGTCGGCGAAGCGGGAGGAGATCACGGTTTTGAAGCCGTAGTTCTGCAGCGCCCACACCGCGTGCTCACGGGAGGAGCCGGTGCCGAAGTCGGGGCCCGCGACCAGGACGGTCGCACCCTGCCGCTCGGGCTGGTTGAGGATGAATTTCCCGTCCTTGCGCCAGGCCTCGAACAGCCCGTCCTCGAAACCGTCCCGCGTGACCTTCTTGAGCCAGTGAGCAGGGATGATCTGGTCGGTGTCGACGTTGGAGCGGCGCAGCGGGACGGCCCGGCCGGTGTGCGTGGTGAATGCTTCCATGACTGATCAGACTCCAGCGGGCGCGGTGGCGGACAGGTCGGCCGGGGAGGCCAGGTGGCCCAGGACGGCCGTGGCGGCCGCGACCTGCGGCGACACCAGGTGCGTACGACCGCCCTTGCCCTGTCGGCCCTCGAAGTTGCGGTTGGAGGTGGACGCGGAGCGCTCGCCGGGGGCCAGCTGGTCGGGGTTCATGCCCAGACACATCGAGCAGCCCGCGTGCCGCCATTCGGCGCCGGCCTCCTTGAAGACGACGTCCAGGCCCTCGGAGACGGCCTGCAGACCGACCCGGGCGGAGCCGGGGACGACCAGCATCCGTACGCCGTCGGCGACTTTGCGGCCCTTGAGCAGCTCGGCGGCGGCCCGCAGGTCCTCGATCCGTCCGTTGGTGCAGGAACCTACGAAGACGGTGTCCACGTTGATGGAACGCAGCGGCTGGCCGGCCTCCAACCCCATGTATTCCAGGGCCTTTTCGGCGGCGAGGCGCTCCGAAGCGTCTTCGTACGAAGCCGGGTCGGGGACGTCCGCCGAAAGCGGCGCGCCCTGGCCGGGGTTGGTGCCCCAGGTGACGAACGGCGAGAGCGAGGCGGCGTCGATGACGACCTCCGCGTCGAAGACCGCGTCCTCGTCCGTCTTCAGGGTCTTCCAGTACTCGAGCGCCGCGTCCCAGTCCGCGCCCTCGGGCGCGTGGGCGCGGCCCTCGATGTAGGCGAAGGTGGTCTCGTCGGGGGCGATCATGCCCGCGCGGGCACCGGCCTCGATCGACATGTTGCAGATGGTCATCCGGGCCTCCATCGAGAGCTTCTCGATGGCGGAGCCGCGGTACTCCAGGATGTAGCCCTGGCCGCCGCCCGTACCGATCTTGGCGATGATCGCCAGGATCAGGTCCTTGGCGGTGACGCCGTCGGGCAGCTCGCCGTCGACGGTGATCGCCATGGTCTTGGGGCGGGCCAGCGGCAGCGTCTGGGTGGCCAGCACATGCTCGACCTGCGAGGTGCCGATGCCGAACGCCAGCGCGCCGAAGGCGCCGTGCGTGGAGGTGTGCGAGTCACCGCAGACCACGGTCGTGCCGGGCTGGGTCAGGCCGAGCTGCGGGCCCACGACGTGCACGACGCCCTGCTCGACGTCGCCGAGCGGATGCAGCCGCACCCCGAAGTCGGCGCAGTTCTTGCGCAGCGTCTCCAGCTGGGCGCGGGAGACCGGGTCCGCGATCGGCTTGTCGATGTCGAGGGTCGGGGTGTTGTGGTCCTCGGTGGCGATGGTGAGGTCGAGACGGCGCACGGGACGCCCCGCCTGACGGAGGCCGTCGAAGGCCTGGGGGCTGGTCACCTCGTGCAGCAGGTGCAGATCGATGAAGAGGAGGTCGGGCTCGCCCTCGGCGCGCCGGACGACGTGGTCGTCCCAGACCTTCTCCGCGAGTGTCCTACCCATCGCTTTCCCTCCGGCCGGCAATGACGCACCGGCCCAACTAGAGATCTTGTGGAGACGGCTCCCTCGGGCTTGCTTCCTCGGCGTTTCCGGGCACCCGCCGCCAGGCCCGCTGCTCTCCGGGCCGCCATGCCTTCAAGGGTTGCGCGTCTCACGGAAAAATGAACTTGCGTTTCACAGAGTGAGACGGGAATATCGTTTCATGGACAACAGTAGCGGCGTGGGCGTTCTGGACAAGGCGGCCCTTGTCCTGAGCGCCCTGGAGTCCGGTCCGGCCACCCTCGCGGGACTGGTCGCGGCCACCGGGCTCGCACGACCAACGGCCCACAGACTGGCCGTGGCCCTGGAGCACCACCGCATGGTGGCACGCGACATGCAGGGCCGTTTCATCCTCGGGCCCCGGCTGGCCGAGCTGGCCGCGGCCGCCGGCGAGGACCGTCTCCTCGCGACGGCGGGCCCGGTGCTCACGCACCTGCGTGACATGACGGGCGAGAGCGCGCAGCTCTACCGCCGCCAGGGCGACATGCGCATCTGCGTGGCCGCGGCGGAGCGGCTGTCCGGCCTTCGGGACACGGTTCCGGTCGGCTCGACGCTCACGATGAAGGCCGGTTCCTCCGCGCAGATCCTCATGGCCTGGGAGGAGCCGGAGCGGCTGCACCGCGGCCTCCAGGGCGCCCGTTTCACGGCGACGGCCCTGTCGGGCGTGCGGCGCCGGGGCTGGGCCCAGTCCATCGGCGAGCGCGAGCCGGGCGTCGCGTCCGTCTCCGCGCCCGTTCGCGGCCCCTCCAACCGTGTGGTGGCCGCCGTGTCCGTCTCCGGCCCCATCGAGCGCCTGACCCGCCATCCGGGCCGTATGCACGCCCAGGCGGTCATCGACGCGGCGGCCCGCCTGTCGGAGGCCCTGCGCAGGACGGGCTGACCCGCCCCCTCGCGAGCGCGTCCGCGCACCGGAGCCGGCCTCAACGCCGCGGCAGGCTCTCCGGGACCGCTCAGGCCTTCTGCTCCGACCGGTACGCGTACCGGTCCTTCGCGTACCGCCCCCGCTCCGCCAGCGGTATCTGTCCGTGCGCCGCCGCCAGTCCGAACGCCGGCATGTCCCCGTAGACCGCCTCGTAGGACCCTTCCGGCACGACGTACGCCTCGTGCCAGATCCCCACGTGGCCGCGCACCTTCCCGCCCTTCTCCAGGCGGTTGACCTTCGCCCACGCCCGGTGGTGGAACGCGTCGGGCGCGCTCGCGTACGCGTACAGCTTCTCCTTGGACTCCCAGTACTGGACGACGTAGTACGTCCGCGGGGAGGCCGTCAGCAGCACGCGCGAGAGCAGACCCCGCCCGGGGTCCTTCTTCAGCTCGGCCAGCATGCGGAACATCGCCAGCATGACCGGCATCCACTGGTGCACGGCCCAGAAGTGGTTGACGCGCATGCCGATGAGCAGGACGACCACGTCACCGTGCGCGTCGGCGGTGGTGCGGGTGGCTGGAGTCATGCTTGGATAGTGCCGCTGACCAAGGAGGCGCGCAAGACATGCGACTGGCCGAACTGAGCAGGCGCAGCGGAGTGGCCACCGCGACGATCAAGTACTACCTGCGCGAGGGCCTGTTGCCGCCCGGCCGCCAGGTCAACGCGACGACCGCCGAGTACGACGACGAGCATCTGCGCCGGCTGCGGCTGGTGCGGGCGATGATCCAGGTGGGCAGGATCCCGGTGGCGACGGTCCGGGAGGTGCTCGGGCATGTCGACGACGACTCGTTGGGCCGTACGGTCCGGCTCGGCGCGGCCCTGTGGGCGCTGCCGCAGGTCCCGGAGCCGGACGTGGAGGACGAGCACGTACGGGCCGCGCAGACCGAGACGGACGCCCTGCTGGGCACCCTGGGCTGGGCGAACGCCCGCCTGCTGACCACGATCTCGCCCGCGTACCGCTCGCTCGTCGTGGCGGTGGCCGCGCTGCGCCGCCTCGGCTACGACTGGGACGCCGAACTGCTCGTGTCCTACGCCCGGTTGATGCACCGGGCGGCCGTCCTCGACCTGGACTTCGTGGAGACCCGGGAGTCGGAGGCGGAGCGGGTGGAGACCGCCGTGCTGGGGGCGGTCCTGGTCGAGCCGATCCTGCGGGCGCTGCACCGGCTGGCGCAGGAGGAGGAGTCGGCACGACGGTACGGCTTCGAGTGAGCCCGGAAAGCGCCAAGGCCCCCCGCCGAAGCGGAGGGCCTTGCGATTCTGTACCCCCGACCGGATTCGAACCGGCGCTACCGCCTTGAGAGGGCGGCGTGCTAGGCCGCTACACAACGGGGGCGTGGAGCCTGCGTTTCCGCAGGTCCGAGCTGGTCTACCTGGACTCGAACCAAGACTAACTGAACCAGAATCAGTCGTGCTGCCAATTACACCATAGACCAATGTGGTTTAGACCAGTCAGTACCCCCGACCGGATTCGAACCGGCGCTACCGCCTTGAGAGGGCGGCGTGCTAGGCCGCTACACAACGGGGGCCCTAGCGGCTCCGAGATGATCGGAACCAGTACCCCCGACCGGATTCGAACCGGCGCTACTGCCTTGAGAGGGCAGCGTGCTAGGCCGCTACACAACGGGGGCTTTGTGGATGTTCTCCACGACGCAGATGAGCTCTGCGAGCTGGCCTACCTGGACTCGAACCAAGACTAACTGAACCAGAATCAGTCGTGCTGCCAATTACACCATAGGCCACTGGAACGCCAACCCCTGAGGGGATCTTGTTCTAGTTCGCTCCCCCGGTCTCCGGCCTTTCGGCCCGCTCCCCGGCGGCGCAGGAAGAACATTACCCGAAGGTGGACTGCGCTCCAAAACGGGTATCCGGGCCAAGGATCGCGGGCAGTTCGGCGAGGGTGGCGATCCGGTGCCGTCCGGACGGCAGCTCGACGGCCGCCGCGGCGCCGTGCCGATCGATCCACACCGACAGCAGGCCGGCGTCGGCGGCGCCCCGTCCGTCGATCTCCGGGTGGTCGCCGACGTACGCCACCTCGTGCGGGGGCAGACCGAGCGCCTCGCAGGCGGCGAGGAAGGCGGCGGCCTCCGGCTTGGAGACGCCGAGTTCCGCGGCGCACAGGATCGTCTCGAAGCGGTGGTGCACCCCGAGGACGCGCAGCTTGTGGTCCTGCACATGGAGGCTGGAGTTGGAGAGCACCGCGTGCCGGTGGCTGGCGGCGAGGGTGTCCAGGACGGGCAGGACGTCCGGGAAGAGGGCCCAGGCGGCCTCGTAGTGCGTGCGGTAGCGACGGAACCAGTCGTCGGCCTCGTCGTCGGTCAGCCGTTCCCCCAGGAACACCCGCACCCGGTCGCGCCGCTGCTCCTCGAAGGTGACCTCCCCCGCGGCGAACCGCGCCCACTGCTGGTCGGTGACCTCCCGCCACCGGTCGAGGGCCCGCTCCGCGGTTCCGAAGCCGGCCATGAGCCCCTCGGTCACCAGATGCGCCCGCATCCCCTCGCGGTCCGCGGTCGTGTAGTCGAAAAGAGTGTCGTCAACGTCCCAGACCACGGCGCGAATGCTCATGTCCCCGACGGTATCGCGGGCTGGCACACTGGGGGCATGAGCGAGTACCGAGTCCAGTTCACCGTCGAGGCCCGTGCGGCGTACGACGGTCTGCCCAGCGAGCGTCGAGCCCAGCTGGACAAGGCTGTGCGGATACTGGCACGCGACCCCTTCCGGAAGGTCGCGACGGCCCAGCTCGGCCCCGACGAGCACTTGCGAAAGGCCTACGTGGCAGCCGGCGTGATGCTGGAGTACATGGTCGCGGGGGCTGTCATGGTCGTCGTCGTACTGGAGATCTTCGACGAGTTCGCCTACCTCATCGACGAGAACGACGCCGGCTGAGACGAACGCCGGAGGGGCGGTACCCGGAAGCCCGGGTACCGCCCCTCTCGCATGTGTCACGCCAGCTTGGCCAGGGCCGCGTCGATCCGCGTCAGCGTGCTGTCCTTGCCCAGGATCTCCAGGGACTCGAAGAGGGGCAGGCCGACCGTGCGGCCGGTGACGGCGACGCGGACGGGGGCCTGGGCCTTGCCGAGCTTGAGTCCGTGGGCCTCCCCGGCGGCCAGGACGGCCTCCTTGAGGGACTCGGGGGACGTCCAGTCGGCCGACTCGAGCTTCTCGCGGGCCGTGCGGAGCAACGCGTCGGCGCCCTCCTTCATCGCCTTCGTCCACGAGGCCTCGTCGAAGACCGGCTCGGGCAGGAAGAGGAAGTCGACGTTCTCGGTGATCTCCGAGAGGACCTTGAGGCGGGTCTGCGCGTGCGGGGCGATCGCCTGCCACCTGCTCTCGTCGAAGGCCTCCGGCGCCCAGGTGGCGAACGGCGCCTTCAGCCACGGCCGGCAGCGCTCCGTGAAGTCCTTCACGTCCAGCAGCCGGATGTGGTCGGCGTTGATCGCCTCGCACTTCTTCAGGTCGAAGCGCGCCGGGTTGGGGTTGACGTCCGCGATGTCGAAGGCCGCGACCATCTCGTCGAGGGTGAAGATGTCCTGGTCCGCGGAGAGCGACCAGCCCAGCAGCGAGAGGTAGTTGAGCAGGCCCTCCGGCAGGAAGCCGCGCTCGCGGTAGAGGTTGAGCGAGGACTGCGGGTCACGCTTGGACAGCTTCTTGTTGCCCTCGCCCATGACATAGGGCAGGTGCCCGAAGGCCGGCACGGACTTCGCGACGCCCAGCTCGGTCAGCGCCTTGTACAGGGCGATCTGGCGGGGGGTGGAGGAGAGCAGGTCCTCGCCGCGCAGGACGTGGGTGATCTCCATCAGGGCGTCGTCGACCGGGTTCACCAGCGTGTAGAGCGGAGCGCCGTTCGCGCGGACGATGCCGTAGTCCGGCACGTTCTCCGGGGTGAACGTCAGCTCGCCGCGGACCAGGTCGGTGAACGTGATCGTCTCGTCGGGCATACGGAAGCGGACGATCGGCGTACGGCCCTGCGCCTGGTACTCCGCGACCTGCGCCTCGGTGAGGTCGCGGCAGTGGCCGTCGTAGCCGGACGGCCTGCCGGCGGCGCGGGCGGCCTCGCGCCGGGTGTCCAGCTCCTCCTGGGAGCAGTAGCAGCGGTAGGCGTGGCCGGCGGCGAGGAGCTTCTCGGCGACGTCCCGGTAGATGTCCATGCGCTGCGACTGGCGGTACGGCGCGTGGGGGCCGCCCACCTCGGGGCCCTCGTCCCAGTCGAAGCCCAGCCAGCGCAGCGAGTCCAGGAGCTGCTGGTACGACTCCTCCGAGTCGCGCGCCGCGTCGGTGTCCTCGATGCGGAAGACCAGCGTGCCCTGGTGGTGCTTGGCGAACGCCCAGTTGAACAGGGCGGTGCGGACCAGGCCCACATGGGGGTTGCCGGTGGGCGAGGGGCAGAAACGGACACGGACTGCTGGGGCGGATGCGCTAGCCACGCTTGACAACCTTGTTGGTGAGAGTGCCGATGCCTTCGATGGTGACGGCGACCTCGTCGCCGACAGCCAGGGGGCCGACCCCTGCCGGGGTGCCCGTGAGGATCACGTCGCCGGGGAGCAGCGTCATGGCCTCGGTGATGTTGACGATCAGATCCTCGATCGAGTGGATCATCTCGCTGGTGCGGCCGAGCTGGCGCTGACCGCCGTTGACCGTGAGCTGGATCGTCAGGTCGGAGGCGGTCGCCAGGTCCAGGTCCGTCTCCACCCAGGGGCCGAGCGGGCAGGAGGTGTCGAAGCCCTTGGCCCGCGCCCACTGCTTCTCGCGCTTCTGCACGTCGCGTGCGGTGACGTCGTTGGCGCAGGTGTAGCCGAGGATCACGTCGGCCACGCGCTCGCGCGGGACCTCGCGGCACATCCGGCCGATGACGACCGCGAGCTCGGCCTCGTGGTGCAGTTCCTCGGAGAACGGCGGGTACTGGATGTCGTCTCCGGGGCCGATCACCGAGGTGGACGGCTTGAAGAAGGCGAACGGGGCGTCGGGCACCTCGTTGCCCAGCTCGCGCGCGTGCTCGGCGTAGTTGCGGCCGAAGGCCACCACCTTGTTGGGCAGGACGGGCGGGAGCAGCCGGACCTTGCTCAGCGGCACCTTCGTGCCGGAGAGCTCGAATTCCGCGAACGGGATGCCCTTGATGATGTCGAGGACGAGCTCGTCCGGCTTGTCGCCCTCGACCGCGCCGAAGGCGACGTTGCCGTCGATGGAGAACCTGGCGATGCGCACGGGTTGGTTGGCCCCTTGCTGAGCTGGCTGGAGTGTGACGCTCCAGGCTAACGCGGAAGGGCGTCCCCGGCCGGGGACGCCCTTGACATCCTGCGGCGGCCGCCTTGAGCATTCGGCGGCCGTCCGGCGTATCTACTCCGTGACGGAGGCCGCGACCGGGGCTTCCATGAGGATGGTGCGCCTGGGGTTGGCAGTCTGCGTGGGAAGATCGGCGGAGTGTTCGGGCTGCTCCGGGAGCCGGAGCTCGTCGGCGTCCTGAAGGTGCGCCAGCGTCGTGCGCCGCGGGTTGGCGATCTTGTGGAACATCTGCGTCGTCTTCACCGTTGTTCTAGGCCTTGTCTCGTCGGGGCGCCGGGTTGTCGGATTTGCCATTTCTGTAAAGGCTCAGGCTAAACATGCCATTCCCGGTGAACGCGTGAAGGTGGCATGATCACCGTGTGAGTTTCCTCACGCGTTGAGGGTCATTCCGGTCAATTCAGGCTGGCGATCGGCCGCCGCGAAACGGACATTGACCCCCTGAAGCACTCATTCCGCTCCTGATCATGGCGACTGGGACACGCACCACCCCCCATTGCTTCGCACCCTTATGCCCGCTTTACTCGGGATCACTTTCTACGCCCCGTAACCTGGGCCTCACAAACTGTCACGCATGTCACAGCCCGGCCAACACACCTTGTTGGAGATCCGGCACTGTGCTGGAATCTCACGGACCGCCGCAGGATCGAGCCGGCGCACAGGGGGCGCACCAGCGCCGAGTGGCGGCGAGATTGGGGGAGCCAGCGCCGGTAAGCCGGTCACTCAGACCGTTTCGAGGGGCGCAATTCAGGGCGTCCCCTCAACACGCCGACACCGTCCTTCCGTTCACCCGGAAGGGCGCCTGGTCCAGAGGTTGCGACGCTAGTGCAGGGACGTTTCAAGAGGGATGGCAGTGCTTCGGCGGAGCCGGAGCCGCACGGCGGGACCGACCGCGGTTCCTCGCCCCAGCACGCCCAGAACCCGGGCCCGGCCCCGTCCGGCGACGGCGGTGAGCGCCCAGGGCGCCCCGGCGCGTCCGCTTCGCCGAGCTCCCTTCCTCCGGTACCGGCGGTCAAGCCGCCGGCCGGCCCCGTCGGCCCCGGCTCACGTGTGGCGCTGCGCAACTGGCGCATCTCGACACGACTGGTGGCCCTGCTGACCCTGCCGGTGGTCGCGGCCACCTCGCTGGGCGCCCTGCGCATCAACCAGTCCATGGACGACATCAAGCAGCTCGACAACATGAAGCTGCTGACGGACATGACGAAGCAGGCCACCGAGCTCGCCGTCGCCCTCCAGGAGGAGCGCGACCGCTCGGCCGGCCCCCTCGCGCACGGCACCAAGGCGACCGAGGACGGCATCAAGGGCTACCGGACCAAGACGGACCGGGCCGTGACCGCCTTCCAGGACGCCTCGGAGGAGATCAACGGCGCGACCAGCGACGGCAACCTCCAGGGCGTCCGTGACAGCCTCATCGGTCTGCTCGCCGACCTGACCAACCTCCAGAAGGTCCGCGCGAACGCCTACGTGGAGAAGAGGAACTCCTCCCAGACGGTCGACGCCTACCACCGCCTCATCACGGGTCTGCTGGACCTCTCGCAGGACATGGCGCAGGCCACCAGCAACCCGGAGATGATCCAGCGCACCCGCGCGCTGGCCGCCTTCTCCTCCGCCAAGGAGTACGCCTCCGTCCAGCGCGCCGTGCTCGCCGCGGCGCTGCCCGCGAACAACACGGACTACGGCTCCCTCTCGGACAACGACCGGCAGTACGCCGAGGCCGCGCTCGAGAACGAGGACTCCGAGCTCTCGAGTTTCCGCAGCATCTACGGCGACGACGGCGCCGAGGAACTGCTGAGCCCGATCGAGTCGAACAACGCGGTCATCGAGGAGTCCGACACCTACGCCTCCCGCGCCCTCAGCTCCGCCAGCGGTCTGACCTCGCAGGACAAGCGGTCGTACCAGGACTGGGTCGACGACTCGACGACCAAGATCCGGCAGATGAACAACATCGAGCACACGCTGCTCGAGCAGATGGAGCAGAAGGCGCGTGAGCTGCGCGCCGAGGCCGAGCGCGAAGCGATCATCTCGGGTGCGCTCATCCTGCTCGTCCTCGGTGTGTCGCTGGTCGGCGCGTTCGTCGTCGCCCGGTCCATGATCCGCTCGCTGCGCCGGCTCCAGGAGACCGCCACCAAGGTCGCCCAGGACCGGCTGCCCGAGCTGGTCAAGCAGCTCTCCGAGTCCGACCCGCAGGACGTCGACACCTCCGTCGAGTCGGTCGGTGTGCACTCCCGGGACGAGATCGGCCAGGTGGCCGCGGCCTTCGACGACGTGCACCGCGAGGCGGTCCGCCTCGCCGCCGAGCAGGCCCTGCTGCGGGGCAACGTCAACGCGATGTTCACCAACCTCTCGCGCCGCTCCCAGGGTCTGATCCAGCGCCAGCTGTCGCTGATCTCCGAACTGGAGTCCCGCGAGGCCGACCCGGACCAGCTGTCCTCGCTCTTCAAGCTCGACCACCTCGCGACGCGTATGCGCCGTAACGGTGAGAACCTCCTCGTCCTCGCCGGTGAGGAGCCCGGCCGCCGCTGGACCCGTCCGGTCCCGCTGGTCGACGTGCTCCGCGCCGCCGCCTCCGAGGTGGAGCAGTACGAGCGCATCGAACTGGCCTCCGTGCCGACCACCGAGGTGGCCGGCCGGGTCGTCAACGACCTCGTGCACCTCCTCGCCGAGCTGCTCGAGAACGCCACCTCGTTCTCCTCGCCGCAGACCAAGGTCAAGGTCACCGGTCACGCCCTGCCCGACGGCCGGGTGCTGATCGAGATCCACGACACCGGTATCGGCCTCTCCCCCGAGGACCTCGCCGCGATCAACGAGCGGCTCGCCTCGCCGCCCACCGTGGACGTCTCCGTCTCCCGGCGCATGGGCCTCTTCGTGGTCGGTCGTCTGTCGCAGCGGCACGGCATCCGCATCCAGCTGCGCCCGTCCGACTCCGGTGGTACGACCGCGCTGGTCATGCTGCCCGTGGACGTCGCCCAGGGCGGCAAGAAGCCGCAGCCCAAGCCCGGTCAGGGCGGCAGCGCGGGCGGTCCCGCCGCCGCGCAGGCCGCCGCCGGTGCCGCGGCGGCCCGTCGTCAGAGCAGCCAGAACGGCCAGCAGGGCGGCGCCCTCGGCGCCGGTGCCCCGGCCGGTGGCGGCGCTCTCGGCGCGGGTCCCGGAAACGGCGGCCGGCTCGCGGCGGGCCAGGGTCCCCGGGCCGCACTGCCCGGCCGGGACGGCGGTGGCCGTCCCGGCGGCCAGCCGCCGCGCGGGCCGCAGCCTCCGCTTCCCCCGCAGCAGGGCCGTCCGGCTCCGGCAGGTGCGGGCGCCGGCTTCGGCCAGGCGCCGGCCTCGCCGCAGGGTCTGCAGAGCTCGGGCACGAACGGCCAGGGCCAGGATCTCTTCGGCGGCGGACGTCCGCCGCAGCGCGGGAACAGCACCGCCGAGCAGGGCGGCCGCGGCCGTCAGCCGCAGCTCCCGCCGCGCGGTGGACCGCGCGCCGAGCTGCCGGGCGGCAACCCGCAGCCGCGGGTGACCAGCTGGGGCGACGAGAACGCCCAGCCGCCGGTCCCGCGCACCCCGCTGGACGCCCCGCGCGGCCACGAGGAGCCGGACGTCGCGCAGACCTCCCGGATGCCCCGCTTCGACGACCGCCAGGGTCCCGCCGCCACCGCGGAGATGCCGGTGATACCCCGCTTCGAGGAGCGCCAGGGTCCCGCCGACTTCGGCCGGGGCGGCGCGAACGGTACGCAGAGCACCGGCCAGTTCCCGTCCGTGGGCGGTTCCCAGGGGACGGGCCAGGGCGGCCGTCAGGACACCGGACAGTTCCAGCGCCCCGGTACCAGCCGGCCCGACGCCGGCGGCTTCACCCGCTCCGACGTCTTCGGCACCCCGTCCGGGCAGAACACGCCGGCGGCGCCGAACCAGTTCGCTCCGCAGGCGTTCGACAACGGCTCGACCGGCCAGTTCGCCACGCCCGACCTCAACGGCTCCACCACCGGCCGGCACTCGCTGCCCGGCCGCCAGGACCCGTCCTCGACGGGACAGTTCGAGCGTCCCCAGATCAACGGAACCAACGGCTACGGCTCCGCGCAGCCGCCGGTTCCGCCGCGGCCCGTGGGCCGTCCCGCGCCCGACAGCCGGAGCGCCGCACGGCCCGACGACAACGACAACTGGGCGCTGCCGCCGGCCGCGGGTCCGGGCGACGGACGCACCCCGCTGTACGACACGCTGGAGACCAACTGGTTCCACGGCGGTCCGCAGGCGGGCGAGCAGGCTCCGGCTCCGCAGAGCTCTCAGGCTCCGCAGACGCCGCCGCAGGCTCCGGCCGCCCCCCAGCGTCCGGCCGCCGCGGCCGGCGCGACCGGCGCCTCATGGCGTACCTCGCCCAACGACGAGCTCGTCCGACAGGCCGAGCGCGTCCGGCAGCCGGCCGCGGGCGGCGTCACCACCTCCGGCCTGCCGCGCCGGGTACCGCGGGCGAACCTCGTCCCGGGCACGGCTCAGCAGCAACAGCACCAAACCGGTCCGCAGGTCTCGCGTGCGCCTGACGACGTACGTGGCCGGCTGACCAATCTTCGTCGGGGCATCGCACAGGGTCGTCAGGCCGGCAACGGCTCGACCGGCAGTTTCCCGAGCCCCACTCACCCGCAGGAGCGTTAGTTGAGCCAGATGAGCCAGGCGGCACAGAACCTGAACTGGTTGATCACCAACTTCGTGGACAACACCCCTGGGGTGTCCCACACCGTCGTAGTGTCCGCCGACGGGCTCCTGCTCGCGATGTCCGAGGGTTTCCCGCGCGACCGTGCCGATCAGCTGGCGGCGGTCGCGTCGGGGCTGACCTCGCTCACGGCCGGTGCCTCGCGGATCTTCGAGGGCGGCAGTGTCGCCCAGACCGTCGTCGAGATGGAAAGAGGGTTCCTCTTCCTCATGTCCGTCTCGGACGGCTCCTCCCTGGCCGTGCTGGCGCACCCCGAGTGCGACATCGGCCTCGTCGGCTACGAGATGGCGCTGCTCGTCGACCGCGCGGGCGCGGTCCTCACCCCGGACCTGCGCGCCGAGCTCCAGGGCAGTCTGCTCCACTGACCCGCCCCCGCACCACCCGTCTCACAACATCACCGTCCGGCCGACACAATCCCCCCACCGGCCTCGACGGACGGCACGACTGACCGAGAATGCTGTCCCGCCCGGAGGATCCATGACCCCGCCCACCGCCCATCATGATCCGTACGCGGAGCCGTACGGGGATGAGGGCGACCAGCCGCTGGTGCGTCCGTATGCGATGACCGGTGGCCGGACCCGGCCGCGCTACCAGCTCGCCATAGAGGCGCTGATCAGCACCACGGCCGACCCGGCAGCGCTCATGGGGCTGCTTCCCGAGCACCAGCGCATCTGCCACCTGTGCCGCGAGGTCAAGTCGGTCGCCGAGGTCTCGGCGCTGCTGGCCATGCCGCTGGGGGTGGCGCGGATCCTGGTCGCGGACCTCGCCGAGGCCGGCCTGGTGGCCATCCACCAGCCGGGCGGCGACGAGAACAACGGCGGCGCTCCGGACGTGACGCTGCTCGAAAGGGTGCTCAGTGGACTTCGCAAGCTCTGACGGGGGCCGGGCCACCACTTCCGCGAAGATCGTGGTGGCGGGCGGTTTCGGCGTGGGCAAGACCACGTTCGTGGGAGCGGTCTCCGAGATCAACCCGCTGCGCACGGAGGCCGTCATGACGTCCGCGAGTGCGGGCATCGACGACCTCACCCACACCGGGGACAAGACCACCACCACGGTGGCGATGGACTTCGGGCGTATCACGCTCGACCAGGACCTGATCCTGTACCTCTTCGGTACGCCGGGCCAGGACCGGTTCTGGTTCATGTGGGACGACCTGGTGCGCGGTGCGATCGGCGCGGTGGTGCTCGTGGACACGCGCCGGCTCGCCGACTGCTTCCCCGCGGTCGACTACTTCGAGAACAGCGGTCTGCCGTTCGTCGTCGCCCTCAACGGCTTCGACGGTCAGCAGCCCTACCAGCCCGAAGAGGTGCGCGAGGCGCTGCAGATCGGTCCGGACACCCCGATCATCACGACGGACGCCCGGCACCGCTCGGATGCCAAGAGCGCGCTGATCACGCTGGTCGAGCACGCGCTGATGGCCCGACTGCGGTAACTTTCAAATACCCGGTGCCGTACGGCAGTTGTCGTAGACACTTCGGAGCCGACTGTGGCCTTTGACACGGTCGGCTCCGGTGTTCATAACGTTTCGGCAGAGGAATCGGGTGGTATGGCAACGTATCGCGGTCACTCGGTCTCGCTGTGCGCACGAAGGCCCCGCCTTTTGGCGGGGCTCGTTCTTTTTGACCGTTTTATCTGGGGCTTACATCACTTCGAACCAGCACTTCTCCATGTTTGGATGAGCGCAGGTCGTCATGCTGGAATGCCTGAACTGCCCAATAGTCAATGACGTACTGATGGTCGATGGCTGACCGGGCTCTGAGAAACCGCGGCACGGAAAGGTGCCGACCGCCGAGAGGTTGTTGGTCGAGTGAGGCGAAGCAAGAAAAGTCCCGAGCCTGCGGCCCGGGGCAACTTCACGCCGCCGCCGCGCGGAGCGGCGCCCGCCCCCGTATCCGGCGCGGAGCCTCCGGCCCCACCAGCCAAGAGCGGCGGACGGCTGTCCCCACGCAACTGGCGCGTGCCGACCAGGCTGAACGCGATCCTGCTCATACCCGTGCTGGTCGGCCTGGTCATGGGCGGCTTCCAGGTGAAGGGCTCGATCGACACCTGGCAGGAGGCCCGCGACGCCGAGAAGGTCGCGAAGATCGTGGCCGCGGCCGGTGAGTACGCCCAGGCGCTCCTCAACGAGCGGGACGTCTCCGCGGAGCCGCTGCTGGAGAGCAAGAAGGACTCCTCGATCGTCAAGCAGGCCCGCGCCGTCACCGATGAGAAGGCTGCCGCCTTCCACCAGGAGACCGTCGGGATGCCGGACAAGGAGGGCCTCAAGCGCCGCCTGAAGCTGGTCGACGAGGCAGAGCCGACGCTGACGAAGATCCGCGCGGCCGCCTACAGCAAGGCGATGGAACCGGTGCAGACCGAGGAGGGCTACGTCGCCGTCGAGCACCTGCTCGTGGAGTTCTCCAACGAACTCGGCCTCGGCACCGGCAACATCACCGCGTACGGCCGTTCGGTGTACGCGCTCGCCCTCGGCAAGGGCGCCGAGTCGCTGCAGCGCGCGATCGGCATGCACCTGCTGGTCCGGCCCAGCCCCGACGAGAAGGTCTACCGGCAGCAGCTCACCGCCTTCACCTCGTACGCGTACCTCGAGGGCATCGCCATGCAGGAGTACGTCTCCGGTGGTACCCCCCAGGACGAGGCGCGGCTCACCGCGGTCATGACCGAGAAGGCCGCGGAGGGCAAGCAGCAGGTCGCCGCCGCGAAGGCCAAGGCGGAGGCCGCCGGCCAGAACTTCACCGCGCCGCCCACGATGGACAAGATGATCCAGGCGATCGCCAGCGGCCAGACCCCGTCTCAGCTGGCCGCGCAGGGCATCACGGCCGCCACGTGGATGTCTGCCGCGACGCTGAAGTTCGAGGGCTACAACCAGGTCGAGACCGAGATGATCAACCGTGCGGTGGACGAGGCCGGACAGATCGCCTCCGACGCCCAGCGCGACGCCATCGTCAACGGCGCGATCGTCATCATCGCCCTGCTGGCCGCGTTCATCATCGCCTCGCTCATGGCCCGCCAGATGAGCACCTCGATGCGCCAGCTGCGCAACGCCGCGTTCGGCATCGCCGAGCAGCGCCTGCCGATGCTGGTCGACCAGCTCTCGCGCACCGACCCAGGCCGGGTGGACACCCGGGTCCAGCCCATCCCGATCAACACCAGGGACGAGATAGGCGAGGTCGCGCGGGCCTTCGACCAGGTCCACCGCGAGGCCGTCCGGCTCGCCGCCGAGCAGGCCCTGCTGCGGGGCAACATCAACGCGATCTTCACCAACCTCTCGCGCCGCAACCAGTCGCTGATCGAGGGCCAGCTGACCCTGATCACCGACCTGGAGAACAACGAGGCCGACCCGGACCAGCTGGAGAACCTCTTCCGCCTGGACCACCTCGCGACCCGTATGCGCCGCAACGGCGAGAACCTCCTGGTCCTCGCCGGCGAGGAGCCCGGCCGCCGCTGGGACCAGCCGGTCCCGCTGGTCGACGTGCTGCGCGCCGCCTCCTCCGAGGTGGAGCAGTACGAGCGCATCGAGCTGTCGGGCGTCCCGGAGGCCGAGATCCACGGCCGCGCGGTCACCGACCTCGTGCACCTGCTCGCCGAGCTGCTGGAGAACGCGACGACGTTCTCCTCCCCGCAGACCAAGGTCCGCGTCACGGCCACCCGTCTCCCCGACGGCCGGGTCATGATCGAGATCCACGACAAGGGCATCGGCCTCACCGCCGAGGACTTCGCGGACATCAACCACAAGCTGGCCAACCCGCCGACCGTGGACGCCGCGATCTCGCAGCGCATGGGTCTGTTCGTGGTCGGCCGGCTGTCCGACCGGCACGGCATCCGCGTCCAGCTGCGTCCCTCGGGCGAGCAGGCCGGCACCACCTCGCTGGTCATGCTCCCGGACGCCATCACCCACGGTGGCGGCGGCGAGCAGCAGCAGCACCCGGAGCGCGACGAGTTCACGGTCTCGCAGATCATCCCGGAGCAGCAGCTCCCGGGCGAGGACTTCAACAACGGTCTGCCGATGCGCACGGCCGCCGAACTCGGCTTCGACGACAGCCGCTACGACGTCCCCGACGACCTGCGCGACCTGGACCCGGTGGGCCGCTCGCTGATGCGCGAGGAGCGCAAGGCGGCCCTGGAGTCCCAGTCCGGCCACCCTCAGCAGACGCAGGAGATCCCCGCGTTCACCGAGGGCTTCGACGCCGCCCCGCAGGCACAGCCCTCGTACGACAACGGCTTCGACCCGGCCCCGACCGGCTACGACAGCGGCGGGACGTCCTACGTCGAGCAGCCCGGCGGCTTCGACGGTCTGCACGGCCAGAACGGTCAGCACGGCGGGACGCCGTACGAGGAGCAGCAGCAGGCGCCGTACGAGGAGCAGCAGCGCCCGGCGTACGACGACCAGTACTTCGCGCCGAACGCCGGCCTGCCGCAGGGCGAGTCCTTCTCCTCGAACGGCGGCTACCCGGACCCCACGTATGCGGAGCCCGCTCAGGAGGAGCACCCGCCCGCGCACGCCAACGCGGCCGACGGCTACCAGGCGTACGAGGAGAAGCCCTACCAGGACGACTGGCCCCAGCAGACCGGTTACCAGAACGGCTACCCGGACCAGTACGCTCCGGAAGCGGAATCCACGAAGGCCGCTGACGCGAGTGAGCAGGACCGCGTAGGCTTCGACCGTCCGGGACCGGCCCCTTCCGCCGTCCACGCGCTGACCGACGCCGGGCTTCCCCGCCGTGGATCCACCGCGGCGAGCGGTTCGAACGGCGCCGTGCGGCCCGCGAACCAGGAAACGCCGGCCCCCACCCCGGAGAGCAACGGCACCGGCTCCTGGCGTTCGGCGAACGACGAGCGCTGGCAGCAGGCCTCGGCGCTCCGGAAACCCAAGGCAGGCGGGGTCACCTCGTCCGGTCTGCCGCGGCGGGTGCCCAAGGCCAACCTGGTCGAGGGCGCCGCCGAGAGCACCCCTCAGGGAGGCCCACAGGTCTCCCGCGCTCCGGAGGACGTCCGGGGCAGGCTGAGCAACCTGCGCCGGGGCGTCCAACGAGGACGCAGCGCAGGCAGCAGTGAAACGAACGGCCAGGGCTTCGGTCCTGACAGCACCTACAACCAGGAGCGTTAGTGTGAGCCCGATGAGCCAGGCGGCACAGAACCTGAACTGGTTGATCACCAACTTCGTGGACAACACCCCGGGGGTGTCCCACACGGTGGTGGTCTCCGCCGACGGACTCCTTCTGGCGATGTCCGAAGGCTTCCCCCGCGACCGCGCCGACCAGCTCGCGGCCGTCGCCTCCGGTCTGACGTCACTGACGGCAGGCGCCTCCCGGATCTTCGAGGGCGGCAGCGTGAACCAGACGGTTGTGGAGATGGAGCGGGGATTCCTGTTCATCATGTCCATCTCCGACGGTTCGTCCCTCGCGGTTCTCGCTCATCCGGAGGCGGACATCGGCCTCATTGGGTACGAGATGGCGCTTCTGGTGGACCGTGCCGGCACGGTTCTGACGCCCGACCTTCGTGCGGAGCTCCAAGGGAGCCTTCTCAACTAACAGTCGGACGGTGCGTTTTGGCGTCCCGAGGCCGTAGTGTTTCGGGACGCGGCTCCACATTGATGGGTGCCCGGCACAGTCGGAGGAGGAGAAAGTGGCAACACCCCCAGGCGGTTCACATTCGGGTAACTGGTCGTACGGTCCTCCCCAGGGCCCGGGCGACGGTTCCCAGAACCCGAACCGTTACAACTTCCCCTCCGCCCCCAGCCAGCAGCGGCCGTACACACAGGGCCCCCAGGGTCCCGGTCCGTCGCCGTACGACCAGCCGCCGGCCCCGCGCATCCAGCCCGTACAGCCGCATCGCCGCACCCCCGAGCCGTCGCCCGCCGGGGCGTCGAACAACCCCCTGGTGCGTCCGTACGCCATGACCGGCGGCCGGACCCGCCCGCGCTACCAGCTCGCCATCGAGGCGCTGGTGCACACCACTGCGCAGCCGCACCAGATGCAGGGCCAGTTGCCCGAGCATCAGCGGATCTGCAACCTCTGCCGTGAGATCAAGTCGGTAGCCGAGATCTCGGCCCTCCTGACAATCCCTCTCGGCGTGGCCAGGATCCTCGTCGCCGACTTGGCGGAGGCGGGACTGGTCGCCATCCATCAGCCCGGCGGCGACGAAAGCGCCGGCGGCCAGCCAGACGTGACACTGCTCGAAAGGGTGCTCAGTGGACTTCGCAAGCTCTAGCGGCGGTCCTTCCCGCTCCACCACCTCGGCGAAGATCGTGGTGGCGGGTGGCTTCGGCGTGGGCAAGACCACGTTCGTCGGGGCCGTCTCGGAGATCAACCCGCTGCGTACCGAGGCCGTCATGACGTCTGCTTCGGCAGGCATCGACGACCTCACCCACACCGGAGACAAGACCACCACCACGGTGGCCATGGACTTCGGCCGTATCACCCTGGACCAGGACCTGATCCTGTACCTCTTCGGTACGCCCGGCCAGGACCGCTTCTGGTTCATGTGGGACGACCTGGTGCGCGGCGCGATCGGCGCGATCGTCCTGGTGGACACCCGACGCCTCGCCGACTGCTTCCCCGCGGTCGACTACTTCGAGAACTCGGGTCTTCCCTTCGTGATCGCTCTCAACGGGTTCGACGGCAACCAGCCGTACAACCCGGACGAGGTCCGCGAGGCCCTGCAGATCGGCCCGGACACCCCGATCATCACGACGGACGCCCGCCACCGCGCGGACGCCAAGTCGGCCCTCATCACTCTCGTGGAGCACGCCCTGATGGCGCGCCTGCGGTAGGTCTCCGGCGTGAAACGGCCCCTGCGCCTCCCTCGGGGAGGGCGCAGGGGCCGTTTCACGTCACCCCGCGGCCCGCAGGAGCGCCTGGAGGGACCCCATCCCGTACTTGTCCTCGGTGCTGGAGAGTTCGGCCACCTCCAGCAGCAGTGGCCGGATGTCGACCCCGGCCCGCCGTGCCTCGGCGCACAGGTCGTGCAGCTCGACCAGCTCGTCGCGGGTGTCGTTCCCGTGGTCCCGGGCGGACAGATGGAGCAGCTGCTGCCGGAACCCGTCGGGGGTGTGTTCGTACGGCAGGTGCGTCGCCCACCGGAACGAGGAGCAGCGGTCCAGCAGGGCGCGTACGGCGGCGCGGTCCTGTTCGTCGCCGTGCCGGTAAAGGGTGAGCAGCTCGCGCAGTGCGGCTTCGGCCTCCGCCCGGACGTCCGCCTCGTCCAGCGGCCGCGGCCCCTCGCGCATGCGGGTCTCCCAGCCGGGGTCGGCGGTGTCCACCGGTCGCTGCGCGATGGGCCTCAGCAAGGCGTCGATCCGCCCCACCCGGTCCACGAGTTCCGCCGGCAAGGCCACGGTCCCTCCCCGCATGCGAGAAGGGCCCCTCTCGGCGGAGGGGCCCTTCAATGGCTCTGCGGCGCAGCCTAGCGCCAGCTGTGGGGGGCTCGGAAGCCTCCCTCGCGCTCGAGGCGGCGCCAGCCCGCCTTGACGCGCCCTCGGTGGGCGGAGGTCGGCTCGGAGGTGCGGGCGGCGGCGCGGGCCAGGAGGATCGCCGTGATGGCGGCGACTTCCTCGGGCTCGGCGTGGCCCTTCTCGACGCGGATGTCGGGAGTGTTCATGGGTGTCAGTCTCCGTGAGAGAGGTTTCCGCAGGGGTGTCGCGGAAAGTCCGCCGGGTTACTGCGGGGGGTTGCCGTGCTTGCGGGAGGGCAGGTCGGCGTGCTTGGAGTGGAGCATCGCCAGGGACCGGATCAGCACCTCGCGGGTCTGTGCGGGGTCGATGACGTCGTCGACCAGGCCGCGTTCCGCCGCGTAGTACGGGTGCATCAGCTCGGACTTGTACTCCTTGACCATGCGGGCCCGCATGGCCTCGGGGTCCTCGGCGCCGGCGATCTGGCGTCGGAAGATGACGTTGGCCGCGCCTTCGGCGCCCATCACGGCGATCTCGTTCGTCGGCCACGCGTAGGTGAGGTCGGCGCCGATGGACTGGCTGTCCATGACGATGTAGGCACCTCCGTACGCCTTGCGCAGGATCAGCGAGATCCGCGGCACGGTCGCGTTGCAGTAGGCGTAGAGCAGCTTCGCGCCGTGGCGGATGATGCCGCCGTGCTCCTGGTCGACACCCGGGAGGAACCCGGGGACGTCCAGGAACGTGACGATCGGGATGTTGAAAGCGTCACACATCTGGACAAAGCGCGCGGCCTTCTCCGAGGCCTCGATGTCCAGGACGCCCGCCAGCGTCTGCGGCTGGTTGGCGATGATGCCGACGACCTGGCCGTCGAGGCGGGCCAGCGCGCAGATGATGTTGCGCGCCCAGCGCTCGTGGACCTCGAGGTACTCGCCGTCGTCGACGATCTCCTCGATGACCTTGGTCATGTCGTACGGCCGGTTGCCGTCCGCCGGGACCAGGTCGAGCAGGACGTCGCCGCGGCGGTCGGCGGGGTCGCTCGACTCGGCCCGCGGGGGGTTCTCGCGGTTGTTCTGCGGCAGCAGCGACAGGAGGTAGCGCACCTCCGCGATGCAGGTCTCCTCATCGTCGTAGGCGAAGTGGCACACGCCGCTCGTCTCGGCGTGCACGTCCGCGCCGCCGAGGCCGTTCTGCGTGATCTCCTCGCCGGTGACCGCCTTGACGACGTCCGGGCCGGTGATGAACATCTGCGAGGTCTCGCGGACCATGAACACGAAGTCGGTGAGGGCGGGGCTGTAGGCCGCGCCGCCCGCGCAGGGGCCGAGCATCACGCTGATCTGCGGGATGACCCCGGACGCCCGGGTGTTGCGCTGGAAGATGCCGCCGTAGCCGGCGAGGGCGGAGACGCCCTCCTGGATACGGGCGCCGGCGCCGTCGTTGAGCGACACCAGCGGCGCGCCGGCCGCGATGGCCATGTCCATGATCTTGTGGATCTTCGTGGCGTGGGCCTCGCCCAGGGCGCCGCCGAAGATGCGGAAGTCGTGGGCGTAGACGAAGACCGTACGGCCCTCCACCGTGCCCCAGCCGGTGATGACACCGTCGGTGAACGGCTTCTTGCCCTCCAGGCCGAACCCGGTCGCCCGGTGCCTGCGCAGCTGTTCGACCTCCTGGAAGGACCCCGGGTCGAGAAGCAGCTCGATGCGCTCCCGGGCGGTCAGCTTGCCCTTGGCGTGCTGCGCCTGGGTCGCCTTCTCGCTCGGGCCGGCCAGCGCCTGCGCACGGATCTCGTGCAGCTCGGACACCCGCCCGCGCGCGTCCGTGGGCTCCACAGGCTCCGCGGTCGGCTCACCCGTCGTCTCTTCCAAAACGGTCATGTAGCGACCTTACGAAGAGCACCAAGGAAAGCGAGACGTCGACTCCGTACAGTCTCCGGTGCGTTTTCCTGGTACCACTGAACAGAACCCCAGGGGCATGCAGCCGTTCTGACTGGTCAGACCGCCTGCCCGTTGTAGGGGTCTCACAAAGGCCGAGGGTGAGACCCGCTTCACATCGGGGGGTGGGCGCGCCCTCGGGGTTCCGCCGTCGGAGTGACGCGGCGAGCCTCATGGGCCGCGGGACGGAATAGGCCTATCGTTACCCACGTTGACATCGTTGAAGATTCAACGTCAACGATCTTCCCCGTCCTCAAGGAGCACACCATGGGCATCTTCGGCCGCAAGGACAGCACCGAGGCCACCGAGGCCACGGCCACCGCCGTGAACCCCGAGCTCGCCGCCCTCACCGGCGACTACACCATCGACCCGGCCCACTCGACGATCGGCTTCGTCGCCCGCCACGCGATGGTCACCAACGTCAAGGGCAAGTTCGGCGACTTCACCGGCGCTCTTCACCTGGACGGCGCCGACCCGTCCCTGTCGACCGCCACGGTGGACGTCACGATGGACAGCATCGACACCGGATCCGCGGACCGCGACGGCCACCTCAAGAGCTCGGACTTCTTCAAGACCGACGAGTTCCCGACGATGACCTTCCGCTCCACCTCCGCCGAGGCACTGGGCGGCGACGACTACCGCATCACCGGTGAACTCAGCCTCCTCGGCGTCACCAAGGCCCTCACCATCGACCTCGAGTTCAACGGCGCCGCCAAGGACCCGTTCGGCAACGAGCGCGTCGGCTTCGAGGGCAAGGCGGAGATACTCCGCTCCGAGTGGGGTCTGACCTGGAACGCGGCGCTGGAGACGGGCGGTGTGCTCGTCTCCGACAAGATCAAGCTGAACTTCGACATCTCGGCGATCAAGAACGCGTGAGCTGAGGCCCGAAAGGGACAGGAACCAGCGGAAACAGGCGTATAGGGGTCGGAATCATTCCATCACCGACCCCTACCCTGTGACCTGTGCCACAGTCGCGGTCATGAGCACCATGACCGGACCCCAGCACTACCCGGGCGCGAACCGCGACCACTGGTACCAGAGCAGGTTCGGCGGTGACCGCATGGAGGTCAACGCCGTCGTCCTGCACACCACCGAGGGCCGCTCACTCCCCGACTACCAGGGCGGGGCGAGCGCGCCGAACCTGACCGCGGTGCCCGACTTCGCCGCCAGACGGCTGAGGTGGTATCAGCACTTCGACATCGACATCTCCTCACGCGCGCTGGTCAACCTGCACGGCGGTGTCGAGACCAACACCCTGAACGTCTGCCAGGTGGAGCTGGTCGGCACCTGCGACCCCCGCCTGCACACCAAGTGGAAGACGAGCGACCTGGCCCACGTCTACTGGCCCAAGGCCCCCGAGTGGGCCCTGCGCGCGGTCGCCCAGTACCTGGCGTGGATGCACATCCACCACGACGTGCCACTGCGCGGACCGGCGCTGTGGCCCGCGTACCCGAAGTCCGTGGGCAACGGGGGCGGGCAGCGGATGAGCCACGCGCGGTGGAACGCGTTCAAGGGGGTGTGCGGGCACATGCACGTCCCGGAGAACGAACACGGTGATCCCGGCGCGATCGACTTCCAGGACCTGATCGACTTCGCGAAGTCGGCGGCGCAGGACTGACGCCTGCCCCTTCGCTTCCCCGCCGGCACCGGACTTCCGGGGCGGGGTCCCGGAGCCGGAGTCGGCAAGACCGCCCTCGCCCTGCATGTGGCCGGTACGGCGCGGGAGCGGGGGCGGTTTCCGGGCGCTCGGCGGCGGCGCGCGGCCGAGGAACCCGCCGCCGTTCGTGAACTCGTCGGCCTGCGCGGCCGTTTGCCACTCGCTCGGCCCCGTCCCTCCGTGCGTGGCCGAATCACCCCCCTTGTGCACGGGCTCACAGGGTTCACATAATCCAGCAACAGATTTGACCCGACCATGCCAGCGCATGGGATTTTCTTTGCCGTGTGATCTGACATGGGCACGTCATACACACTCTCCACCCCCCACGGAGGCAGACCTTGAAGAAGCTCCTCACCGCCCTCAGGAGACTCGCGGCCGCCGGCGCGACCGCCCTCGCCATCGCGAGCCTCCAGCCGGTCTCCGCCGCGCAGGCCGCCCCCTCCCCCGTCGTCGGCGGAACCCGCGCCGCACAGAGCGAGTTCCCGTTCATGGTCCGGCTCTCCATGGGCTGCGGCGGCGCCCTCTACACCCAGCAGATCGTGCTGACCGCCGCGCACTGCGTGAGCGGCACCGGCGCCAACACCGGCATCACCGCCACCGCCGGCGTCGTGGACCTGCAGTCCACCACCGGCCGGGTCCAGGTCAAGTCCACTTACGTCTACCGGGCCCCCGGATACAACGGCGCCGGCAAGGACTGGGCGCTCATCAAGCTCGCCGCGCCCATCAACCTGCCGACGCTGAAGATCGCCACCACCACGCAGTACAACACCGGCACCTTCACCATCGCCGGCTGGGGCTCGGCGACCGAGGGCGGCGCCCAGCAGCGCTACCTGCTCAAGGCCACCGTGCCGTTCGTGAGCGACGCGACCTGCCGGGCGTACAGCGGCTACAGCGGGCTGGTCGCGAGCGACGAGATCTGCGCCGGGTACGCCTCGGGCGGCGTCGACACCTGCCAGGGCGACTCCGGCGGCCCGATGTTCCGCCGGGACGCGAACAACGAGTGGATCCAGGTCGGCATCGTGAGCTGGGGCATCGGCTGCGCCCGCCCCAACGCGCCCGGCGTCTACTCCGAGGTGTCCACCTTCGCCTCGGCCATCGCGTCCGCCGCGGCCTCCCTCTGACGCCGGGGATCCCGGCTCCCTGACGCATCCGAGATCCACGGGCCCGGCGACGCACCGCGCCGGGCCCGTGCCCGTACCCGGGCCTGGCCAGGCCCGGTCACAGCGCTAGTGCCGCAGCAGGCGACGTTCGCCCCGTCGCGACGCCCGGCACGCTCCCCCACTCTCGACTTCGCTCGAGCGGGAGGGGCCCCCACCGCCGCACCGGGCACAAGCCCAAGTACATCCAGTACGAGGGCTTGCACCCGCCACGCCGAGAGCACGCGCCGGACGCCGCTCCTCGACGGGCAGACGTTGCCTGCCGCGGCACTAGAAACCGCCGCCGAAGTCACCGCCGCCCCCGAAGTCACCTCCCCCGCCGCCGTCGCCGAAACCTCCGCCGAAGTCGCCCGGGTCGAAGTCGCCGCCGGAGACGTCACCGCCGTCGTAGCCGCCCCCGCCGAAGTCGCCGTAGCCGGTGCCGTAGTCGGCCGCGTACGACGGGGCGGACATGAGGCCGCCGAGCATGGTGCCGACGAGGAGGCCGGGGAGCAGGCCGCCGCCGAAGTAGCCGCCGGCCCAGGGGCCGTAGGCGGGGCCGGCCTCCCAGTAGGGCCGGCGGCCGTAGTCGCTGTCGACCTCGCGGATCACCGGGTCGCGGCCGTCGGCCAGCCGGGTGGCGTCCGCCGCGCAGACCGGGACCTCGCGCGGGGACCCGCCGGGCGGGGTCCAGGCGGCGTCGGTGACGGAGGGGCCGTGGCGCGGGTCGAAGAAGCAGGGCGGACGGCGTTCGGGGAGCGGGCGGCGCTCGCGGCGGGCGGCGAGCAGGGCCAGCGAGAAACGGCCGTCCTCCAGGGTCCGGGTGACCGGACGGACGTCCTCCGGCCTGGTGGCCGCGGCCATCGTCGTCTTCGCCTGTTCGTAGGCGTCCAGGGCACGTTCGTAGTCGGCGCGCATCGCGTCGTCGGCGCCCGGCTCGGCCGGGTGGAAGTCCAGGCGGTCCAGTTCCTCGCCGTAGGCGGTGATGTCCTCGTCGACGACCACCCTCAGCCGCTCCAGCGCGGCCCGCCGCTCCTCCGCGTGCCGGCGGCGGCCGCGGCGGACCACGGCGTACGCGCCCGCGCCGCCCGCGACCAGCACCACGCCCGCGGTGACCAGCGCGGCCGTGGAGACCCCGGCACCGTCGGACGACCCCCAGGACGAGGGTGCCGAGCCGCCCATGTTCGCCAGGGCCCGGTCGGTGAAGTCGGCCAGCTGGGCGCCGGCGTCCCGTTCGCCCTGGACGCTGCGGACCAGGTTCCGCACGGCCGTCCGCGGCAGGACGGAGGAGTCGGCGCGGGCGTCGAAGCGGTCGCCCAGGCGGATCGCGTACAGGCCGGTGACGCCGGTGGCCGTGCGGAGGTCCGTGAAGAGGTCCGCGGTCGGATAGCCGGCCGGGAGGACGGCGACGAAGAGCGGCTTGTCGGCGCCCTCGATCCGCCGCTGGAGTGCGTGCGCGTCCGCCTGGGAGAGCTGGGCCGAGGCGGCCGGATCGACGTAGACCGGGCTCTCCCGCAGGGCGTCGGCGATCCTCGACACGCTGGTCTCGGCGGCCGCCCGGGGCGCGAGCACGGTGAGGAACGCCAACGCCAGGGCCGCCAGGAGCACCGGGAGGCTTCGGGGCCGTACGACACCCTTCATGCTTCGAAACTACCCGAAGCTCTACTAAATCGGTCACTCCATGCGACCATCCCGCCCCCGTCAAGGCTGTGCAAGTCGTTCGGCGGGGGCGGCGGGTCGGGTGGAGCATGGAGGAAACCGTCACGGCACTGGAGTGGGACATGACCACAGCGCGGGACCTGTTCTTCGTCTCCCTGGACGTGCCGTCCGGCCGGCCCGTCGAACGGGGCGATCTGTCGCTCGCCCTCGCGGGTGCCGAGCTGTCCGACCTGCTGGCCGGCGGGGCCGTCACGCTGGAGGACGACCGCATCGTGCCCGGCCTTGTGCCGGCCACGGGTGACCCGCTGCTGGACCGGGCCGGGGACGCGCTCGTCCGGCAGCCCCCGTACGAGTCGGTGGAGGACTGGCTGTGGCGCCGGGGGGACGGCCTGGCCTCGGCCTATGCCGCCGCGCTCGGGGCGGAGGCGCGGGCCGGCGGTGCGCGGAAGAGCCGGACGGCACTGTGGAGCCGGCGTCCGGCCGCCACCGGATCCGAGCCGTCACCGGCCCGGCGCCAGGCGGCCGAACGCTGGGCCGCGCGCGAACCCGCCCTCGCCGGTCTCGCCGCCGCCCTCGACATCCCGGAGGGGGCGGCCGACGAGCCGGCGGACCCGGCCGACGATCCGACGGCGACCGTGCTGGCCGCCGTCAACGGCGCGCTGACCGAGCTGGAGGGTGTGCGCCAGCGGCGGCGCATCGAGGACGCCGCCTTCGACAACGTCTGGCGGGCCCCCTGAGCGTGGGTCACTCCGCCGGGGTGACGCCCGCCCGCAGCAGCCCGTACGTGTAGGCGTCCTCCAGGGCCTGCCAGGAGGCGGCGATGACGTTCTCCGCCACGCCGACCGTGGACCACTCCCCCGCCCCGTCCGTCGTGGAGATCAGGACGCGGGTGGTGGACTCGGTGCCGTGGACGCCCTCGAGGATGCGGACCTTGTAGTCGACCAGCTCGAGCTTGGCCAGCTGGGGGTAGATCTTCTCCAGCGCGACGCGCAGGGTGCGGTCGAGGGCGTTGACCGGGCCGTTGCCCTCCGCCGTGGCGACGATCCGCTCGCCCTTCGCCCACAGCTTCACCGTGGCCTCGTTGGCGTGGGTGCCGTCGGGGCGGTCCTCGACGATGGCCCGCCAGGACTCCACCTGGAAGTAGCGCAGCGGCTTGCCGCCCTGCACCTCGGTGCGCAGCAGCAGCTCGAAGCTCGCGTCGGCCGCCTCGTACGTGTAGCCCTTGAGTTCGCGCTCCTTGACGCGGTCCACCACCCGGCCGACCAGCTCGCGGTCGCCGCCGAGGTCGACGCCGAGCTCCTTGCCCTTGAGCTCCACCGAGGCGCGGCCCGCCATGTCGGAGACCAGCATGCGCATGGTGTTGCCGACCAGCTCGGGGTCGATGTGCTGGTAGAGGTCCGGGTCCACCTTGATCGCGGAGGCGTGCAGGCCGGCCTTGTGGGCGAAGGCGGAGACGCCGACGTAGGGCTGGTGGGTGGAGGGGGTGAGGTTGACGACCTCGGCGATGGCGTGCGAGATCCGGGTCATCTCGCGCAGCCGGCCCTCGGGCAGCACCTTCTTGCCGTACTTCAGCTCCAGGGCCGCGACGACGGGGAAGAGGTTGGCGTTGCCTACGCGCTCGCCGTAGCCGTTCGCCGTGCACTGGACGTGGGTCGCGCCCGCGTCCACCGCGGCGAGGGTGTTGGCGACCGCGCAGCCGGTGTCGTCCTGGGCGTGGATGCCGAGGCGGGCGCCGGTGTCGGCGAGGACCGTGGCGACGACCGCCTGCACCTGCGCGGGCAGCATGCCACCGTTGGTGTCGCAGAGGATGACCACGTCCGCGCCGGCCTCCGAGGCGGCCCGCACGACCGCCTTCGCGTACTCCGGGTTCGCCCGGTAGCCGTCGAAGAAGTGCTCGCAGTCGACGAAGACCCGGCGTCCCTGCTCTCGCAGGTAGGACACCGTGTCCCGGACCATCTCCAGGTTCTCGTCCAGCGTGGTGCGCAGGGCGAGCTCGACATGGCGGTCGTGGGACTTGGCGACGAGGGTGATGACGGCCGCGCCGGACTCCAGGAGCGCCCTGACCTGCGGGTCCTCCGCCGCCTTGGCGCCGGCCCGGCGGGTCGCGCCGAAGGCGACCAGCTCGGCGTGCCTGAACTCGATCTCCTGCTGGGCGCGGGCGAAGAACTCGGTGTCGCGCGGGTTGGCGCCGGGCCAGCCGCCCTCGATGAAACCGACGCCGAACTCGTCCAGGTGCCGTGCGATCGCGAGCTTGTCGGCGACGGTGAGGTTGATGCCCTCCCGCTGGGCGCCGTCGCGCAGGGTGGTGTCGAAGACGTGGAACGAGTCGTCGAGCTCGCTGGTGTGCGTCGCGGTCATGTCTCAAGGCTCCTGTTGTGGATCTTCGGTCTTACCGGAATGACCGGCTCCACCGTCCCCATGGTCCCTCGTGCGCTCTCTCCCGGCTGCGGGTGGGCCAGAAAAGCGAAAAACCTCTCGCGGGTGCGAGAGGTCTGCGCGCGGGTCGAGGACGACGGTGGCCACCCGTACCTGGTCGTACGTGGCGGTCACTGCGGACCGGCGCGCCTGCTGCCAATAATCGTGGCGAACGAGAGCACGGGGGCAGTTTGGCACAAGCCGCCCCCGTGCTCACGGAGTGTCTCAGGATGCGAGCAGAACGATCTCGGCGACGGCTACCCGAGCTTGTGCATCCAGCCGTGCTCGTCCTCCCTGACACCGCGCTGGATGCCGAGGAGGGCCTCGCGCAGGCGCTGGGTGACCGGGCCCGGCTCGCCGTCGCCGTGGCTCCAGGCCGCGTCCTTGGTCTTGGCGTGGCCGATGGGCGTGACGACGGCCGCGGTGCCGCAGGCGAAGACCTCGGTCAGCGCGCCGGAGGCGGCGTCCTCGCGCCACTGCTGGAGGGTGACGACTCCCTCCTCGGCGGTGTAGCCCAGGTCGCGGGCGACCTGGAGGAGGGAGTCACGGGTGATGCCCTCGAGGATCGAGCCGGTCAGGGCGGGGGTGACGATACGGTCGCCGTAGACGAAGGCGATGTTCATGCTGCCGGACTCCTCGACCTTGGTGCGGGTCACGGCGTCGAGGTAGACGACCTGGTCGCAGCCGTTGCGGGCCGCCTCGGCCTGGGGCAGCAGGGAGGCCGCGTAGTTGCCGCCGGTCTTGGCGTCGCCGGTGCCGCCGGGGACGGCGCGGACGTAGTCCTCGGAGACCCAGATGGTGACCGGCTTGACGCCACCGGCGAAGTAGGCGCCGGACGGGGAGGCGATCAGCATGAACAGGTACTCGTTGGCCGGGTGGACGCCGAGCGCGGCCTCCGTGGCGAACATGAACGGACGCAGGTAGAGCGACTCCTCGCCGCCGTGTGCCGGCACCCAGTCGGCGTCCTGGGCGAGCAGCGCGTCGAGGGCGGCGATGAACAGCTCTTCGGGCAGCTCGGCCATCGCCATGCGGCGGGCGGAGTTACGGAAGCGGCGGGCGTTGGCCTCGGGCCGGAAGACGGCCACCGAGCCGTCGGCCTGCCGGTAGGCCTTCAGGCCCTCGAAGATCTCCTGGCCGTAGTGGAGGACGTGCGTGGAGGGGTCGAGGGAGATCGGCCCGTACGGAACGAGCTGCGCGTCGTGCCAGCCGCGGCCCTCGGTCCACTTGATCGTCACCATGTGGTCGGTGAAGTGGCGGCCGAACCCGGGGTTCGCCAGGATCGCCGCGCGCTCCGCGTCGGAAAGTGGCGAGGCCGAGGGCTTGAGCTCGATCGTGGGCGTCGTCATGAGTGGTTGTCCTTCACCGGTTGTAGTGACGGGCCGCAGGTACGCCCGTACGGCCAGTGGCCAGTGCTGGGACGTCCGAGCATTGCCTCATTCCGCGGCTCCGCGTTCGATTATCGCAAGCGGGGTCCAGGGAAGAAAACGGCGTGAATGCGACCCGGGATTGATGGTTGCACCCGGCGGGGGACATGCGGAAGCCGCCGGGCGCGCGAGCGACCCGACGGCTTCTGGCAGCTCGGGTCAGCCGGCTACTCGTACGGCCAGCGCGTCACCGATCTCGGACGTGCTGCGGGCGGGCAGCCCGCCGCGCTCCGCCAGGTCGGCGGAGACGGCGTCCTCGATGCGGCCGGCCTCGGTCTCGTAGCCGAGGTGGCGCAGCAGGAGGGCCACGGACAGGACGGTGGCGGTGGGGTCCGCCTTGCCCTGGCCCGCGATGTCCGGGGCCGAACCGTGGACGGGTTCGAACATGGACGGGAACTCGCCGCTCGGGTTGATGTTCCCGCTCGCGGCGACGCCGATGCCGCCGGAGACGGCCGCGGCGAGGTCGGTGATGATGTCGCCGAAGAGGTTGTCGGTGACGATGACGTCGAACCGGCCCGGGTCGGTGACCAGGTAGATGGTGGCCGCGTCGACGTGGATGTAGTCGGTGGTGACCTCGGGGAACTCCTCGGCCACCTTGTTGAAGATGTTCGTCCACAGGTGTCCGGCGAAGGCCAGCACGTTGTTCTTGTGGACGAGGGTGAGCTTCTTGCGGGGGCGGGCCTGGGCGCGGGCGAAGGCGTCGCGGACCACGCGCTCGACACCGAAGGCCGTGTTCACGGAGACCTCGGTGGCGACCTCGTGCGGGGTGCCCTTGCGGATGGTGCCGCCGTTGCCGGTGTAGGGGCCCTCGGTGCCCTCGCGGACCACGACGAAGTCGATCTCGGGCTGGCCGGCCAGCGGGGTCGCGACGCCCGGGAGGAGCTTCGACGGACGCAGGTTCACGTGGTGGTCGAAGAGGAAGCGCAGCTTGAGCAGGAAGCCCCGCTCCAGGACACCGGAGGGGACGCTCGGGTCGCCGATCGCGCCGAGCAGAATGACGTCGTGCTGCTTGAGCGCCTCCGCGTCGGCGTCGGTGAGGGTCTCACCGGTGGCGTGGTAGCGCCGGGCGCCGAAGTCGTACTCCTTCGTCTCCAGCTTCACATCCTGCGGGAGGACGGCGGAGAGGACCTTGAGACCTTCGGTCACGACCTCCTGGCCGATACCGTCACCGGGAATCACTGCGAGATTGATGCTGCGCGACATGTCGGCACCGTACTCCTGGTCCCATGGGATGACACGCACCGTCCGGCATGCGGACACCCGGGCGGCGGGACGGTGCCCGCCCTTCGCGCCCCGTTCACCCGGACGCAGGACGGCCGTTGGAACATCAGGGAAGGTTCGGCGACATGACAGTGCCTCCCAGGGGGACACCTCCCGGACCCCCCGTGCCGGACGTCGGCATTCCGCCTCGGCTCGCCCGCGGGATGAGCATGGCGGAGCAGTACGAGTACCTGCGCACGCGGATGGTCCGGCGCCGGACGCTGGTCACGGCGGGGGCCGTGGCCGGCGGCCTGCTCACGGGCTGCGCGGGCGAATCGAAGGCGCCGACGGGCCGGACCGCGTCCACGGCGAGTCCCTCGGTGTCCGCGGCGGGCTCCTCCGTCACCCCCTTCGGCCGCCATCTCGCCTTCGGCGCCGACCCCCGCACCGGGATGCGGATCTCCTGGCAGGTCCCGGCCGCCGTGCGCGCGCCCTACGTCCGGATCGGCACCCGCCCGGACCAGCTGGGCGGCAAGGTGAGGGCCGAGGTGCGGGCGCTGCACACGCCCGGTGTCCAGGGGGTGCGCAGCGCGCTGGAGCAGTACTACGTGCACGCGGCCGTGGACGGCCTGCTGCCCGGGACGACGTACTACTACGGCGTCGGCCACGAGGGCTTCGACCCGGCAGACCCGACGGACTCCGCCCGCCGGGCCACGATCGCGTCCTTCCGTACGGCACCCGCGGGCGCCGAGCGGTTCGTGTTCACCGCGTTCGGCGACCAGGGCGTCGGCCGGGCGGCGACCGCCGTCAACCGGCAGGTGCTGCGCACCGCGCCGGCCTTCCACCTCCACGCGGGCGACATCTGCTATGCGGACGGCAGCGGGCAGGGCCGCAAGAGCGACGGCTACGACCCGACCGCCTGGGACGCGTTCCTGCGGCAGACCGAGCCGGTGGCGCGGTCGGTGCCGTGGATGGTGACGACCGGCAACCACGACATGGAGGCCTGGTACTCACCCGACGGCTACGGCGGCCAGCTCGCCCGCTTCTCCCTCCCGGACAACGGCTTCGACCCGCGCACGGCCCCGGGGGTGTACTCCTTCCGGTACGGCAACGTGGGGGTGGTGGCGCTGGACGCCAACGACGTGTCGTACGAGATCCGGGCCAACCTGGGATACACCGGGGGGCGGCAGACGGCGTGGCTGAAGCGGACGCTGAGCGGGCTGCGGGCCGACGAGAACGTCGACTTCGTCGTCGTCTTCTTCCACCACTGCGCCTACTCGACCTCCACGCACGCCTCCGACGGCGGGGTGCGCGCCGAGTGGCAGCCGCTGTTCGACCGGTACCAGGTGGACCTGGTGATCAACGGCCACAACCACGTCTACGAGCGGACGGACGCCCTGAAGGGCGGACGGGTCGGCAGGGCCGTACCCGTCGGCGGCTCCACGGATCCGACGCGCGACGGAACGGTCTACGTCACGGCGGGCGGCGGCGGCCGCGATCTGTACGGCTTCCCCGCGGGCGTGCCCGAGAGCTACGAGGGGAAGGTCCACGGCCGCGAGTCGGTGGACACCTTCCACTGGACGCGCGGCGGCGAGAACACACCGGAGACGGTGGAGTGGTCGCGGGTGCGCTACCGGGGTTTCTCCTGCCTCACGGTGGAGGCGGTCGCCGGACCGTCGGCGAAGCTCACGGTGTCGGCGCTGGCGGAGGACGGGGCGCGCATCGACCGTTTCGAGGTGCGGCGCGGGGCCTGAAGTCCCGTTCGGACCCCACGCCGCGCCCCGTGCGGGTGCGGCTCCCGGACTGCGGGGGCGGGTGGCTCAGTGGCCGGTCTCGCCGCCGTTGTCGCGGCGGTCCAGGGCGCGCTGGAGGGCCGCGGCGGCGTTCTTGCGGTCGGACTCGCTCGTGCGGGAGATGTGGCGGACTCGGCGGCGGACGGTCGTCTCGGCCATGGGGAATCGACTCCTTCGATGAAGCCCAGGGAGCGGAAAGGGTTACGAGACGCCGGAGGGCGGAGAGCCGTGGGCCGCAGGGATTGCCTGCATCGGGCCCGGCTCACGACCGCCAATCGCTGGATCGAGCGAAAACGTTCGGCTCCTACAAAGCTAAGGGAGGAGCGCGCGCCTGTCTCCACAATTACTCGGACTTCCTACCATCTGAGACGGCGCCGGCCAGGAAACCGGTCACCGCGGTCCGGAATCCCGCCGGATCCTCCACCCACGGGTGGTGTCCGGCGCCGGGCAGGATCACCCGCCGTACGTTCGGCAGCGCCGCCTCCAGGGAGTCGACCGATGAACGGGGGCGGATGTCGTGGGCGCCGTCGACGATCAGCACGGGCACGTCGAGGGCCTGGCAGGCGGCATACAGGGCGGGGGTGCCCCAGGCCGATCTCCGTTCCGCGTTGAGGGCCCGGCCGCACTCCGTGTTGATCCCGAACCAGGGACCGGCCATGCGTCCGGCGAGTTCCACGGCCCGGGCCCGGTCCTCGAACTCGACCGACCACTGGAGCACGGCCCGCTCCCGGGCCTCGTCGTCGGTGAGTTCGGCGCGATCCGTCAACTCCTGCCAACGGGCGAGCCGTTCGGGCGGGTCCGCGAGCCGGGCGCGGAGGTTCTCGCGATATGCCGGGTGCCAGTCCCGGTCCGGCCCGATGCCCGTCCCGGCCACGTAGATCAGCGCACGGACCCACTCCGGGTGGGCGAGGGCGTAGGAGAGGGCCAGCTGGGCGCCCCACGAGTGGCCGAGCAGCGCGACCCGGCCGGGGCCGTGGTGGCGTCGTACGGCGTCCAGGTCGGCCACGAACCGTCTGGTGGTCCACGGCCCGCCGCGCCCCTCGGAGCGGCCGCAGCCGCGCTGGTCGAAGCGGACGACCTTGGCGGCGCCGGCCAGCAGCGGGGCCACGTCGCCGAACATGTCCCACAGCCCCGGTCCCCCGTGGCACAGCAGCAGGAGCACACCACGGCCGGACACGCTCGTCCACAGCCGTACACCGTCGTCCGTGATCACCGTTGTCATGGCGGTCAGCATGACGAGCGGACCGGGCCCGTGTCAGACCCGGTCCGCTCGGCCCCGGCGGTTTTCAGCCCATGTGCGGGTAGGTGTAGTCGGTCGGCGCGACCAGGGTCTCCTTGATGGCGCGGGTCAGCGTCCAGCGGGTGAGGTTCTGCGGGGCGCCGGCCTTGTCGTTCGTGCCGGAGGCCCGGCCGCCGCCGAAGGGCTGCTGGCCGACGACGGCGCCGGTGGACTTGTCGTTGATGTAGAAGTTGCCGGCCGCGTAGCGGAGCTTCTCCATGGTGTACGCGGTCGCGGCGCGGTCGCCCGAGACGACCGAGCCGGTCAGCGCGTAGGCGGACACGGACTCCATCTGGGTCAGCATCTCGTCGTACTTCTCGGCCGAGCTGTCGTCGTACACGTGCACGGCGAGAATCGGGCCGAAGTACTCGGTGGTGAAGACCTCGTTCTCCGGGTCGGTGCACTCGATCACGGTCGGGCGGACGAACCAGCCGACCGAGTCGTCGTAGGAGCCGCCGGCGACGATCGTGCAGGTGGGGTCCTGCTTCGCCCGGTCGATGGCGGCCTTGTTCTTGGCGAACGCCCGCTCGTCGATGACGGCGCCGACGAAGTGGGACAGGTCGGTGACGTCACCCATGGCCAGGTGGTCGACCTCGGCGGCGAACTCCTCCTTGAAGCCGGAGTTCCAGATGGAGGCGGGAATGTAGGCGCGTGAGGTCGCGGAGCACTTCTGCCCCTGGTACTCGAAGGCGCCCCGGGTGAGGGCGGTCTTCAGGACCGCGCGGTCGGCGCTCGGGTGGGCGACGACGAAGTCCTTGCCGCCGGTCTCGCCGACCAGGCGCGGGTAGGAGCGGTACTTCTCGATGTTGGCGCCGACCGTCTTCCACAGGTACTGGAAGGTCTTCGTGGAGCCGGTGAAGTGGATGCCGGCGAGGTCGCGGTGCTGGAGGGCGACCTCGGAGACCTGGATGCCGTCGCCGGTGACGAGGTTGATGACGCCCTTGGGGAGTCCGGCCTCCTCCAGCAGCCGCATCAGCAGGACGGCGGCGTGGGTCTGGGTCGGGGACGGCTTCCACACCACCACGTTGCCCATGAGGGCGGGCGCGGTTGGCAGGTTGCCCGCGATGGCGCTGAAGTTGAACGGCGTGATCGCGTAGACGAAGCCCTCCAGCGGGCGGTGGTCGAGGCGGTTCCACACGCCCGGGGAGTTGGCCGGGGGCTGCTCGGCCAGGATCTGCCGGGCGTAGTGGACGTTGAAGCGCCAGAAGTCGACCAGCTCGCAAGGGGTGTCGATCTCGGCCTGCTGGACCGTCTTCGACTGGCCGAGCATGGTGGAGGCGGCGATCGTCTCCCGCCAGGGACCGGCCAGCAGTTCGGCGGCGCGCAGGATGATCGCGGCGCGGTCGTCGAAGGACATCGCGCGCCAGGCGGGCGCGGCGGCGAGGGCCGCGTCGATCGCGTCCTGCGCGTCCTGCCGGGTGGCGTGGCGCAGGGTGCCGATGACGGCCCGGTGGTTGTGCGGCTGGACGACCTTGAACTCCTCGCCGCCGCCCATCCGCTGCTCGCCGCCGATGGTCATGGGCAGGTCGATGGGGTGGTCGGCCAGCTCCTTCAGCTTGGCCTCGAGCCGCACCCGCTCGGCCGAGCCGGGGGCATAGCCGTGCACCGGCTCGTTGACGGGGGCGGGGACCTGGGTCACAGCGTCCATGGTGTCCGTAACTCCTTGTACGTGAGCGGGTGTTCGGTTTCAGCCCTGGGTTCCGGCCCTGGGTTCCGGTCTGTGGGTCTCAGCCCTTGGTGAGGGTCGAGCGGGCGAAGAACAGCAGGTTGGCCGGCTTCTCCGCGAGGCGCCGCATGAAGTAGCCGTACCAGTCGGTGCCGTAGGCGGTGTAGACGCGCATCCGGTGGCCCTCGGCGGCGAGGCGCAGGTGCTCCTCGCTCCTGATCCCGTAGAGCATCTGGAACTCGTACTCGTCGGGCTTGCGGCCGGCCCTGCGGGCGAGTTCCTGGCCGATGGAGATGAGGCGGGGGTCGTGGGACCCGATCATCGGATACCCCTCGCCCTCCATCAGCGTCCGCAGGACCCGGACGTACGCCTTGTCGATCTCGTGCTTCTGCTGGTACGCGACCTCGGCGGGCTCGTTGTACGCGCCCTTCACCAGCCGCACCCGGCTGCCGGCCGCGGCGAGGCGGCGGGCGTCGGCCTCGGTGCGCAGCAGGTAGGCCTGGATGACGCACCCGGTCTGCGGGAAGTCCCGGCGCAGTTCCTCGTGCACGGCGAACATCGAGTCCAGGGTGGTGTGATCCTCGGCGTCCAGGGTGACGGTGGTGCCGATCGCGGCGGCGGCCTCGACGACGGGCCGGACGTTGGCCAGCGCGAGGTCGTGGCCGCCGGGCAGGGCCTGGCCGAACATCGACAGTTTCACCGACATCTCGGCCCGCGTACCCAGCTCCAGCGGCTTCAGCCGTTCGACGAGCCGGAGGTAGGCGTCCCGGGCGGCCACGGCCTGGGCGGGGGTGGTGATGTCCTCGCCGACGACGTCCATCGTCAGCTCCAGGCCCCGGCCCGTGAGCTCCTCGACGACCGGCACGATGTCGTCGACCGTCTCGCCCGGGATGAAGCGGTCGACGACCTGCTTCGTCACCGGGGCCGCCGAGATCAGCCGGCGCATCCGGTCGCTGCGCGACGCGGCGAGAATCACGGAACCCAGCACGGGGCACCTCCACAGACCAGCAGTCCTAAGACAGCGGACAGAACCACCGTGAAATCTAAGAATCCCCCCGATCGTCTGCCATCGACAGCTGTCACGCATCCGTGCCGCAGATCTCAGACAGATGTATGAAGGCCCTGCGGAAATGCGCGAGAATGCCCGGGTGGCAGGCGATTACGAAGGCGACTACCAGGAGCTGGTCGACGAGGTCTCGGAGCTCCTCGGGGTCCCGGCGACCCTGGAGAACCGGGACTTCGAGCTGATCGCCTTCGGGGCGTACGACAGTGAGGGCGATCTCGACGCCTCCGCCCTCGACCCGGTGCGGGCCCGCTCGATCCTGACCCGGCGGTCCACGGCGGCCGTGCGTACCTGGTTCGAGGGCTTCGGCATCACCCGCGCGACCGGACCGGTCCGTATCCCGCCCACCCCGGAGGCGGGTGTCCACCGGGGCCGGGTCTGCCTTCCGGTACGGCACCGGGGAGTCGTCCTCGGCTATGTGTGGCTGCTGGACGGCGACCCGGGCCCCTCGGACGCCCAGCTGACCGCGGCCATGGAGGTGACCGCCCGCATCGGCGCGCTCCTCGCGGACGAGGCCCGGCACGGCGCCGACCTGACCCGGGAACTGCGGGCGGTGCTGACCGCCGAGCCCGGCTGGCCCCGGGACATGGCGACGGCGGAACTGCGCACGGCCCTCGGCCCCCGCGCGGACGCCCCGCACACGGTGATCTGCGTGGCCCCCTGGCCGGCCGGCACCCCGTCCGTGCGCACCCTGCCGGGGGCGACGGCGCTGTGCACTGTGCCGTGGGGGACGACGGCCTTCTGTCTGGCGGTCCTGGTCCGGCTGCGCTCGGACGGGGTGCCGGCCCCGGCGGTGTCCGCGGCGGGCCGGCTGCTTGAGGGGTCGGACCGGGCGGCCGCGGGGGTCGCCGACGGCAGGCCCGGCCTGGGCGAACTGGGTGCGGCCTGGCAGGAGGCGGTGGGGGCCGCGCGGGCGGCGCTCGCCGAGCCCCGGCTCGGGCCGGTCGCCCGGTGGGCGTCCCTGGGGCCGTACCGGATGCTCACGGCACTGCCCCCGGCCGCCGCGCAGGACCCGGCCGTGCGGGCCCTTCTCGCCCCCGCCCACCGGGACCTCGCCCGCACCGCCGAGGTCTATCTCGACTGCGCGGGCCAGGCCGGCCGCACCGCCGCCGAGCTGGGGGTCCACCGCCAGACCCTGTACTACCGGCTCTCCCGGGTGGAGAAGCTGACGGGCCTCGACCTGGACGACGGGGAGGACCGCCTGCTGCTGCACATGGCCCTCAAGACGGCCCGGCTCTGAGGCGCCCCGGGCTCACCCGGGATCCGGGCGGGCCGGCCCGGGTTCCCGGGACAGCCGGGCGGGATCGGCCTCGGCCATGGCCGTCTTCCCGTCCAGCTTCCACCCCTTCCCGTACGCCGCGGCGAAGGCTTCCTCGCCCAGCGCGGCCCGCCCTCGGCGGGTGAGGTCGCGAACCTGCCGTTCGGTGCGGTCGTCCGCGCCGCGCAGCCGGGAGGCGGCGCCGAGCAGGAAGGCGGCCTCGTGATGACGCCCGTACGCACCGGCGAGCGCCGCCGTGTTCACCGCCACCAGCGACAGCATCGGCAGGTCCCGGGTCTCCAGCGCCGCCGCGTACGCCTTCGCCAGCGCCTTCTCCGCGCCGGCCGGGTCGCCCGTCTCCAGGCAGAGCGAGGCCCGGGCGCTGCCCACCAGCGTCCGTGCGTGGTCACCGGGGAACGAGGTGTCGCCGTGCAGACCCCGTTCGGCTCCGTCGAGCAGTTCCCGCGCCCGGTCCAGGTCGCCGAGCCGCACCCGGAAGACGGCCTCCCAGCCGTCGACCAGGAACAGCATCTCCGGCGCGTTCGCGCGCCGCGCCCGCTCCCGGGCCGAGTCGATCATCGCGATCGCCAGGTCGGTGTCGCCCCGCCGCAGATGCAGGTCGATCCAGCGCAGGTCGGCGAACACCTCGTCGCCGAGGCTGAGCGAGCCGAACGCGCCCGCCAGCGACCGGGCTTCGCGCAGGTCGGCCAGTGCGCCGTCGAGGTCGCCGTCGTACTGCCGCAGCTGGGCGCGCATCGGCAGCGCGTTGGCCTGGCCCCAGCGGTCACCGGCCTGCCGGAAGCAGGCCAGGGCGGCCTCCACGTCGGTGCGCATCGTGTCGAGCTCGCCCGCGTTCTCGGCGAACTGGGCCCGGAACATACGGGCCAGCCCGGACAGCCACACGTCGTCGCCGTCGGCCAGGTGCTCGACGGTCGCGAGCGTGGTCCTCTCCTCCCGCAGGATCGCGAGCAGGACCGGGGTGAGCGCGCCGTACGGGCCGGGCAGCTCCGGGTAGGCGAGCAGCCGGTCGGCCAGCTCGCGTATCCCGGCCCGGTCGTCGGCGGTCTCCTCCGCGGTCGTCCCCGGCCAGACGGCGACCCGGTTGAACAGGAAGATCGCGTGGGCGCAGTCGCGGTCGGGCGTCGGCCCGCCGCCGGGCACCGCCAGTGCCTCGCCCAGCCAGTGGGCCGCGTCGGTGTGCCGGCCGCACATCTGCCAGTACCAGGCCAGATTCAGGGCGAGGGCGAGCGCGCCCGGGGCGTCACCGGTGTCGCATCGCCGGCGCAGGGCGGCCAGTGCGTTGTCGTACTCGGCGCTGATCACGCGCATGGCCGCCGGCTGGCCGGGGCCGCGCAGCTGCGGGTCGTGGCGGGCCGTCAGCTCGGCGAAGTAGTCGGCGGCCAGGTCGCGGGCGGTGCCGAGGTCGCCCCTCTCGGCGAGGCGGTCGGTGCCGTACTCGCGCAGCGTCTCCAGCATGCGGTGACGGCCCGGGTGGGGCGCGAGCTGCAGCAGCGACCGGTCGACCAGGCCCGCGAGCAGCTCGGGGATGTCGGCGGCCGGCACCGCGGTGCCCGCGCAGACCGCGGCGGCCGAGCCCTGTGTGACACCGCCCGGCAGGATCGAGACGCGTTCGGCGACCGTTCGCTCGTGCTCGCTCAGCAGTTCCCAGCTCCAGGCGATGACCGCGCGCAGTGTGCGGTGCCGGGGCAGCGCGGTGCGGCTGCCGGTGGTGAGCAGCCGGAACCGGTCGGAGAGCCCGTCGGCCAGCTCGGGCAGCGACAGCGTCCGCAGCCGGGCCGCGGCCAGTTCGAGGGCCAGCGGCATCCCGTCCAGGCCGCGGACCACCTGCCGGACCTCGGGCAGTGTTGTCTCGTCGACCTCGAAGCCGGGGCGCACGGCCGCGGCCCGCTCGGTGAACAGGCGTACCGACGCCGCCCGCCGGGCCCGCTCGACGCCGTCGTCCGGTCCGGGCAGCGCGAGCGGACCGAGCGGCACGAGCGTCTCGCCGTCGACCGCGAGGGGTTCGCGGCTGGTGGCGAGCACGCGCAGCCCGGAGCAGCGGGACAGCAGTGCCGTGACGAGGTGGGCCACGGAGTCGATCAGGTGCTCGCAGTTGTCGACGAGCAGCAGGCTCTCCCGGCCGCCGAGCCGGTCGACGAGTATGTCCAGCTCGTCGCCCTCGACCCGCGTCCGGGCCTCGAACATCGCGCCGCCGCGCAGCCCGGTCCCGGCGAGCAGGGCCCCGCCGACCTTGGCCGGCTCGGTGACGGAGGCGAGGTCGATCATCCAGGCGCCGTCGCGGTACTCGTGGCGGTGGCGGCGGGCGGCCTCGACCGCGAGCCGGGTCTTGCCGGCGCCGCCGGGACCGAGCACGGTGACCAGGCGCCCGGCGGCGAGCAGGGTGCCGATCCGGACGAGGTCGTCGTCGCGCCCGATGAAGCTGGTCAGCGGCGCGGGCAGGTTGCCCGGTCCGGTCCGTGCCGGGTCCGGGGCCGGCCGCTCGGCGCGCAGCAGGCGCAGGTGGCGCTCGCGCAGGGCGGCGCCCGGGTCGGTGCCGAGGTCGTCGGCCAGGGTTTCACGGACCCGCTCGTACAGGGCCAGGGCCTCGGCCTGGCGGCCCTGGGCGTCGAGCGCGTCCATGAGCAGCGCGGCCGCACGCTCGTGGAGGGGGTGCTCGGCGAGCAGGGCGGTCAGGCGGGCGGCGGCCGCGTCGGCACGGTTCAGGGACAGCTCGGCGTCGGCGAGGTCGGCGACCGCCTCGGCCGAGGCGTGGGCCAGCCGGGTCGCGGCGGCGGGCGCCACCGCGGCGACGGCCGTGGGCTCGGCGCCGGGGTGATCGCCCCACAGGGCCACGGCCTCGCCGAGCACGGCGGCCGCGGCGTGCGGGTCGCCGGCGCGCAGGCGGTCACGGCCGGCGGCGGCGAGCTGCTCGAACCGCAGCGCGTCCACGTCGGGCGCGTCCACGTCCAGCCGGTAGCCGCCCGCCGTCTGCGCGACGTCGCCGGCCGAGCCGAAAGCCCGGCGCACCCGCGAGACGAGGGCTTGCAGGGCGTGGGCGGGACCGGCCGGAGGGTCCTCGGCCCAGATCGCGTCGATCAGAACGTCCTGCGCGACCGCGCGACCGCCGGCGAGCGCGAGCCGTACGACCAGACCCTGCAACCGCGCACCCGGAACGGGCAGGGCGGTGTCACCGCGAGACGCCTGGAAGTCGCCGAGCAGCGTGATGCGAAGTCGCGTGTCCCCGCCCATCCGCCGATCTTCCCGCGCGCACCCCCGAGTCCCCAAATCAGGGCGGTGCCCGGGGGGTTCACTTTTCGGGTGCGGCCGCCTCGATGACCTGGCGCAGGCCCGCTGTCAGGTCGTCGGCCGTGGACGCGCTCGCCGGGTCGAACAGCCACTGCACCATCAGGCCGTTGAGCAGGGCCTGATAGAAGCCGCCGAGGGTGCGGACGGTGTGTTCGTCGAGCGTGGCCTCGTCCCGGCCGGTGAACATGGCGACGAGCCCGGATCGCCCCTCGATCTGGGCGGCCGCCATCAGCTTCCGCAGCTCGGCGAGGCGCTCGCCCTGGGTGGCGACCTCCAGACTGGCCGCCCAGACGGGCCTGGACTCGTCCAGGGTTTCCAGCATCCGGGCCCACACGTCCCGGAACCGCTCCACCGAGCCGCCGTCCTCCGTGTCACGCCGGTCGGCCGGGTCGAACTTCTCGCCCCACTCCTGCACCAGCTCCACGAACGCCTGCGCCATGAGCGCGTCCTTCGAGCCGTAGTGGTAGCCGATCGAGGCGAGGTTGGTACCCGACTCCTTCACGATGTCGCGTGCCGTCGTGCGCACGAACCCCTTCTCCATCAGGCAGCGCTTGGCGCCTTCCAGCAGGTCTTCTCGGTGTCCCATGCCCTTCAGCGTACCCCAGGATCCATACAACCGTCCCAGACAACCGAATTACACGTTCGTTCTAGACAATCGTTTAATACGCTCGTACAGTCACCGTCATGACGAACCCGACGAGCAACCCGACGAGCACCACCACACCCCCGGCCGCCCGGGCCGGGCGCCGCTGGGGGTCCCCCCTCTGGGGGAGGACCGCCCTCGGCGTGCTGATGCTGCCGCTGCTGCTGGTCTCGATGGACGTCTCGGTCCTGTACTTCGCGATCCCGGCGATCAGCGCGGACCTGGAACCGAGCGGCACCCAACAGCTGTGGATCTTCGACATCTACGCGTTCGTCCTGGCCGGACTGCTGATGACGATGGGCTCGCTCGGCGACCGCATCGGCCGCCGCCGGCTGCTGCTCGCGGGAGCCCTGGCCTTCGGCGCCGCCTCGCTCCTCGCGGCGTACGCGAACAGCGCCGAGACCCTGATCGCGGCCCGCGCGCTCCTCGGCGTCGGCGGGGCGACCCTGATGCCCTCGACGATGGCCCTGGTCCGCACGATGTTCACCGACCCCGCCCAGCGGGCGAAGGCGATCGGCCTGTGGTCCGGGGTGATGACGGCCGGCGTCGCACTCGGCTCGGTGATGAGCGGGGTCCTGGTCGAGTACTTCTGGTGGGGCTCGGTCTTCCTGGTCAACCTGCCCGCGATGGCCCTGCTGCTGGTCCTCGGCCCGGTCCTGCTGCCGGAGTCGCGCGACCCGGCCCCCGGCCGCTTCGACTGGCCGAGCGTCCCGCTCTCGATGGCCGCCGTGCTCCCCGTGATCTACGGCCTGAAGGAGATCCCCTCCGAGGGCTGGCACACCCGGTACGTCGTCTCGATCACCGTCGGCCTGCTCTTCGCGGCCCTCTTCGTCCACCGCCAGCGCACGGCCGCGAACCCGATGATCTCCCCCGCCCTGTTCCGCGGCCCCGGCTTCGCCCCCGCGGTCGTCCTGAACCTCGTCTCCTCGTTCGGGATGATGGGCTCGGCCTTCTTCACCACGCAGTACCTGCAGTCGGTCCTCGGCAAGAGCGCACTGGAGGCGGCCCTGTGGGCGCTGCTGCCCTCGGTGCCGATCGGCATGGCGGCGCCGCTGGCGACCTCCCTGGTCCAGAAGGGCGTCAACCGGGCCTACGTCGTCACGGCGGGCTTCGCGATCGCCGCGGCCGGCTACGGCCTGCTCGCCCTCGCCGGCACCGACTCCATGTGGCTCGTGCTGATCGCCTGCGGGGTCCTCGCCTCCGGGATCGTCATGGTCATCTCCCAGATGACGGACCTGGCGATGGGCGCGGCCCCGGCCGAGCGGGCGGGCTCCGCCTCCTCCCTCCTCGAGACCGGCGCGGAGTTCGGCGGCGCCCTGGGAATGGCGGTCCTCGGATCCATCGGCACGGCGATCTACCGCCACGAGATCCCGTCCTCGGCCCCCGCTCCGGCCCGGGAGACCCTGGGCGGCGCGCTGGCGGTGGCCGACCGGGTCCCCGGCCTCGCCACGGCGGCGCGGGAGGCGTTCACCAGCGGTATGCAGGGAGCGGCGATCGCGGGGGCGGTGGTGCTGGCAGGGGCGGCGGCGGTGGCGGCAACCCTGAAACGCCGGACGAGCTGATCATCTCAGCCCGTCCGGCGTTTGAGGACGAGGCCCTTTCAGGGCCGAAGCGGGGGCCTGGGGGCGGCAGCCCCCAGGGACGGCAACCGCAGCCGACGGTCACCGGAAACGAACGGTCAGACCAAGTTCACCGCACGGGCCGACGTGGCCCCGATCTCCGTGGCGACCTCGGCCAGCACCCCGGAGGACACCGTGTCGTCCACCGTCAGAACGGCCAGCGCCTCGCCGCCGGCCGCCGCGCGGGCGACCTGCATGCCGGCGATGTTGATGCCCGCCTCGCCGAAGATCCGGCCGACCGTGCCGACGACACCGGGACGGTCCTCGTACTTGAGGACGACCATGTGGTCGGCGAGGGCGAGGTCGACGTCGTACTCGCCGACCGCGACGATCTTCTGGATGTGCTTCGGACCGGCCAGCGTGCCGGAGACCGACACCTCCTCGCCGTCCGAGAGCGTGCCGCGCACGGTGACGACGTTGCGGTGGTCGGCGGACTCGGAGCTGGTGGTGAGGCGCACCTCGACACCGCGCTCCTGCGCGAACAGCGGCGCGTTGACGTACGACACCGTCTCGTCGACGACGTCCTCGAAGACACCCTTCAGCGCCGACAGCTCCAGCACCTTCACGTCGTGCTGGGTGATCTCGCCGTAGACCTCGACGTCGAGGCGGACCGCGACCTCGCCGGCGAGCGCGGTGAAGATCCGGCCGAGGCGCTCGGCCAGCGGCAGGCCCGGCTTGACGTCCTCGGCGATGACACCGCCCTGCACGTTCACCGCGTCGGGGACCAGCTCACCGGCGAGGGCGAGCCGCACCGACCGCGCGACGGCGATACCGGCCTTCTCCTGGGCCTCGTCGGTGGAGGCGCCGAGGTGCGGGGTGGAGACCACCTGGTCGAACTCGAACAGCGGGGAGTCCGTGCAGGGCTCCTTCGCGTACACGTCGAGACCGGCGCCGGCGACGCGGCCCTCCTTCAGCGCCGAGTACAGCGCCTCCTCGTCGACGATCCCGCCGCGCGCGGCGTTGACGATCCGCACGGTCGGCTTGACCTTGCGCAGCGCCTCGTCACCGATCAGGCCGACGGTCTCCGGGGTCTTGGGCAGGTGCACGGTGATGAAGTCGGAGACCTCGAGCAGCTCGTCCAGCGAGAGCACCTTCACGCCCATCTGGGCGGCGCGGGCGGGCTGGATGTAGGGGTCGTAGGCGACGACCTTCATGCCGAACGCGGACATGCGCTGCGCGACGAGCGCGCCGATGCGGCCGAGACCGACGACACCGAGGGTCTTCTCGGCCAGCTCGACGCCCGTGTACTTGCTGCGCTTCCACTCGCCGTTCTTCAGCGCGGCGTTGGCCTGCGGGATGTGACGGGCGGTGGCGAGGAGGAGACCGCAGGCCAGCTCGGCGGCGGTGACGATGTTGGAGGTGGGGGCGTTGACGACCATCACGCCGGCCTTGGTGGCGGCGGAGACGTCGACGTTGTCCAGGCCGACGCCGGCTCGTGCGACGACCTTCAGACGACGGCTCGCCGCGATGGCCTCCGCGTCGACCTTGGTGGCCGAGCGGATCAGGATCGCGTCGACATCGGCGATGGCGGGGAGCAGCTCGGCCCGGTCCGCGCCGTTGCAGTGCCGGATCTCGAAGTCCGGCCCGAGCGCGTCCACGGTCGCGGGCGACAGCTCTTCAGCGATGAGTACGACAGGTTTCGAGCTCACGTGAGTCCTCACAAGTCCATAGCGTGCGGACGGCCGTCCCGACGGCCGCATGCGGAGGAGGGGCTAGCCGCGTGGAAGACGCACGACGCTGTGGGCCTGAACGCGTATGTAACAGCAGTGTAGTGCCGCGACGGAGACCGTCTCGCGCCTCCGCGAAAGGATCACCCGTCCGTGACCGGACGGGATGGCCGATGGGGCCGGAGCGAACCGCTCCGGCCCCATCACCTGAGGCTTACGCCTCCTCGTTCACCCAGCTCATCAGCTTGCGGAGCTGCTTGCCGGTGGTCTCCAGCAGGTGCTCCGAGTCGGCCGTCTTGTACTCGTTGTACTTCTTCAGACCGCCGTGGTACTCGTCCATCCAGTTCTGGGCGAAGGTGCCGTCCTGGATCTCGGCGAGGACCTGCTTCATCTCGGCCTTGGTGGCGTCGGTGATGATGCGCGGGCCGGTGACGTAGTCGCCCCACTCGGCGGTCTCGGAGACCGACCAGCGCATCTTCTCCAGGCCGCCCTCGTACATGAGGTCGACGATCAGCTTCAGCTCGTGCAGGCACTCGAAGTAGGCGATCTCCGGCTGGTAGCCGGCCTCGACCAGGGTCTCGAAGCCCGCCTTGACCAGGGCCGAGGTGCCACCGCACAGGACGGCCTGCTCACCGAACAGGTCGGTCTCGGTCTCCTCGGTGAAGGTCGTCTTGATGACACCGGCGCGGGTGCCGCCGATGGCCTTGGCGTACGACAGGGCCAGCGCGAAGGCGCTGCCGGTCGAGTCCTGCTCGACGGCGGCGATCGCGGGGACGCCGCGGCCCTCCTCGTACTGGCGGCGGACCAGGTGGCCCGGGCCCTTCGGGGCGACCAGGGCGACGTCGACGCCGGCCGGGGCCTTGATGAAGCCGAAGCGGACGTTGAAGCCGTGCGCGAAGAACAGCGCGTCGCCGTCGTTCAGGTTCGGGGCGATGGACTCCTCGTAGACCTGGGCCTGGATCGGGTCCGGGATCAGGATCATGATGAGGTCGGCCTCGGCGGCGGCCTCGGCGGGCGTCACCACGCGCAGGCCCTGCTCCTCGGCCTTCGCCTTGGACTTGGAGCCCTCGTGCAGACCGACGCGGACGTCGACACCCGAGTCACGGAGCGACAGCGCGTGGGCGTGGCCCTGGCTGCCGTAACCGATGACCGCGACCTTGCGGCCCTGGATGATGGACAGGTCGGCGTCGGCGTCGTAGAACAGCTCGGCCACTTTGGTTTCTCTCCTTGGGTGCAGGTTTTGCGTCCCACCGTATGACGGCGGGACGACGAGAAGTTTCGGGGTCTCGGTATACGGGCGGCCGGCAGACGTCGGCCGCCCGTTTCCAGCCTTACGCGGAACGGTCCAGCGCGCGCAGCGAGCGGTCCGTGATGGAGCGGGCGCCGCGGCCGATGGCGATGGTGCCGGACTGGACAAGTTCCTTGATGCCGTACGGTTCCAGCATCTTGAGCATCGCGGACAGCTTGTCGCTGCCGCCGGTGGCCTCGATGGTCACGGCCTCCGGGGAGACGTCCACCGTCTTGGCGCGGAACAGCTGGACGATCTCGACGATCTGGGAGCGCGTCTCGTTGTCGGCGCGCACCTTCACCAGAACGAGTTCACGGTGGACGGCCTGCGACGGCTCCAGTTCGACGATCTTCAGCACCTCGACGAGCTTGTTGAGCTGCTTGGTGACCTGCTCCAGCGGCAGGGCGTCGACGCTCACCACGATCGTGATGCGGGAGATGTCGGCGTGCTCGGTGACGCCGACGGCGAGCGAGTCGATGTTGAAGCCGCGGCGGGAGAACAGGGCGGCGATCCGGGCCAGGATGCCCGGCTTGTTCTCCACCAGGACGGAGAGCGTGTGCTTGGACATGTCTGTGTGGTCTCTCTCGCTCAGTCGTCTTCGTTGTCGCCGAAGTCCGGGCGGACGTCGCGCGCGGCCATGATCTCGTCGTTGGAGGTGCCCGCGGCGACCATAGGCCACACCATCGCGTCCCCGTGGACGATGAAGTCGACGACGACGGGGCGGTCGTTGATCGAGTTCGCCTCCTCGATGACCTTGTCGAGGTCGTCCGGCGACTCGCAGCGGATCGCGTAGCAGCCCATGGCCTCCGACAGCTTCACGAAGTCGGGGACGCGGGTGCCGCGGGCCTCCGGGTTGACGTCGTTCGGGCCGGAGTGCAGCACGGTGTTGGAGTAGCGCTGGTTGTAGAACAGCGTCTGCCACTGGCGGACCATGCCGAGGGCGCCGTTGTTGATGACCGCGACCTTGATCGGGATGCCGTTCAGGGCGCAGGTGGTGAGTTCCTGGTTGGTCATCTGGAAGCAGCCGTCGCCGTCGATCGCCCAGACGGTCCGCGCGGGCGCGCCGGCCTTGGCGCCCATCGCGGCCGGGACGGCGTAGCCCATGGTGCCCGCGCCGCCGGAGTTCAGCCAGGTGGCGGGCTTCTCGTACTGGATGAAGTGGGCGGCCCACATCTGGTGCTGGCCGACGCCCGCGGCGAAGATCGTGCCCTCGGGGGCGAGCTGTCCGATGCGCTCGATGACGTGCTGCGGGGAGAGCGAGCCGTCGGCGGGCTGGTCGTAGCCGAGCGGGTAGGTCTCGCGCCAGCGGTCGAGGTCCTTCCACCAAGCGGTGTAGTCGCCGGGCTGGCCCTCGCTGTGCTCCTTCTGCACGGCCTGGATCAGGTCGGCGATGACCTCTCGGGCGTCCCCCACGATCGGCACGTCCGCGACGCGGTTCTTGCCGATCTCCGCCGGGTCGATGTCCGCGTGGACGACCTTGGCGTACGGCGCGAAGCTGTCGAGCTTGCCGGTGACGCGGTCGTCGAAGCGGGCGCCGAGGGCGACGATCAGGTCGGCCTTCTGCAGACCGGTGACGGCGGCCACCGAGCCGTGCATGCCGGGCATGCCCAGGTGCTGCGGGTGGCTGTCGGGGAACGCGCCCAGCGCCATCAGCGTGGTGGTGACGGGCGCTCCGGTCAGCTCGGCGAGGACCTTCAGCTCGGCGGTGGCGCCGGCCTTGAGGACACCGCCGCCGACGTACAGGATCGGCCGCTTGGCGGCGGTGATCAGCTTGGCGGCCTCGCGGATCTGCTTGGCGTGCGGCTTGGTCACCGGGCGGTAGCCGGGCAGGTCCATGGTGGGCGGCCAGGAGAAGGTGGTCTTCGCCTGGAGGGCGTCCTTGGCGATGTCGACCAGGACCGGGCCGGGGCGGCCGGTGGAGGCGATGTGGAAGGCCTGCGCGATGACCCGCGGGATGTCCTCGGCCTTGGTGACCAGGAAGTTGTGCTTGGTGATCGGCATGGTGATGCCGACGATGTCCGCCTCCTGGAAGGCGTCCGTGCCGATCGCCGCCGACGCGACCTGCCCGGTGATCGCCACCATCGGCACCGAGTCCATGTGCGCGTCGGCGATCGGGGTCACCAGGTTGGTGGCGCCCGGTCCCGAGGTGGCCATGCAGACACCGACCCTGCCGGTGGCCTGCGCGTAGCCGGTGGCCGCGTGGCCGGCGCCCTGCTCGTGGCGGACCAGGACGTGACGGACACGGGTGGAGTCCATCAGCGGGTCGTAGGCGGGCAGGATCGCGCCGCCCGGAATGCCGAATACCGTGTCGGCGCCGACCTCCTCGAGAGAGCGGATGAGGGACTGCGCACCGGTGATGTGCTCGACGGTGGCGGAGTGTCCTCCGGATCGGGGCCGCGGCTGCGGATGGGCCCCGGTGGCCTGCTCGGTCATCGGTCTTCTCTTCTCGATGCTGAGGGTTCTGCTGGGGGTGATACTGCGGGTTTTGTGCAACAAAAAACCCCCCGTGCCAAAAGGCAAGCGAGGGGAGCGCGCCGGACAAGGGTCGCCGTGGGTTCCAGATTCCTCCGGAGGTCACAGGCTTCAGCCGACGCGCTTGCCAAGTACGAGAATTCGGGTGCGCATGGCAATGACCCTCCTCCTGGCGCGCACCGACTGTCAAGTGGGTGGGACAGGAGTCTCATTATGTGAGCGTAGTGCACTTCCGCTCCCCAGGACAGCGGTGACGCCGCCAGTGGCCACCCCACTGGTGTACACCCCGGCGCCGCCGCCCGCGAACGCGGGCTCCGCGGGGCCGTGCGGCACCGGATACCGGCCGGTGGCGAGGGCGCGGCGCAGCCGGTACTCGTCCAACGGTCCGGAGAACGCCATGCCCTGGCCGTGCGTACAGCCCATCGCGCGCAGCGCCACGACCTGCTCGGGCAGGTCGACGCCGTCGGCCACGGACTGCAGCCCGAGGTCGCAGGCGATCCGCAGCAGCCCACTGGTGATCTTGTGCAGCCGCGCGGACTCGACGACCCCCTCGACCAGCGAGCGGTCGAGCCTGAGGACGTCGACCGGGAGCCGGCGCAGCGCCGTGAGGGCGCCGTAGCCGCCGCCGAAGCCGTCGAGGGCGATTCGGACGCCGAGTCGGCGCAGGGCGCCCAGACGGCGTTCCAGGTCGTCCAGCGACACCTTCGGGTCCAGGTCCGAGAGCTCGATCACGAGCGACCCGGACGGCAGTCCGTGCCGGGTGAGCAGTGCCTCCACGGAGCCCAGCGGCATCGACCGGTCCAGCAGACGCCGGGCGCTCATGCGTACCGCCACCGGCACGGTGAGTCCGCTCCCGACCCGGTCGGCGGCCTGGGCGACGGCCTCCTCGAGGATCCAGCGGCCCAGCTCGGCCGTCCTGTCGCCGTCCTCCGCGACCCGCAGGAACTCGGCGGGGGTGAACAGCACACCCTGCGAGGACCGCCAGCGGGCCTGGGCGGCGACGGACGAGATCCGGCCGTCCTCCAGCCGCACCACGGGCTGGTGCAGCAGCGCGAACTCGCCGTCGTGCAGTGCGGCCCGCAGCCGGGTGGCCAGCTCCGCCTTGCGTACGACGTCCTGCTGCATCTGCGGCTTGTACAGCTCGACCCGGCCCTTGCCGCCCGCCTTGGCGCGGTACATGGCGAGGTCGGCGTTGCGCAGGATCTCGCCGGCCCCGAGGCCGGGTTCGGCGAAGGCGACGCCGATGGAGGCGGCGACCCTGACTTCGTTGCCATCGATCAGGTAGGGCTGCGAGAGGGTGATCCTGAGGCGGTCGGCGAGTTCCAGGATGTGCCGTTCGCGGGCGGACCGGTCGCGGGTGGTGTCGCCGACGATCAGGGCCGCGAACTCGTCGCCGCCCAGCCGGGACGCGGTGTCGCCCTTGCGGACGGAGTCCTGGAGCCGGCGGGCGGCCTGGACGAGGAGTTCGTCGCCGGCCTGGTGCCCGATGGTGTCGTTGACGGCCTTGAAGCCGTCGAGGTCGATGAAGAGGACGGCCGTGTTGCGCAGGGCGGTGCCGCGGTCGGAGCTGCGCCGGCCGGACAGGGCCTGCTGGACGCGCCGGGTGAACAGGGCGCGGTTGGGCAGGTCGGTGAGCGGGTCGTGCTCGGCGTTGTGCTGGAGCTGTGCCTGCAGGCGCACCCGTTCGGTGACGTCCCGGCTGTTGAAGATCAGGCCGCCGTGGTGGCGGTTGACGGTCGACTCGACGTTGAGCCAGCCTCCGTCGCCGGAGCGGAAGCGGCACTCGATGCGGGTGGTGGCCTCGTCCTGGGGGCTGGCGGCGAGGAAGCGGCGCACCTCGTGCACCACGCAGCCCAGGTCCTCCGGGTGGATGAGGTCGGCCAGTTCGGTGCCCACCAGGGCTTCGGCGGGCCGCCCGTAGACCCCGGCGGCGGCCGGGGAGACGTACCGCAGGATGCCGCTGGGGGCGGCGATCATGATGACGTCGCTGGAGCCCTGCACCAGGGAACGGAAGTGGTTCTCCTTCTGCGCCAGTTCCTGGGTGAGGGTGATGTTGTCGAGCAGCATGATCCCCTGCCGCACCACGAGGGCGAGGACCACCGCGCCGCCGGTCAGCAGGACCACGCGGTCGACGCTGCGGCCGTTGAGGACGTTGTAGAGGATCCCCAGGGTGCAGACGGCGGCGGCGAGGTACGGGGTGAGGGCGGCCAGGGAGCCGGTGATGGGCCGGGTGGCCATGTACCGGCTGTGGTCGCCTCCCTGCGGCGGGGTCTGGCGGGGTGTCCGCGCGGACGGGTGCGCGGCGGTGTGCGGGGCGGCCTGCGCGGGGACGCCGGGGCGGTGTCCGGCCGGCAGGTGCTCGTGCACCACGCGCGTGTGCCCCTCGTCGGCGGCCGGTCCCCGGTGCTGCCGGGAGGCGGCCCAGGGTGCGTAGGCCAGCAGCAGGGAGCCCGCGAACCAGCCGGCGTCGAGGAGTTGGCCGGAGCGGTAGTTGTTGTGCAGCAGCGGCGAGGTGAACAGGGCGTCGCACATGACGGTCAGCGCGAGCGCGCCGACGGCCGTGTTGACGGCCGTGCGGTTCACCGTGGACCGCCGGAAGTGCAGTACGAGCACCATGCTGACCAGGGCGATGTCGAGCAGCGGGTACGCCAGGGAGAGCGCCGCGTGGGCCACGCTCGGGCCGTCGAACTTCGCGGCCTGGGCGAGGGCGAGGCTCCAGGAGAGCGTGAGCAGCGAGCCGGCGATCAGCCAGGCGTCCAGCGCGAGGCAGACCCAGCCCGCCTTGGTGACCGGGCGGGCGGCCAGCACCAGCAGCCCGACGATCGCGGGGGGCGCGAAGCAGAGGAAGAACAGGTCGGCGTAGCTGGGGCTGGGCACGGGGCGGCCCAGGACGACCTCGTACCACCCCCAGACCAGGTTGCCGAGGGCGGCCATCGCCGAGGAGAGGGCGAACAGCAGCCAGGCGGGCCGAAAGCGGACGCGGCGGGTGCGCGCGTAGAGGAGGCAGGACACGGCGGCAGTGGCCGCCGCGGCGGTCAGTCCGAAGTCGCCCATGATCAGGGCGAGTTCGTCGGAGCCCCAGCCGAGCGCGGAACCGACGGCGTATCCCGCGCACAGGAGGGTCAGCAGCAGTTGGTGGACCAGGTTCGGTCCGGCGCCGCAGGACGGCTGCCCGGGCTGCGGCGTCTTCGCCGGAGTCCGGTCGCGTGGCGCGGTCTCGGCTCCGTCGAGGAGGGGCGTGGAGGTCGTCGGCGAACTCACCGGGTCCTCCCGGTCCGCGCCGCCCCCGGGTCCCTCGGATCCTGGTGCGCATGCTTTCTGCGACCGCCGTGCCTGCGGTGGTGATGGCTGTGATGAGTGTCGTGACCACGTCGGCCCGCAGCCGTGCGCCAGGGCCGTCGGCGGCGGTTCCGCCGCGTCGGGTCGTTCGTCCATAGGCCGTGCATCGCCCGTCGCCCCCCTCACAAGTCTGAAATGTCCATCCCAGGCGCCGAAAGGTCGCGGCGCAGCCCCTGTCGGGACGATACACCAGTCTCGTCACTCAGGGACATAGGTTCTCTACGCTCCGTGACGATCATCGGCATATGCGTACCCGCCGCGTCCGGGGGACTGCGGAGGGTGCCCGAACCGGACTACGCGCCTGCCTCGCCCGTAGTCAGGATCACGTGGCGCAGGGGCTGCCGGTTCACGAAACGGCCCAACTGGTCCACCAGCAGCCGCTTGGCGCGCGGCAGGAACGCCGAGGTGGGGCCGCCCACGTGCGGGCTGATCAGCACGCCGGGCGCGTGCCACAACGGGTGGCCCGGGGGCAGGGGTTCGGGGTCGGTGACGTCCAGGGCGGCGGTGATCCGGCCGGTCTCCAGTTCGGAGAGCAGCGCCTTGGTGTCGACGACGGGGCCGCGGGCCACGTTGACCAGCAGCGCGCCGTCCTTCATCCGGGCCAGGAAGTCGGCGCCGACGATCCCGCGGGTGCTCTCGGTGAGCGGCGTCGACAGGATGACGACGTCCGCCTCGGGCAGGAGCGCGGGCAGATCGGTGAAGGGGTGCACAGGCCCGCGCGCCGTCGCACGCTGGGAGCGCGCGACGCGTGCCACGCGCGCCACCTCGAAGGGCACGAGCCGGTCCTCGATGGCCTCGCCGATCGCCCCGTACCCGACGATGAGCACGTTCCTGTCGGCGAGCGCGGGACGGAATCCGCCCTCCCAGTGCCCGCGGTCCTGGGCGCGCACGAACTGCGGGATCCCGCGCAGCGAGGCGAGCGTCAGGGTGAGCGCGAGCTCGGCGGTGCTGGCGTCGTGCACCCCGCGCGCGTTGCACAGCTGAACGCCGGGCACGAGGTCCGCCAGCCGCTCGGTGATGTCGTCGACCCCCGCGGTGAGCGTCTGCACGACCCGCAGGTTCCGCATCTCCGCCAACGGTCGTACCTTCACCTGCTGCCGCTTCATGTAGGGCACCACATAGACGGCGCATGCGCCGGGGTCCCCCGGGAACGGCTGACCGCCGTCCTCTCCCCCGTCCCAGAAGAGGTAGTCGAGTCCGTCGGGGAGACCGTCGATCTCCTCCGGGGGGATGGGCAGCCATACGTCACGCGGTGCGTCGATGCTCATGCCAGGAGGCTAATTGAGGTACGCGCGTGTGCAGAGGTTAGGTTGGAGGTCGGAAAGGGAGGGTCGCGGGTCGGTGGAGCGCAGGACTGTTGGTGCGGGGGCGCTCTCGGTGGGGGCCGTGGGACTCGGGTGCATGCCGATGAGCTGGGGGTACAGCGGGTCGCGACAGCGGGGCGACGAGTCGCTCAGGGCGGTGCACCGGGCGCTCGACCTGGGGTCGACCCTGCTGGACACGGCCGACATGTACGGCCCGTTCACCAACGAGCTCCTGGTGGGGCGGGTGCTGAAGGAGCGGCGCGGGGACGCGTTCGTGTCGACGAAGGTCGGTCTGCTCGTGGGTGAGCAGCACATCGTGGCCAACGGCCGCCCGGGATACGTGAAACGGGCCTGCGACGCGTCGCTCAGGCGGCTGCAGACGGACGTCATCGACCTCTACCAGCTGCACCGCGCCGACCCGGAGGTCCCCGTCGAGGAGACGTGGGGCGCGATGGCGGACCTCGTCCGGGCGGGCAAGGTACGGGCGTTGGGGCTGTGCGCGGTGGGCGCGCGGGGCGGCCGCCGCTCGGGCGGCCTGCACGACGGGACGATCCGGCAGTTGCGACGGGTGCAGCAGGTCTTCCCGGTGAGCGCGGTGGAGGCCGAGCTGTCGGTGTGGTCACCGGACGCGCTGGACACCCTGCTGCCGTGGTGCGAGGAGCGCGGAGTGGGTTTTCTGGCGGCGATGCCTCTGGGGAACGGTTTCCTCACCGGCACGCTGACTCCGGGCCAGGGCTTCGAGCCGGACGACATGCGGGCCCGGCACCCCCGTTTCACCGCCGAGATGATGGCCGCGAACCAGCCGATCGTCGCCGGGCTGCGCCGGGTGGCCGCGCGGCACGGGGACGGCGTGACGGCGGCGCAGGTGGCGCTGGCATGGGTGCTGGCGCAGGGGCGGCACGTGGTGCCGGTGCCGGGGGCGAAGCAGGCCCACTGGGTCGAGGAGAACGCGGGCGCGGCGGCGCTGCGGCTGACCTCACGGGATCTCGTGGAGGTGGCGGAACTGCCGGGCGCGCGGGGATCGTGGGAATAGGTGCCGCTTTCGGGTGGGGTCGCCGGCGATCGGGAACCCGTGGGGCGCGAGCGTCGTAGGGACAAGTGGGGGCGGCCTCAGGACCGCCGCGTCGAAGGGAGCGGATCGTGCAACGACGGACGGTGACCGCCGTGTTGGCCTCGGGTGCGCTGCTGTTGACGGCCGGCTGCTCCTCCGGCGACGGGGGGTCGTCCGGGAGTGGCCCGACCGCCTCCGCCAGCCGTTCGACGGTGGAGGGCTCGTCCTCGCCGAGCGCCGAGGAGACCCCGCCCGCGAAGGGCACGGTGAAGGTGGTGCGGACGGTCGCCGAGGGCCTGGACTCCCCGTGGGGTCTGGCCCCGCTCCCCGAGGGCGGCCTGCTGGTCGCCTCCCGCGACGAGGGGACGATCACTCACGTCGACGCGGAGTCCGGGAAGAAGACCGAGGCCGGCGAGGTCCCGGGTGTCTCCGCGGCAGGCGAGGGCGGTCTGCTCGGCCTCGCCCTCTCCCCGGACTACGCGTCGGACCACATGGTCTACGCGTACTTCACCTCGGCCTCGGACAACCGCATCGTGCGCATGCTCTACGACGCGAAGCGCCCCGCCGGCGATCAGCTGGGCGCCCCGGACACGGTCTTCAAGGGCATCCCCAAGGGCGTGATCCACAACGGCGGCCGGATCGCCTTCGGCCCGGACGGAATGCTGTACGCGGGAACGGGCGAGAGCGGCGACCGGGGGCTGTCCCAGGACCGCAAGTCCCTGGGCGGCAAGATCCTGCGCCTGACCCCCGAGGGCGAGGCGGCCCCGGGCAACCCCTTCCCCGGCTCCCCCGTCTACTCGTACGGCCACCGCAATGTGCAGGGACTGGCCTGGGATCCCGAACAGCGGCTGTTCGCCTCGGAGTTCGGCCAGGACACCTGGGACGAGCTGAACGCGATCGTGCCGGGCGGCGACTACGGCTGGCCGGTGGCCGAGGGCGAGTCCGACGACGCGAAGTACCGCAACCCGATAGCCCAGTGGCACACCGACGACGCCTCCCCCAGCGGCATCGCCTACGCCGAGGGTTCGATCTGGATGGCCGGGCTGAAGGGCCGGCGGCTGTGGCGGACACCCCTGAAGGGCACCGAGGCCTCGGCCGACCCCCAGTCCTTCCTCCAGGGTGAGTACGGCCGGCTGCGCACGGTGGTCGCGGCGGGCGGCGACAAACTCTGGGTCACCACCAGCAACACGGACGGCCGGGGCACCCCGAAGACGGGCGACGACAAGATCCTGGAGCTGCAGGTGAGCTGAGGGCCGTCACCCCTCCGGGCCGGAACCGCGGTCGGAGTCTGGGTCGAGGTCGGGGTCGGGGCCGGGCTGAGGCAGTCGTACGACGACCTTCCCGGACGCCAGGTCTATCGGCCCCCGCCCCGGATCCCCGTCCCCCACGTCCTCCCGGGTCAGCTCCAGCCGGTTCTGCTCGTCCCGGGTGTGCCTGCGACCCGGCGAGAACAGCTCCTCGAAGGCGTTGAACACGGCTGTTCCTTTCCGGACCGGCGTCGGCTCGTCCCATCATCGCGCGACCAGCCGGTTGTCGGCCTCCGGTGGGAACAGCCCCAGGCGGTGGGCCACCGCCGCCGCCTCCGTGCGGCCCGAGACGCCCAGTTTGGCGAGGATGTTCGAGACATGGACGCTGGCCGTCTTCGGGGAGATGAAGAGCTCCTCGGCTATCTGGCGGTTGGTGCGGCCGGTGGAGACCAGGCGCAGGACGTCGTGTTCGCGGGTGGTGAGGCCAAGGTGCTCGGCGGAGTCGGTGGCGGGACGGCCGGTGAGGGGGATGCGGGCCCGCCGGGCGAGGCGGGTGACCGTTTCGGTGAGGGGGCGGGCACCCAGATGGGTGGCCACGGCGTAGGTGAGACGGAGGAGGTCGGTGGCGCGGGCACGGTCGTCGGCGGCCGCGGAGGCGAGGAGCGCCTCGGCCAGGCGGTACCGGGTGCGGGCGAGGTCGTAGGGGCGTTCCAGCTGCTCGAAGGCGGTGACCGTCTCGGACCAGTCGCCCGGGTCGTCGCGGCCTTCGGCGCGGTGGAGCTCGGCGCGCAGCCACAGCGCGTGGGCCTGCCACACGGGGGCGAGGGTGGCGAGCTGTCTGGCCGCCTCGCGGATCCGGGCGAGGAGGCCGGTGGCACAGCCGGCTTCGGCGGCGGTGACCAGCAGGGGCCAGGCGTAGCGCTGGGCGCCGGGCGGGAAGCCGGCGTCCAGGGCGCGTTCGAGATGGGCCCGGGCGTCGTCGGGACGGTTCTCGGCCGTGGCGAGGGCGATGGCGTGGCGGGCGAGGGGCAGGCGGTGCTGGGGTGCGTGTTCGTGGGAGTCGAAGAAGCCCCACGCGGCGGTCAGCCGGCCGCCCGCCTCGGTGAGGTCTCCGCGGGCGAGGGCGAGTTCGGCGCTGAGGGTGGCGTGCAGGCCCTTCGGCCCGACGCCCTGGCCGATGCGTCCCGTGGCGGCGGCCGCCCCGCCGGCCTCCTCCCAGCGGCCCAGGGAGAACAGGGACTCGGCGAGGTTGCCGTACACCCAGGCCTCGGTGTCGGGCAGTCCCTGCCGCCGGGCGTAGGCCAGCCCCTCCTCCAGGATCGGCACGGCCTCCCCGGAGCGGCCGACCGCCTCCAGTTCGGTGGGGAGGTTCACATAGACGTTCAGCGCGACGGAGGGGATGTCCTCCGTCAGCGCCCGGTCCTTGAGCTCGTACAGCTCGGTGAGTCCGGCCTCGATGTCGCCGGACTCGACCTTGAGGACGCCCAGGATCTGGCGCGCGTTGAGTTCGGTCTCGCGGGCGTCGACCAGCCGGGCGTACTCCACCGCGCGCTCGGCGTCCCGGTAGGCGTCGGGTCCCGGGGCGTGCAGCGCGGACCAGTTGGCGGCGTGGGTGAGGACCTCGGCGTGCACCTCTCCGGGCGGCAGGCCGCGCATCAGGTCCTGCGCCCTGGCCAGTTCCTCGCGGCCGCTGCCCCGGCCCAGGGAGCGCACCAGCCGGGAGCGCTGCACCCAGAACCAGGCGGCGCGCTGGGGGTCGTCCTCGTCGTGCAGCATGCGCTGGGCCCGCTTGGTGATCTTCAGCGCGCGTTCGCGCTCCCCGCAGCAGCGGCCGGCGACGACGGCCTCGGCCATGAGGTCGAGGTAGCGCAGCGGGGTGGTGGCGGGGTCGCAGCCGCAGGGAGGGTAGGCCTCGGTGTAGTCGACGGGGCGCAGCCGGGCCCGGACGTCCGCGGGGGCCGTCTCCCACAGCTCCATCGCCCGTTCCAGAAGCCGCAGTTGCTCGCTGTAGGCGCGCCGGGAGCGGGCCTCGACCGAGGCGTCCAGGACGGCCGGCAGGGCTTTGGCCGGGTCGTGGGCGTGGTACCAGTAGCTGGCCAGCCGCATCACGCGTTCGTCGGCGGGGACCAGGGTCGGGTCGGCTTCCAGGGCCTCGGCGTAGCGGCGGTTGAGCCGGGAGCGTTCGCCGGGCAGCAGGTCGTCGCTGACGGCCTCGCGGACCAGGGAGTGGCGGAAGCGGTAGCCGTCGCCGCCGGGGGCGGCGAGCAGGAGGTTGGCGTTCACGGCGGCCCGCAGCGCCTCGATCAGGTCGTCCTCGGTGAGCCGGGCGACGGCGGCCAGCAGCCGGTACTCGACGGTGGAGCCGCCCTCGGCGACGATCCGGGCCACTCGCTGCGCGCTCTCGGGCAGCGTCTCGACGCGGACCAGGAGCAGGTCGCGCAGGGAGTCGGTGAGGCCGGTGCAGCAGCCCTCGTGGGCGGCGACGGCGAGTTCCTCGACGAAGAAGGCGTTGCCGTCGGAGCGTTCGAAGATGTCGTCGACCTGGGCGGGGTCGGGTTCGGCGGCGAGGATGCCGGCGATCTGGCGGCCGACCTCGTCGCGGGTGAAGCGGGCGAGTTCGAGGCGCTGGAGGGTGCGCAGCCGGTCGAGTTCGGCGAGCAGGGGGCGCAGTGGATGGCGGCGGTGGATGTCGTCGGCGCGGTAGGTGGCGAGGACGACGAGCCGGCCGGTGCGCAGGGTGCGCAGCAGGTAGGACAGCAGATGGCGGGTGGAGGCGTCGGCCCAGTGCAGGTCCTCCAGGGCGAGGACGACCGTGCTGTGCTCGGCCACCCGCTCCAGGAGGCGGGCGGTGAGCTCGAAGAGGCGGGCCATGCCCGCCTCGTCGTGGCGTCCGGCGCGGGTCTCGGCCACTTCGGGCAGCAGCCGGGCGAGTTCCTGTTCCTGGCCGGCCGCGGCGGCGGCGAGTTCGTCGGGCAGGGCGCCGCGCAGGGCGCGCAGGGCGGTGGAGAACGGGGCGAACGGCAGCCCGTCCGCGCCGATCTCGACACAGCCGCCGAGCGCGACGACGGCCCCGTCGCGGCGGGCGGCGGCGGCGAACTCCTCGACGAGGCGGGTCTTGCCGACCCCGGCCTCCCCGCCGATCAGGAACGCCTGTGGCTCCCCGGCGCCGGCGCGGGAGAGCCCTTCGCCGAGGATGTCCAACTCGTCGCCGCGGCCGACGAAGACGGGGCTGACAGACCTGGTCTCCACGGGACCGAGCATCGCACGCGGGGGCACGGCCGGCCCACTCCTCAGCGGTGCCGGAGGGCGGCCGACCCCCGTGCGGCCGCCCTGCCCGACGCCGGTGTTCACGCGGGCCGGGCGAACCGGAGCCGGCGCAGGCGCGGGCTGGGGGACTCGCCCTCGTCGCGGGCGCTCTCCCTCGCGGCGTGCTCGGCGGCCTCGCGGCGGGCGGCGCGGCGGGCTCGGACGGCCTCCCGGGCCTGCCGCTCGTGCTCGGCCCGGCGGATGAGTTCGGCGGAACGGGCCTGGTACTCGTACTCGTACATGGTGGATGTCCCCTGTGGATCGAAGGCGGCTTCGCTCGTTGCGATGCCTCTACCTTCGTCTCCCGGGTGGGGCCGCCACATCGGGAGAGTTCCGCATCTTCGGCGGGGTTCGGGGCCTTAGGGACGGCACGAGGGGCCTCAGCCCGGCCGTAAGGTGCTTACGGCCGGGCTAAGACCCCTCGTGGCCTGCGCGGACTCAGCTCGCGGAGGGCAGTCCCAGCAGGGCGTCGGTGTACTTGAGGACGGCCAGGAGCAGACCGATGACACCGAGCGCGACGCCGGCCCAGGAGACCGACTTGATCCAGGCGGCCTGCGGCCGGCCCGGGGTGCCGAAGGCGGGGCGGGCCAGCACGAAGACGCCGGTGACCAGGGCGGCCAGCGCGAACAGGCCGGCCCACAGGGCGGTGGTCTGCCAGGCGTCGCCGTAGACCGCCTGGATCTGCTTGGCGACGCTCGCGTTCGACGAGGTCCCCAGCTGACCGACCAGGGTCTGGCGGGCGCCGGCGACGGTGCCGATCCAGCTGCCGCTGAGCGACACGAGGCCGAGCACGGCGGAGACGACGGCGCCGGCGCCCTGGCCGACGCCGGTGGCGCCCTCGGCCGCGGCCTCGCCGTCCGTGAGTTCGTCCTCGGCGGTGAGCTCGTCGCCGTCCCCGAGGACGTCGTCGGACGCGTCGGAGGCGGCGGCCGCCTCGGTCTCGGTCACGTCCGCGGACGCGTCGGTCTTGGTGATGGTGTCCACCGTCTTCTCGTCGCTCTTGGCCTCGGTGCCGGTCTCTGTGCCGGCCTCGTCAACAGTCTTGGTTCCCATACCTCGCACCGTACGGACGCTCTCTGAGAGGTCTCTTAATGATCGTCAACGCTCTTGGTGAGCGGCACGCGCGCGTGCGTCGCGCCACTCCTGGGCGAGCACGGACCACACTTCGAGGTCGTGCCGCACCCCACGATAGGGGTAGGCCTCCCGGCGGACGCCGTCGCGGGTGAAGCCGAGCCTGCGGGCGACGTTCACACTGTTCACATTCGCGGCCGCCGCGACCCATTCGACGCGGTGGATGCCGCGCCGGTCGACGGCGAAGTCGATCAGCACCCGGATGGCCCGGGTGATCAGGCCCCGGCCGGTGGCCGCGGGCTCCAGCCAGCAGCCGACCTCGCAGTTGGCCTCCGCGGCGGCGAAGTTGAGGAAGAGCACCCCGCCGACCAGTTTGCCCGCCAGCCAGATGCCGTGCAGGGAGCCGGTGTCGGCGGCCCTCATGTCGGCGTACCGCTGGAGCACCTCGCGCGCGCCGGCCACGTCGGCGGCCTTCGAGCCGAAGGGGATGTACTCGTTGATGAACTCCCTGCCGCGTTCCAGGTGCGCGAGGAACTCCTCCGCGTGCCAGATCTCCAGGGGACGCAGTTCGGCTCCGTCGTCACCCAGCGATATCGCGTACATCCGGCTCCCGCCCCTTCTCCAGCTCCTCGACCACGTCGACCGCCTCGCCGAGCCTCTCATGGGCGGCGCGGCACTCGGGCGGTTCGATGCTGATCCGGGGCAGCCGCCGGTCGAGCCAGCGGGGCAGCCACCAGTTGGCGCCGCCGAGCAGATGCATCAGCGCGGGCACCAGGAGGGTCCGCAGGACGAAGGCGTCGAGGGCGACGGCGGCGGCGAGCGCGATGCCGAACATGGCGATCACCCGGTCGCCGCTGAGGACGAAGGCGAGGAAGACGGAGATCATGATGACCGCGGCGGAGTTGATCACGCGGCTGGTCTCGGCGAGGCCGACGCGTACGGCCCGCCGGTTGTCGCCGGTCTCCAGCCACTCCTCGTACATGCGGCTGACCAGGAAGACCTGGTAGTCCATGGAGAGGCCGAAGAGCACCGACACCATGATCACGGGCAGGAAGGGCTCGATCGGCCCGGCCCGGCCGAGGCCGAGGAGTTCGCTCCCCCAGCCCCACTGGAAGATCGCGACGACGACGCCGAAGGCGGCGGCGACGGCGGCCACGTTCATCACGGCGGCCTTGAGCGGGATGCCCACGGACCGGAAGGCGGCCAGGAGCAGCAGACAGCCCAGGCCGATGACGACACCGACGAAGAGCGGGAGCTTGCCGACGATGACGTCGGCGAAGTCGTCGTAGCCCGCCGTGACCCCGCCGACCTGGACGTCGAGGGAGGTCCCGGACTCGGCCCGGGGCAGCACCTCGGTGCGCAGCCGGTCGACGAGCTCGCTGGTGTGCTGCGACTGCGGGGAGGACTCGGGTACGACGGTGAGGTACGCGGTGCGCCCGGCGGAGTCGAAGGTCACCGGCGTCACCGACGCCACGCCCGCGGTGGCGCGCAGGGTGGTGTCCAGGTTGTCGAGGGCGAGCTTGTCCTCGGCGCCGTCGACGCGGGTGACCAGGGTCAGCGGGCCGTTCACACCGGGCCCGAATCCTTCGGCGAGGAGGTCGTAGGCCTGCCGGGTGGTGGCGGTCTCGGGGCCGTTGCCCTGGTCGGAGGTGCCCAGGCGGAGGGAGAACGTGGGCAGGGCGAGGACTGCGATGACGAGGACGGCGAGCGCGCCGAGCAGCTTGGGGTGGCGCTCGACGAAGGCCGACCAGCGGGCGGCGAACCCGGTCGGCAGCTCGGGTTCGGGCCCGTGTTCGGCGAGCCGGCGCCGCTCGCGGCGGCTGAGGGCGCGCGGGCCGATGCGGAAGAGCAGCGCGGGCAGCAGGGTGACGGAGGCCGCGACCGTCAGGACGACGGTCAGGGAGGACGCGATCGCGACGCCGTTCAGGAAGTTCAGGCGCAGGATCAGCATCCCGAGCAGGGCTATGCACACCGTCGCGCCCGCGAAGACGACCGCGCGGCCGGTCGTCGCCACGGCGTTGGTGGCGGCCTCGGCGGGGGTGAGGCCGCGTTTCAGGCCGCGCCGGTGCCTGGTGACGATGAACAGGGCGTAGTCGATGCCGACGCCGAGCCCGATGAGCATGCCGAGCATGGGCGCGAAGTCGGCGACGGTCATGGCGTGGCCGAGGAGCTGGATGCCCGCGTAGGCGGTGCCGACGCCCACCAGGGCGGTGGCGATGGGCAGCAGGGAGGCGGCGAGCGAGCCGAAGGCGAGGAACAGGACGGCCGCGGCGACGACCACGCCGACGACCTCGGCGAGGTGTCCGCCGGAGGACTCGGTGAGCGCGATCGCGCTGCCGCCCAGTTCCACCTGGAGGCCGTCGGTCTCGGCGGCCTTGGCGGTCTTGACGACGGCCCGCGCCTCGCCCTCGTCGATGTCCTCGGCGCGGTCGGTGAAGGTGACCGTCGCGTAGGCGGTGTGCCCGTCCTCGCTGGTCCGCGCGGCGGAGACGGAGCTCACGCCGGGCAGGTCGGCGATCTTCTCCAGGGTGCCGGTCATGGTCTGTTCGACGGCCGCGGCGCGGACGGTGCCCGAGGAGGTGTGCCAGACGACGGTGTCGCTGTCGCCGCCGAGGCCCGGGAAGCCCTCCGTGAGCAGCCGGGTGGCGCGGCCGGACTCGGTGCCGGGGACCTGGTAGTCGTTGGAGTACGCGGAGCCGGTGGCCACGGCGGCGGAGGCCGTGGCGACCAGGGCGAGGAGCCAGAGCAGGATCGTGACGAGGCGGTTGCGTACACACCAACGTGCGAGGGCTGCCACTGACGTGCTCCCGGGGTGAATTGTGGATCTTTGACCGGGAACAGTGGTGAAAAGTTCGTGTCCGAACTGAACGGCCCGCAAAGAACGTATGAGCAATGCGGGATCACTCTCGCAGGCGAGGGAGATCGTTTGAGCCGTTCGTGCGTCTTTTCACATGAGTGGGAGACAGATCACAGGACAATAACGACGGCGGTGTCAGGCCCGGTCAGGGGCACGTCAGTCCAGTTGGTCGCCGAACGCCATCACCATCACCCCGACGACGAGCAGCCACAGGGCGCGCCGGGTACGGCCGCGGGAGCCCAGGAACGCGGCGAGGGCGCAGACCGCGGCGCCGAGGGCGTAGGCCGCCGGCACCAGGGCCGGGGCGGAGCCGGTCAGACGCATGAGGGAGGCGGCGAGGCCGGCCAGGGTGAGGAGGGCACCGGTGACGGTGGCCGTCCAGCGGGCGCGGCGGGCATCCTCGTAGCCGTACTCCATGGGGTCCTCTATGTCGCCTTGTGGGTCTGAGTCGGTGCGTGCACTCATGGCCGGGGAGCGTAGCGCTTCCGGCTGAGAGACGCGGAGGGGGCGCCTCCGTTCCCGGACGCGCCCCCTCCGTGGGTTACCCGAGGTCAGCCCTCGCCGACCCCCAGCTTCTCCAGGATCAGCTCCTTGACGCGGGCCGCGTCGGCCTGGCCGCGGGTGGCCTTCATCACGGCGCCGACCAGGGCGCCGGCCGCGGCCACCTTGCCGCCGCGGATCTTGTCGGCGACACCCGGGTTGCCGGCGATGGCCTCCTCGACGGCGGCGGTCAGGGCGCCCTCGTCGGAGACGACCTTCAGGCCGCGCTTGTCCACGACCTCGTCCGGGGTGCCCTCGCCCGCGAGGACGCCCTCGATGACCTGACGGGCCAGCTTGTCGTTGAGGTCGCCCTTGCCGACCAGCTCGGCGATCCGGGCGACCTGCCCGGGCGTGATGGCCAGTTCGTCCAGGGCCTTGCCCGACTCGTTGGCGCTGCGCGCCAGCTCGCCCATCCACCACTTGCGGGCGGAGGCCGCGTCGGCCCCGGCGTCGATCGTGGCGACGATCGGGTCCAGGGCGCCGGCGTTGAGGATGGCCTGCATGTCGGTGACGGAGATGCCCCACTCGGCGAGCAGCCGGGTGCGGCGGGCGAGCGGCAGCTCGGGAAGGCCCGCCCGGATCTCCTCGACCCATTCGCGGGAGGGGGCCACCGGCACCAGGTCCGGCTCGGGGAAGTACCGGTAGTCCTCGGCCTCCTCCTTCACGCGGCCCGAGGTCGTCGACCCGGTGTCCTCGTGGAAGTGCCGGGTCTCCTGGACGATCGTGCCGCCGGAGGACAGCACGGCCGCGTGCCGCATGATCTCGAAGCGGGCCGCGCGTTCCACGGACCGCAGCGAGTTGACGTTCTTCGTCTCGGAACGCGTGCCGAACTTGGCGGTGCCGTTGGGGCGCAGCGACAGGTTCACGTCGCAGCGCATCTGGCCCATCTCCATCCGGGCCTCGGAGACACCGAGCGCCTTGATGACCTCGCGCAGCTCACGGACGTACGCCCGGGCGACCTCGGGAGCGCGCTCGCCCGCACCCTCGATCGGCTTGGTGACGATCTCGATGAGCGGGATGCCGGCCCGGTTGTAGTCGAGCAGCGAGTGCGAAGCGCCGTGGATACGGCCCGTCGCGCCGCCCACGTGGGTCGACTTGCCGGTGTCCTCCTCCATGTGGGCGCGCTCGATGTCCACGCGGAAGGTCTCGCCGTCCTCCAGCTGCACGTCGAGGTAGCCGTTGAAGGCGATCGGCTCGTCGTACTGGGAGGTCTGGAAGTTCTTCGGCATGTCCGGATAGAAGTAGTTCTTCCGGGCGAAGCGGCACCACTCGGCGATCTCGCAGTTCAGCGCGAGACCGATCTTGATCGCGGACTCGACGCCGGTCGCGTTGACGACCGGGAGCGAGCCGGGCAGGCCGAGGCAGGTCGGGCAGGTCTGCGTGTTGGCGCCCTGACCGAGCTCGGTCGAACAGCCGCAGAACATCTTGGTCTTGGTGCCGAGTTCGACATGGACCTCGAGGCCCATGACGGGGTCGTACGACGCCAGCGCGTCCTCGTACGACACCAGGTCGGTCGTGGTGGTCACGGTCTAACTTCCCTCTCAGCCCAGCAGGACGTCGTCGTCGCCCAGCCGCTTCAGTTCGCGGTACAGGATGGCGAGCCCGGTGACGATGCCGACGGCGGCCACCGTGGCGTCGATCAGCCGCAGTGCGTCCTGCTCGGACCTGGCCTTCTTGATCCGCTTGGCGACACCGAACGCGCCGAAGGCGGTGGTGGCGATGGACACGTACGTACCGGTCTTGGACTTCTGGAAGTCCTTGGCCTTGGACAGCGCCTTGGTCACAGCGACGGAGCCTCCTCGATGAGCGGGTGCCCCCACCTTTCCACGAACGCCGCCTCGACCGCGGCGCCGACCTTGTAGAGACGGTCGTCCTTCAGCGCCGGGGCGATGATCTGCAGGCCCACCGGGAGGTTGTCCTCCGGGGCGAGACCGCAGGGCAGCGACATCGCCGAGTTGCCCGCGAGGTTGGTCGGGATGGTGCACAGGTCGGCCAGGTACATCGCCATCGGGTCGTCGGCACGCTCGCCGATCGCGAAGGCGGTGGTCGGGGTCGTCGGCGAGACGATCACGTCGACCTGTTCGAAGGCCTTCTCGAAGTCGCGCGTGATGAGCGTGCGGACCTTCTGGGCGGAGCCGTAGTAGGCGTCGTAGTAGCCGCTGGACAGGGCGTACGTGCCGAGCATGATGCGGCGCTTGACCTCGGGGCCGAAGCCCGCCTCACGGGTGAGGGAGGTGACCTCCTCGGCCGAGTGGCCGCCGTCGTCGCCGGTGCGCAGGCCGTAGCGCAGGCCGTCGAAGCGGGCCAGGTTGGACGAGCACTCGGACGGCGCGATCAGGTAGTACGCCGACAGCGCGAGGTCGAAGGACGGGCAGTCCAGTTCGACGATCTCGGCGCCCAGCTCCTTCAGCAGCGCGACGGACTCGTCGAACCGCTGGATGACGCCGGCCTGGTAGCCCTCGCCGCGGAACTGCTTGACGACACCGACGCGCATGCCTTCGACGCTGCCGTTGCGGGCAGCCTCGACGACCGGCGGGACGGGGGCGTCGATGGACGTCGAGTCCAGCGGGTCGTGCCCGGCGATGACCTCGTGCAGCAGCGCCGCGTCCAGGACCGTACGGGCGCAGGGACCGCCCTGGTCGAGGGAGGAGGAGAAGGCGACCATGCCGTACCGGGACACCGCGCCGTACGTCGGCTTCACACCGACCGTGCCGGTGACGGCGGCCGGCTGACGGATGGAGCCGCCGGTGTCGGTGCCGATGGCCAGGGGGGCCTGGAAGGAGGCGAGCGCGGCGGAGGAACCGCCGCCCGAGCCGCCGGGGATCTTGGTCAGGTCCCAGGGGTTGCCGGTCGGGCCGTAGGCGCTGTTCTCCGTGCTCGACCCCATGGCGAACTCGTCCATGTTGGTCTTGCCGAGGATGACGACGTCGGCGGCCTTCAGCCTCTTGGTGAGGGTCGCGTCGTACGGCGGGATCCAGCCCTCGAGGATCTTCGAACCGACGGTCGTGGGCACGCCCTCGGTGGTGAAGATGTCCTTGAGCGCGAGGGGGACGCCGGCGAGGGGCCCGAGCTTCTCGCCGCGCTCCCGCTTCTCGTCGACGGCACGCGCCTGGGCGAGGGCGCCCTCGCGGTCGACGTACAGGAAGGCGTGCACCTTCTCGTCGACGGCCTCGATACGGGCGAGGTGGGCCTCGGCGACCTCCACGGCCGTGAGCTCGCCGGAGGCGATCTTCGCGGCGGTCTCGGCGGCCGTGAGCTTGATGATCTCCGTCATTGTGGTTAGTCCTCCCCCAGGATCTGCGGCACCTTGAAACGCTGCTGCTCCTGGGCCGGGGCGCCGGAGAGCGCCTGCTCGGGGGTGAGCGAGGGACGGACCTCGTCCGCCCGCATGACGTTCGTCAGCGGGAGCGGGTGCGAGGTCGGCGGTACGTCTTGGTCGGCGACCTCGCTGACGCGGGCGACCGCGCCGATGATGTCGTCCAGCTGTCCCGCGAAGTGGTCGAGCTCTTCGGGCTTCAGCTCCAGACGCGCCAGCCGGGCGAGGTGGGCGACCTCCTCGCGCGTGATGCCAGGCATGCAGCGTTCCTCTGGGGTGAGTGAGTGTGGTTTGGGGCCAATCCTAGGGTGCCGGGGCGCATGACCGTGACTGGGTTTGCCCGGGGGCTCGGTCCCAGGCCTAAGCCCGCGCCCCGGCGAAGACGGGCGGCGCGAGGCCCACCAGACCGAAGGTGCCGTCTCTGAGCCCCTTGATCGTCAGGTGGGCGAGGTGTACACCGCGTTCGCGCGGTGGCGGCCCGCGCTGTACGACGGGATGTTCACGCACACCGTGCCCGGGGCGCGGGTCAGTCGTCCGTCGCGGCTGCCGGGAGGGCCGCCGCCGGGCGCTGCCAGCCTCGGGAGCCGCGGGCGCGCAGCCAGGCGGTCGTCTCGTCGGGGGGCATCGCCGCGGCCACCAGCCAGCCCTGCACGGCGTCGCAGCCCAGGTCGCGGAGCCGTTCCCAGGTCTCGTCGTCCTCGACGCCCTCCGCGACGACGAGGAGCCCGAGGGAATGCGCGAGGTCGACCGTGCAGCGCACGATCTCCGCGTCCTCGGTGTCGACGGCCAGCCGGGCCACGAAGGAGCGGTCGATCTTCAGCTCGCTGACCGGCAGGCGGCGCAGGTGCACCAGCGAGGAGTAGCCGGTGCCGAAGTCGTCCAGGGACATCTTGACGCCGTGGCCGGTCAGGCCGTTGAGGGTGTCCGCGGCGCGCTGCGGGTCCTCCAGCAGCACGTGCTCCGTTATCTCCAGTTGGAGCGCTCCCGCGGGGACACCGTGCCGGGCGAGGCGCGCGGCGACGGATCCGGCGAAGCCGGGGGTGTGCACGTCACGCGGGGAGACGTTCACCGCGACCGGCACGTACAGCCCCTGCGCCCGCCACTCGGCGACCTGGCCGAGCGCCGTCTCCAGGACATATTCGGTGAGATGCGGCATCAGGCCCGACGACTCGGCGATCGCTATGAACTCGTCCGGCGGAACCTTCCCGCGCTCCGGGTGCACCCAGCGGACCAGGGCCTCGAGGCCCGCCACCTGGCCGTCGAAGCGGACCTTCGGCTGGTAGTGCAGCTGCACCTCGTGCGCGTCCAGCGCCCGCCGCAGATCGCCGAGGAGACCGAGCCGGTCGGGGGTGTTGGAGTCCCGCTTGGACTCGTAGACCTCGACGCCCGTACGGTCCCGTTTGGCCTGGTACATCGCCACGTCGGCCCGGCGCAGCAGGCCCTCCGCATCCAGCGCGTGGTCGGGGAAGACGGCGACGCCCGCGCTGGCCTCGAGGACCAGCGTGAGTCCGTCGAGGTCGAGCGGCGAGCTGAGCGCGGAGACCAGCGCCCGGGCGACCCGGGTCGCGGAGGTGGTGGAGTCGGCGACCGGGAGTAACACGGCGAACTCGTCGCCGCCCAGCCGCGCGACCTCCGCGCCGCGCGGCAGGGCGACCCGCAGCCGTTCGGCTATCTGGAGGAGGAGCCGGTCGCCGGCGAGGTGCCCGAGGGTGTCGTTGACCGAGCGGAAGCGGTCGAGGTCGATCAGCATCAGGGCGGCGCGGGCGCCGATGCGCTCGGCGTCGTCCAGCGCGGTCCAGATGCGCTCCAGCAGCCACTGCCGGTTGGGCAGCCCGGTCAGCGGGTCGCGCAGTTGCTCCTCGGCTCGGGCCCGGGCCATCCAGAGGGTGGAGTCGAGGGCGATCAGCGGGATCGCGAAGAGGGGCAGCAGGATCGGCTTGGCCACGGCCACCACGCAGACCAGCGGCGCGATGCCGAGCAGGGCCACCGCGACCAGGCCCTGCCTGACCAGGGCGGTGCGGGCGACAGTCGGGAGTCCGCCGGAGCGGGGGGCGTGCAGGTACCAGAGCAGGACGCGGGTGACGGCGAGGTAGGCGACGGCGACCAGGACCACCTGGGGGCCGGTGTAGACCGTCCAGGTGTCGGGGTACCAGGGGTGCTCGACGGACGGCACCCGCCCGCACGCGGCCAGCAGCAGCGCGCCGCCGCCGATGCCGAGGATGTCCACCGCGCCGTGCAGCACGCCCTGCCGCCAGCGGCCCCGCCTGGCTATGCCGACCAGGACGACGACGGTGAGGCTGACCATGCCGGCCGGCACCCAGCCGTACAGCAGCAGAACGGCGAGGGTGAGGGCGGCGCCGGAGCCGGTGCCGCCCCACCAGCGTGCGCGGCCCATCAGGACCAGGTGGCCGACGATGACGCCGGTCAGCAGGGCGAGCGACCAGCCGGTGGTGCCGGACGGGAAGAGGGCGTGGTCGCCGGTGAAGGCCCCGAAGAAGCCGACGCCGAGGGCGAGGGCGGCCGCCCCGACGACCGCCGCGGGCAGCGTGGGCCAGGACAGGTGGCGTTCGGGCTCCGCGCCGGGCAGCCCCGGGTCCCCGCGCAGACCGGAGGTCCCGGAAAGTACCGAGGTGCCCGGCAGGGCGGAACCGGTCCCGGCGGAGGGCTGCGCCGGAGCGCGCGCGGCCGGGGCGGTGTGCGCCGAGTACACCCGCCCGGCGCCCTCCGCTCCCGGCGGCCGCTCGGAACGCCCCGCCCACCGGCTGCCCCACCGGACGCCGACGCCCCGGAGTCTGCGCAGGGGTGAGTCAGGGGCGGCGCTCTCGGTCGGTTCCATTCCCGTCCCTCTCACAGCCGGCGGTGCCCACGCCACGCGGCCCCATGCCCGACAACCCGTGGGCGGCGCCGCGTCGGAAAACCCTTTCCCCGCCCGTCAGGAGCAAGGAAATGCCCCGACCGCAGCTGGGCACGGCAGGCGCACATCTCAACAGTAGGCCGCGGATGGCTTCCACGGGCACCGGTCGTCGACGGTTGCCCGAATGCGCCCTGGCCACCCGTATGCATCTGGTATGCGCCGATCGGGTGACCTTCAACCGCCACGCCGCACCCCTTCTCCTACTCCTCGGCCGGGAGCTCGCCCGGGAGGGCGACCTCGCGGGCGGCGTCCGGACCCTGTTCGAGGAGGACCGTGAAGCCGTCCTCGTCCAGAACGGGCACCTTCAGCTGCATCGCTTTGTCATATTTCGACCCGGGATTGTCGCCCACGACGACGAACGACGTCTTCTTCGACACCGATCCGGTCACCTTCGCTCCACGGCTCTGCAGTGCGTCCTTGGCGCCGTCACGGGTGAAGTGCTCCAGCGTGCCGGTCACGACGACCGTCAGCCCTTCGAGAGGGCGGGGGCCTTCGTCCTCGCCGGTGCCCTCCTCCTCCATGCGGACCCCGGCGGCCCGCCACTTGCGGATGATCTCCTGGTGCCACTCCTCGGCGAACCACTCCTTGAGGGAGGCGGCGATGATCGCTCCGACGCCCTCGGTGGCCGCGAGCTCCTCTTCGCTCGCCTGCTCGATTCGCTCGATCGAGCGGAACTCACGGGCGAGTGCCTCGGCCGCGACCGGCCCGACATGGCGGATGGACAGACCGGTCAGGACGCGGGCGAGCGGGCGCTCCTTGGCCGCCGCGATGTTCTCCAGCATCGCGACCGCGTTCTTCTTCGCCTCGCCCTGCTGGTTGGCGAAGACCGTGGCGATCTTCTCCTCGCCGGTCTTCGGGTCGCGCTTGGGCAGACCGCTGTCCTGGTCGAGGACGTACGCCCGGATGGGCAGCAGCTGGTCGATGGTGAGGTCGAAGAGGTCGCCCTCGTTCCGCAAGGGCGGGTCGGCGGGCTCCAACGGCTTGGTGAGCGCGGCCGCGGCGACATATCCGAAGTGTTCGATGTCAAGGGCCTTGCGGCCGGCCAGGTAGAACAGCCGCTCGCGCAACTGGGCCGGGCAGGTCCGGGCGTTGGGACAGCGCAGGTCCACGTCACCCTCCTTCATCGGCCTGAGCGGCGTACCGCACTCGGGGCACTCGGACGGCATCACGAACTCGCGCTCGGTGCCGTCCCGCAGGTCGGCGACCGGTCCGAGGATCTCCGGGATCACGTCACCGGCCTTGCGCAGGACCACGGTGTCGCCGATGAGGACTCCCTTGGCCTTGACGACGTCCTGGTTGTGCAGGGTCGCGAACTCGACCTCCGAACCCGCCACCGTCACCGGCTCGACCTGGGCGTAGGGCGTCACCCGACCCGTACGGCCCACGCCCACGCGGATGTTGACGAGCTTGGTGTTGACCTCCTCCGGCGCGTACTTGTACGCGATCGCCCAGCGCGGAGCGCGGGCCGTGGAGCCGAGCCGCCCCTGCAGCCGGATCTCGTCGAGCTTGACGACGACACCGTCGATCTCGTGTTCCACGGAGTGGCGGTTCTCGCCGTAGTGGGCGATGAACCGCCGTACGCCGTCGAGGTCGTCGACCACCCTGTTGTGCCGGGAGGTGGGCAGGCCCCAGTCCTCGAGGAGGTCGTAGGCCCGGGAGAGGCGGCCGAGCCCCTCGTAGCCCTCCAGGGCCCCGATGCCGTGGACCACCATGTGCAGCGGGCGGGTGGCGGTGACGCGCGGGTCCTTCTGGCGCAGTGAACCGGCCGCCGCGTTGCGCGGGTTGGCGAAGGGCTTGTCGCCGGCCGCGACCAGCCGGGCGTTGAGCTCCTCGAACTTCTCCATCGGGAAGTAGACCTCGCCGCGGATCTCCACGAGCGTCGGCACCCCGTCGCCCGCCAGCCGGTCCGGGATCTCCGCGATGGTCCGCACGTTGGGCGTGATGTCCTCGCCGGTGCGGCCGTCGCCCCGGGTCGCCGCGCGCGTGAGCCGGCCGTTCTCGTACGTCAGGTTGACGGCGAGGCCGTCCACCTTCAGCTCGCACAGGAAGTGGTACACGGAGGCACCGACGTCCTTGTGGACGCGCTCGGCCCAGGCGGCCAGTTCCAGGTCGTCGAAGGCGTTGTCCAGCGAGAGCATGCGGTCGCGGTGCTGGACGGCCGTGAATTCCGTTTCGTACGCGCCCGCGACCTTCTGGGTGGGCGAGTCGGGCGTACGCAGCTCGGGGTACTGCTCCTCCAGCTCCTCCAGGGCGCGCAGAAGGCGGTCGAACTCCGCGTCGCTGACGACGGGGGCGTCCTTCACGTAGTACCGGAAGCGGTGCTCCTCGATCTGCTCGGCGAGCTGCGCGTGCTGCTCCCGCGCCTCCGAGGTCACCGTCGTCTCCGCTTGCTTGTCGCCGGCCACCGTGTTGTCCTCCCGTTACTCTGGGTTGTCCGCGAGAGATCTCGCCGCCTGGGCGCAGTGGGCGAGAGCCCGGCGGGCGTACGCGGGAGAAGCCCCCGCGAGGCCGCACGCCGGTGTGACGGTGACCGCCTCCGCGAGAAGCCCCGGTTGCAGTCCCAGCCTGCGCCACAGCGTCCTGACACCCATGACGCTACCGGCAGGGTCTGACAATGCGGAGTCCGTGCCCGGCACGACACCGGCGAACAGGTGGGTGCCGCCTTCGACCGCCTCCCCGATCGCGTCCTCGTCACGCTCGGTGAGCAGCGAGAAGTCGAAGGAGATCCCGGCGGCCCCGGCCCGGCGCAGAAGCGCGAAGGGGACGTCGGGTGCGCAGGAGTGCACCACGACGGGGCCCTCGCCGCGCGCCCCGGCCACGTCCCGCAGGGTGGCCTCCACGACCTGCCGGTCCACGGCGCGATGGGTGCGGTAGCCGCTGGCGCTCCGCACCCGGCCCAGCAGTACGGCGGTCAGGGAGGGCTCGTCGAGCTGGACCACGAGCCGGGCCCCGGGGATGCGTCGCGACACCTCGGCGAGATGCAGCCGCAGCCCCTCGGCCAGCGACGCGGCCAGGTCGCGGCAGGCGCCGGGGTCGGAGAGGGCGGCCTCGCCGTTCTTCAGTTCCAGCCCGGCGGCGAGCGTCCAGGGGCCGACCGCCTGCACCTTCAGCGGGCCCTCGTAGTCCTGGGCGAACTCCTCGAGGGCGTCGAGGTCCTCGCCCAGCCAGGAGCGGGCCCGCTTGGTGTCGCGGCCCGGGCGGTCGCCGATGCGCCAGCCGCTGGGCTCCACGCGTGCGTACAGCTCGACGAGCATCCCGGCGGTCCGGCCGATCATGTCCGCGCCGGGGCCGCGGGCCGGGAGCTCGGGCAGGAACGGGAAGTCGTCGAAGGACCCGGTGGCGGCCTTGGCGGCCTCCCGGGCATCACCGCCGGGGAGGGAGCCGACGCCGGTGGCGGGGCCGTAGCTGAATTTGGCGTTCACAGGTGCAGCCTACGTAGCCGGACGGTTCGTCAGCGCCCCGGTCGTACCGTCAGGTCGTTGACCTCGGCGTCCCTCGGGAGGTCCAGCGCCATCAGGACCGTCGTCGCCACCGACTCGGGGTCGATCCACTCGGCCGGGTCGTACTCCTTGCCCTCCTGCTGGTGCACCTTGGCCTGCATGGGGCTGGCGGTGCGGCCGGGGTAGACGGAGGTGACGCGGACGCCGTTCCCGTGCTCCTCGTTCCGCAGGGAGTCGGCGAGGGCCTTCAGGCCGTGCTTGGAGGCGGCGTACGCGGACCACCCGGCGCTCGCCCTGAGGCCCGCGCCGGAGTTGACGAACACCACATGGCCGCGCGTGGCCCGCAGCTGGGGCAGGAAGTGGCGGGTCAGCTCGGCGGGGGCGATCAGGTTGACGTTGAGCTGGTGGCGCCAGGTCCTGGGGGTCAGGTCGCCGACCGGGCCGAGGTCGACCACCCCGGCGATGTGCAGCAGGGAGTCCACCCGGTCGGGGAGCGTCTGGTGGGAGAAGGCCCAGCTCAGCTTGTCGGGGTCGGCCAGGTCGCCGACGAGGGTCCGCGCGCCGGGGAAGGCGGCCGCCAGTTCCTTCGCGCGGCCCGCGTCGCGCGCGTGGAGCACGAGTTCGTCCCCGCGCGCGTGCAGCCGGCGGGCGACGGCCGCACCGATGCCGGAACCGGCTCCGGTGATCACATGAGTAGCCATGCCCGCCATGCTCGCATCACCGGCGGCTCACACGATGCCCGTGCCCGCGGCGGTGGCCGCTGATGTCACGGTCTCCAGGTAGGCCAGCGCCCCCACCGGCTCCTCCGCGAAGAACACCAGGTCGATGACGGGACGGGGCAGGAAGCCCTCGTCCTCCATCCTGCGGAACTGCTCCTTCAGACCGTCGTAGAAGCCCGCGGTGTTCAGCAGCACGACCGGCTTGTCGGTGTGACCGTGCTTCTTCAGCTCCAGGATCTCGGTGGCCTCGTCCAGCGTCCCGGTCCCGCCGACCATGATCACCACCGCGTCGGCCTTCTCCAGGAGCAGCCTCTTGCGCTCGGCGAGGTCCTTCGCGATCACCATCTCGTCGGCGCCCGTGCGGGCCTTGGCCGCGAGGAAGTCCACCGACACCCCGCACAGCCGGCCGCCGGCCTGCTGCACCCCGTCGGCGACCACCTTCATCAGGCCGACGTCCGATCCGCCCCACACGAGGGTGTGGCCGCCCTTGCCCAGCAGTTCCGCGAACTCGCGCGCGGGACGCGTGTAGCGGTCGTCGAGGTCGGCGGCGGAGAGAAAGACACATATACGCATGCCGTCACCGTACGCGGGAAGAACCGGGCGTCCGCGAGTGCTTTTCCTGCATGACCCAAGGACACACGATCACCATCGAGCAGAGCGACCGGCACATCAGGGTCGTCCACGGCGACCACGTGCTGGCCGACACCGACCGGGCCCTCGCCCTGCGCGAGACCGGCTGTCCGGTGCGCTACTACATCCCCGAGGCGGATGTGCGGCTCGACCTCCTCACCCCGTCCGACACCCACACCTACTGCCCGTTCAAGGGCACGGCCTCCTACTGGTCGCTGCCGGACGCGCCCGACCTCGTCTGGTCCTATCCCGACCCCAAGCCCGACGTCGCCGCGATCAGGAACCACCTCTGCTTCTACGAACCGGAAGTGTCGTAGGCCGATGACCGCCGTACCGTGCGGCAGTCTGCTCTGACATGGACAAGAAGACCATTTCGCGCGACGGCACCGAACTCGCGTACGGACGCGCCGGGCAGGGCCCCGCGGTCATCCTGGTGAGCGGGGCGATGTCCACGGGCGGCACCGTGGCACCCCTGGGCGGGCTCCTCGCACACCGCTGCACGGTCCTCTGGTACGACAGGCGGGGCCGCGGCGGAAGCGGTGACACGGCCCCGTACGCGGTGGAGCGCGAGGTCGAGGACCTGGCCGCGCTCATCGACGCGGCCGGCGGCGAGGCCTCGCTCTACGGCATCTCCTCGGGCGGCGCGCTGGCGCTGGAGGCCGCCGCGAGCGGGCTGCCGGTGCGGCGGGTGGCGGTGTACGAGACGCCGTACGCGGTCGACGAGGAGGCGGTGCGCGGTCGCGCCGAGTACGGCGAGCGGCTCGCCGACGCGCTGGCGAAGGGGCGGCGCGGGGACGCCGTGGAGCTGTTCCTGCGGCTGACGGGCCTGGCCGAGGAGATGATCCAGCGGGCCCGCCAGTCCCCCATGTGGGCCGGCATGGAGGCGATCGCGCCGACGCTGGCCTACGACGACGCGGTGATGGGCGGCGGCCGGGTGCCCCGGGAGCGGCTGGCCTCGGTCGGTGTGCCGGTGCTGGCCGCGGCCGGCGGGGAGAGCCCCCACTGGCTGCGGGAGGCCACGCGGGCGGTGGCGGACGCGGTGCCGCAGGGGACGTACCGGACGCTGGAGGGGCAGACCCACATGGTCGATCCGAACGTCCTCGCGCCGGTGCTGGCCGAGTTCTTCGACCGGTAACCGGTCACGGGACGGATCAGGCCACCCCCGCCGTCGCCCGCACCGTGGACGCGATCGTCGCCGAGCCCACCACGCGTGTGTCGTCGTACAGCACGATCGCCTGGCCGGGGGCGACGCCCCGGACGGGCTCGGTGAAGGAGACCCGCAGCTCGTCGTCGACCAGCTCCGCCGTCACCTCGGTCTCGCCGCCGTGGGCGCGGAGTTGGGCGGTGTAGGTGCCGGGGGCGGTGGGGGCCGCTCCGCACCAGCGGGGGCGGACGGCGGTGAGGCCGGTGACGTCGAGCGAGGCGGCGGGACCGACCGTGACCTTGTTGTCGACCGGCGAGATGTCGAGGACGTAGCGCGGCTTGCCGTCGGCGGCCGGGGTGCCGATGCGCAGCCCCTTGCGCTGGCCGATGGTGAAGCCGTACGCGCCGTCGTGGGTGCCGATCTTCGCTCCCGACTCGTCGACGATGTCGCCCTCGGCCCTGCCCAGCCGCTTCGACAGGAAGCCCTGCGTGTCGCCGTCGGCGATGAAGCAGATGTCGTGGGAGTCGGGCTTCTTGGCGACCGCGAGGCCGCGGCGCTCGGCCTCCGCGCGGATCTCGTCCTTCGTGGTCACCGTGTCGCCGAGCGGGAACAGGGCGTGCGCCAGCTGCCTGTCGTCCAGGACGCCCAGGACGTACGACTGGTCCTTGGCCATGTCGGAGGCGCGGTGCAGTTCGCGGGTGCCGTCCTCGCGGACGAGGACCTTGGCGTAGTGGCCGGTGCAGACCGCGTCGAAGCCGAGGGCGAGCGCCTTGTCGAGGAGGGCGGCGAACTTGATCTTCTCGTTGCAGCGCAGGCAGGGGTTGGGGGTGCGGCCGGCCTCGTACTCGGCGACGAAGTCCTCGACGACGTCCTCGCGGAAGCGGTCGGCGAGGTCCCAGACGTAGAACGGGATGCCGATGACGTCGGCGGCGCGGCGGGCGTCACGGGAGTCCTCGATGGTGCAACAGCCCCGCGCGCCCGTGCGGAAGGACTGCGGGTTCGCGGAGAGGGCGAGGTGGACGCCGGTCACGTCGTGGCCGGCTTCGGCGGCACGGGCGGCGGCGACGGCGGAGTCGACCCCGCCGGACATGGCGGCGAGTACGCGGAGGGGGCGGGGGCGCTGCGAGGTCTCAGTCATAACCCTTCCAGGGTAAGGGTCGGCGGGAACCGGAGCCCGCGAGTATCCGTTGACGATCACGTGGGGCCAGGAAAGGGACGGGACGGGTGATGGGGGCGAGGCAGAGGGACTCCGACCGCCGGATCGGGCGGCGGGCGCTGCTGGCCGGCGGGGCGGCGGCGGCCGTGGGGTCGGCGGTGCTGGCGCGCGAGGAGCTGGCGCATCTGTACTGGCGGCTGCCGGGCGTGCGGAAGTCCAGGGTGGAGGGTGCGGTCGACTTCCGGGGCGCGCGCTGGGTGGCGGCCTCGGAGGCGAACTTCCGCTGGGCGGACCGGCCGGAGGACTACCGGATCGACATGGTCGTCGTCCATGTCACGCAGGGCGATCTGGCCGGCGCGGTGAAGGCCTTCGAGGACCCGGCGCACCGGGCGGCGGCGCACTACATCGTCGGGCAGGACGGCGGCGTCACCCAGATGATCCGCGAGCTGGACGTGGCGTACCACGCGGGCAACCGGTCGTACAACGAGCGCAGTGTCGGCATCGAGCACGAGGGTTTCGTGGACCGGCCGGAGGACTTCACCGACGCGATGTACGCGGCCTCCGCGCGGCTGACCGCCCGGATCTGCGCGCGCTACGACATCCCGGTGGACCGGAAGCACGTCATCGGGCATGTGGAGGTGCCGGGGACGGACCACACCGATCCGGGCGAGCACTGGGACTGGGACCGGTATCTGCGGCTGGTCGCCGGGGCGCGTGCCGCCTCGGCCTCGGTGTGACCGTTGCCATGATTCGCCCCCCTATGATTCGGCACTGTGATACACGTCACATGTTCCCGATATCGTGAACAATTGATGAGTCTCAGCCGTCCGATGTGTCCCACACCCCGAAGATGACCTGCGACGTGCCAAGTTGGGTTTTCTTCAAGGGAGTTGGAACGCACGGTGGTCACACAGGATCCTCGGCTCGCTCCTATTTTCGGCTCAGTCTTCACATAGCCCTTACCTCAAAGCTCCACGGCCATGAGCCACACCACAGATCCCGCCTCCGGTGCGGGAGAGCAGAGCAAGGGTGCCCACGCGAGGAACGGCCGGGGCGCCAAGGGCGAGCACGCGAAGAAGACGAAGGGCCGGGGCGGCAAGGGTCTGCACCGCCGGAGCTTCCTCGGCGGAATGGCGGGCGTCGGGCTGGGCGCGGTCGGCGCGGCGGGAGCGACCTTCGCCCTGCTGACGGACGGCAGGAGCAACAAGGCGTCCGCGGCGGACGCCACCGGCACCCTCAACATCCCGGACCTGCTGGAGGCGACCACCTCCGACGGCACCACGACCTACACCCTGACCGCCAAGGCCGGCACCAACGAGGTGATCAGCGGCGTCACGAGCACCACGGCCGGCTACAACGGGTCGTACCTCGGCCCGACCATGAAGTGGACCAAGGGCGACACGGTCCTGATGAACTTCACCAACAGCCTGGGCGCGGACACCACGGTCCACTTCCACGGCGCCCACATCCCGGCCAAGATGGACGGCGGCCCGCAGAACGCGTTCGCCGACGGCGTGACCTGGTCGCCCACCTTCGAGGTCCTCGACGAGGCCAAGACCCTCTGGTACCACCCTCACGCGCTGGGCACCACCGCCGAGCAGGTCGTGCACGGCCTGGCCGGGATGATCATCGTCGAGGACGACTCGGACGCCTCGGCCGCGCTGCCGAGCGACTACGGCGTCGACGACATCCCGATCATCCTGCAGTGTCTGGCGGTCGACAGCGACGGCGACATCAAGTACGACGCCGCCGGTTACCGCGGCTCCACCGTGACCTTCCCGGTTCTGGTCAACGGCACCAACGTCGACTCGACCACCCTCGGCTTCACCGCCACCAAGAAGCGCACCCGCTTCCGCGTCCTGAACGCCTCCCCCGCCGACATCATGACCGTCCAGCGCAGCGACGGCGGCACGCTCACCCAGATCGCCACGGACCAGGGCTACCTCACCGAGCCCACCGAGGTGACCACGATCCGGCTGGTGGCCGGTGCCCGCGCCGAGTTCGTCCTCGACCTGGACGACGCCGTCACGCTCCAGGCCGTCGTCACCACCGGCTGGATCCGCGGCGGAAGCGGCACGTACGACTTCCTGACCGTGACCCCGGACGCCACCGACACGCCGGACGACCTGCCGAGCACGCTCAACACCATCACCCGTTACGACACGAGCGACTTCACCGCGCGGACGATCACCCTCGGCCAGAACGGGGGGACCATGCTGATCAACGGCTCGGCGGGCACCACCATGGCCGGGATGGCGATGATCAGCACCACGCTGGACTCGGAGGAGATCTGGACGATCACGAACAGCACGCAGCTGGAGCACTCGTTCCACCTGCACGACGTGCCGTACCAGGTGATGGAGATCAACGGCGAGGAGCCGACCGGTGTCGACCTCGGCTGGCGCGACACCTTCGAGGTCGTCGGCGGCGGCTCGATCAAGATCGCGATGAAGTTCACCGACTTCACCGACGACACCTACATGTACATGCTCCACTGCCATCTGCTCCAGCACGAGGACGAGGGCATGATGGCGGCCCTCATGGTCACGGAGAGCTAGGTCTCTCCGGGGCGGGCCTCCCGGCCCCGCGTGACGGGCGGGCTGCCGCCGGCAGTGGAAGTGCCGGCGGCAGCCCCTGGCCCAGCGCACCCGGACCAGGTCCATGGTGGTGGCGGTCGCTAGCAGGTTCCTGTGAACACATCCACCTGTCCCGCGGTGCTGTTCGCCACCGCGAGGTCGCGTACCCCGTCCCCGTCGAGGTCGGCCGCCGCCGCGTCGTAGGCGCCGGGGGCGGCCAGTTCGGCGAGCGGGGTGAGCGGGCCGCCCGCGGTGCCCCGGAAGAGGGTGACGGAGCCGCCGCGCAAGGAAGAGACCATCACGTCCGTCCGGCCGTCTCCGTCGAGGTCGGCCGCGCCCACCGCGACCGGCAGCGCGGAGGTGGTGTAGGTGGTGGCCGCGGCGAAGGTCCCGTCGCCGGTGCCGAGCAGCACGTCCAGGGCGTTCGCCCCGTTGCTGACCGTGGCCAGGTCGAGGATGCCGTCGCCGTCGAAGTCACCCTCGGCGAGCGAGTACAGGCGGGCGGTGGCCGCGTACTCGGTGGAGTCGCCGAGGCCGCCCGTGCCGTCGCCGGGCAGCACACTCACCCCGGCGCCGCCGACGCTCGCGGTGGCCACGTCCGGCGCTCCGTCGCCGTCGAAGTCGCCGACGACGACCCCGTGCGGCTGACTGCCGGTGGCCGTCTGCCCCCGGTCGTCGAAGGTGCCGTCCCCGCGCCCGAGCAGGACGCGCACGGTGCTCGGGCCCTGTTCGGCGACGACGAGGTCGGCCGCGCCGTCCCCGTCGAGGTCACCGGTGGCGAGGGCCCGCGGCGAGGCGCCGACGTCGATCGCGGAGACGGTCCCGAACGTCCCGTCCCCCTCGTTCAGCTCCACACCGACCTGGGCGCCGCCGAAGTCGGCGGTCGCGAGGTCGGGGGCGCCGTCGCCGTCGAAGTCGGCGACCACGGTCTGGTACGGGCGCGTCCCGACGGCGTAGGCGGTGCCCTCGCCGAAGGTCCCGTCGCCGGCGCCGGGCAGCACGGTCACCGAGTCGGCGTCGAGGTTGGACGCCACGACGTCCTGTGTCCCGTCGCCGTTCAGGTCGGCGGTGGCGATGTGGCGGGTCTGCGCGGCGGCCGTCGCCGAGGCGGTCAGGGCGTACGACGGGCCGCCCTCGCAGGAGGGGTCGGCGCCCGGCGCGGCTGCGGCGGCCGGTGTCGCGGCCAGCGCTCCGGCGAGGAGCACGGCGGCCGCGGCGAGGCGGCACTTCGACGAGGGCATGGGTGTCCTTCGCGGTCGTGGGGGATCAGCCGGGGTCTGTGCCGGGGGATCAGCCGGGGTCGGCGGCGACGCGGAAGCCCACTGTGGGGTAGCCGCCACTGCCGTCGCGGCCCTCGCCCCGGTACCAGGTGGCGCAGCTGCGGGCGGTCGCGTACCAGGAGCCGCCGCGCACGGCGTTGACCTCCAGGCCGGCCTCGGCGCCGTTGGTGGCCATGACGACGCTGGAGGTCCACTCGAAGCAGTTGCCCGCCATGTCGTAGGCGCCGTGGACGCTCACGCCGTCGGGGTACGCGCCGACGGCCGAGGTGTTGCCCCCGGCCTCGGTCAGCGCGTCGAAGACGTCGGTGTAGACGAAGCCGGTCCAGGTGGAGTGGTCGATCCAGCCGCTCACCCCGCCGGTGGCGGTGACGGAGAGGATCTCGGAGATCGGCTCGCTCTCGCCGTACCGGCTGGAGTCGGGGTGGTCGTAGGTCGCCTGGGTGGGGCCGAAGTGGGCGAGGTAGTACGCGGCGCACACCGCGTTGTAGTTGTATCTGCTGGTCAGCGTGGCGCCGTCGTAGGTGGTGCCGGCGCTCTCACCCCACGGGTAGGCATAGGCCTCGGGGCCGCGGGCCGCGTTCTCCCACTCCGCCTCGGTCGGCAGCCGAAAGGTCCAGCCTTCGGCCCGCGCGCTGAGCCAGGCACAGTACGCCTCGGCGTCCGTCAGGGATATCCGGAGGACGGGGTGCTGCTCCCTGCCGGAGGGTACGGCGCCGTCGTCCCAGTAGGCCGGGGCGTCGCGGCCGGACTCCGCGAGGAACACGGCGTACTGGGCGTTGGTGACCTGGTAGGCGCCCAGCCAGTAGGCGGAGCCGACCGGGGAGGCCTCCCCCGCGCCCCGGTTGTTGGACAGGTCTGCGGCGAACACGAAGTCCGGGTCGGCCGGGACCGCCACGAGGTCCTGTCCGGCGGCGGTCTCCTGCCCGGCCGAGGCTCCCGCGGACGGGGCCCGCAGCAGCAGGCCGGCCACGCCCGCACCGCCGAGCAGAAGCAACTTGCGCCGGGCGACGAGGCGTTCGTGCGAGGGCTCGGTGGTCATGGGACGGCCTTCGGTCGACGGCAGGGGGCGGAAGCTTGCACTGGAAGGTAGACCAGCAGCCGCCAACTGTCGACACCTAGCCGCAATATTGACAGGTGAACCCTAGATTCGCGTCAAGCGCCAAAGAGTGTCGACACTCGATGGCGCATCAAGGGATCAACGACTCCAGGGATCAGGGAATCGGGGAATCGGGGAGACTACGTCAGCCCCGCCGCGCGCGCCCGCTCCACCGCGGGACCGATGGCCTTCGCGACCGCCTCGACGTCGGCCTGGGTGGAGGTGTGGCCGAGGGAGAAGCGCAGGGTGCCGCGGGCCAGGTCGGGGTCGGTGCCGATGGCGAGCAGGACATGGCTCGGCTGGGCGACGCCCGCGGTGCAGGCGGAGCCGGTGGAGCACTCGATGCCCTGGGCGTCCAGCAGCAGGAGCAGGGAGTCGCCCTCGCAGCCCGGGAAGGTGAAGTGCGCGTTGGCCGGGAGGCGGCCCCCCGGTGCCGGATCGCCGCCGAGGATCGCGTCCGGGACGGCCGTACTGACGGCGTCGGCCAGGGAATCGCGCAGGGCGCCGATCTCGCGGGCGAACCACTCGCGGCGCTCGGCGGCGAGGCGGCCGGCGACGGCGAAGGAGGCGATCACCGGGACGTCGAGGGTTCCGGAGCGCACGTGCCGCTCCTGGCCGCCGCCGTGCAGGACGGGGACGGGGGTGTACTCGCGGCCCAGCAGCAGCGCGCCGATCCCGTAGGGGCCGCCGACCTTGTGGCCCGAGACGGTCATCGCGGCGAGGCCGGAGGCGCCGAAGTCGACGGGGACCTGGCCGAAGGCCTGGACCGCGTCGGCGTGCAGCGGGATGTCGAACTCGGTGGCGACGTCGGCGAGTTCACGGACCGGCTGGACGGTGCCGATCTCGTTGTTGGCCCACATCACGGTGGCGAGCGCCACGTCGCCGGGGTCGCGGGCGACGGCCTCGCGAAGGGCTTCCGGATGGACCCGGCCATGCGCGTCGACGGGGAGGTACTCGACGCGGGCGCCCTCGTGCTCGCCCAGCCAGTGGACGGCGTCCAGGACCGCGTGGTGCTCGACGGGGCTGGCCAGTACCCGGGTGCGGGCCGGGTCGGCGTCTCGGCGGGCCCAGTACAGGCCCTTGACGGCGAGGTTGTCGGCCTCGGTGCCGCCGGAGGTGAACACGACCTCGCTGGGGCGGGCGCCGAGCGCTTCCGCGAGGGTCTCGCGGGACTCCTCGACCGTCCGCCTCGCACGGCGGCCGGACGCGTGCAGGGAGGAGGCGTTGCCGGTGATGCCCAGGTGCGCGCTGAGTGCCTCGACTGCCTCCGGGAGCATCGGGGTGGTCGCGGCGTGGTCGAGGTATGCCATGGTGGCCACGATTCTACGGGGCCGGGCCGGGGGACCTCCGGGCAAGGTGCCCGCTCGCGGGCAGGGGCCTTCGGTCAGAAGCTCCACGACACCGTGGAGTCCGCCTGCATGAAGGCGAGCAGGACCAGCAGGTCGGCGATCCCGAGGGTGAGGCCCAGCAGCGCGCGGCCACGGCGGGAGGTGCCGCGGATCAGGGCGATCGAGGCCAGCACGATGGCGATCGGGCCGAGGAAGAGGTTGAGGACGAGCAGGCCGACGAGGCCGAGGATGAAGGACGCGACGGCCATGCCGTCGGTGTCGCGGACGCCGGTGGGGCGGGGGGCGCGGTCGTGGGCCGGGGCGGTGAGTTGCATGGCGGGTCAGCTCCTGTCGGGCGGTGGCCGGTCAGTGGGTGCGGGTGCGGCGGGCGTGGCGCTCGCGGAGCGCGAAGATGCCGAGCCAGGCGGCGATCACCACGGAGGCGACGAGCGTGAAGCCGAGCGGCGCGTGGGCGACGGTGCCCATGACGACACCGAGCAGCAGCAGAGCGGCGACGAGGAACAGCATGGGTTCGGATCCCCCTCCGGGTCGGTTCTCGTTACATTTGAGTGAACAGTTGTAGTAACAGTTGTGCACTGACTTTGAGTCTAGCGCGTCCTCCGGCTTTCCAATTACAGAGAACAGTTGTTAACTGGATGACATGAGTCACACCCTCGGCGTCCGACAGGCCCAGAAGCAGAAGACCCGGCAGTCGCTCCTGGACGCGGCGCTCGGGCTGCTGGAGGAGCAGAGCCTGAGCAGCCTGGGGCTGCGCGAGGTCACCCGCGCCGTCGGGGTCGCCCCGACCGCCTTCTACCGGCACTTCCGCTCCACGGCGGATCTCGGCGTGGCACTGGTCGAGGAGGCGCTGGGCAGTCTGCACCCGATGATCCGCACCGCGGTGACCACCGCCGAGTCGAGCGACGAACGCATCACCCGCGCCGTCGAGCTGATCGAGCGGCATGTGACCACGCAGCCGGCGCACGTGCGGTTCATCGCGCGGGAGCGGCACGGCGGCGTCCAGCCGGTGCGGGAGGCGATCCGGGACCAGCTGGGCCGGTTCGCCGAGGAGGTGAAGGACGAGCTGGCCGAGGACCCCGAGGCGAAGGGCTGGAGCGACGACGACCTGCTGATGCTGTCGCATCTGTACGTCGACCAGATGCTCATCACGGCCTCGCTCTTCCTGGAGGCCCTGGAGGCGTCGCCGCGGGAACGGGAACGCATCCGTCTGCGCGCGACCCGCCAGATGCGGCTGATCAGCATCGGCCGCCGGCACTGGCCGGACTGACCGGCCCCGGCCGCACACGGCTCGGCGCACGCGCGAGGGGCGGCGCACCCGCTCCCCGGGTGTGCCGCCCCTCGCACCGCGCAGCCGGCGGACCGTCAGCCCTGCTGCTGGGCCTGCTGGCCCTGGCCGCCGCCCGGGCCGCCGCAGCCGCCGCCCTGCCCCCCGCCGGGGCCGCCCTGACCGCCGGGGCCGCCGCTCGGCATGCCGGAGGGAACACCGGTGGGCGTACCGGTCGGGGTGCCGGTCGGCCGGCCGGAGGCCGCGGCACCGGTCGGCGCGCCCGACGGAGCGCCGCTCGGGGCGGCACCGGTCGGCATGCCGGACGGCGCCTGGCAGTTCTGCTGGCCGGAGTTGCCGCTCGAGGAGGACGAGGAGTCGCCCGAACCACAGGCCACCAGGGCGAGGGGCGAGAGCGCCAACAGCGCCACGGCGGGGAGGAGACGCACACGCTTCATGAGAGACAGCTCCAAGCGGGATGAGGGAGTCCTGAGGACGCGAACTCAACCAACGGCGGCTGAGCCTTCCTTGAGCCCGCTCTGTCCGCCGCCTGTCAATGAGGTAAAGCGCCCCCCAAGAAACCACGCTGACCTGCGACTTCCCCTCTCGTGACCGCTCGGTGCGCTGGTACAGCTCCGTGACAGAAGCGGCCGCGGGAGCCGCTCAGCCGAGCCTGACCCGTGCCAGCTGGCGTGACTGGGCCACCAGCCGGTCGGCGCTGTCCCAGACCTCCGCGTCCTCCTCGAGGAAGCCGCCCGCGAGGTTGCGGGTGGTGATGGAGACGCGCAGGGGGCCCGGGGCGGGCCGGCAGCGGACGTGGACCGTGAGTTCGACCGTGGGCACCCAGCCGCGCAGACCGATCTCGAAGGCGGTCGGCGGCAGGGCGTCCACGGCGAGCAGCAGGGAGAGCGGGTCGGGGTCGCGGCCGTCCTTCAGGCCGAACCAGGCCCGCATCTCGCCCTTGCCGGAGGGCTGCCCGAGCGCCCAGCCGAGGGTGGAGGGGTCCAGCTTGAGCATCAGCCGGTCGGCGATGGCCGAGCTGCCGTCGACGGGTGCCGGACCGTCTTCGGGGCCGAAGCACTGCTCGATCGGCGGCAACGCCGGGGGCTTCGCGGCCGTGCGGACGTCGTCCGGGAGGGAGTCCAGGTCGCCGTAGGAGGCGAGGACGCGGATCCGCTCCACCTCGGCGCCCCGCTCGTCGTACTGGAAGAGCGAGGCCTGCCCGGTCGACAGGGTGCGGCCGGTGCGGACCACGTCCGTGCGGACCACGGCCGGGCCCGGCTGGGAGGCGGTGAGGTAGTGGGCCGAGATCGTGAACGGGTCCCGGTGCGGCAGGGCGTCCGCGAGGGCGCGGCCGAGGACGGCGAGCAGATAGCCGCCGTTGACGGCGCTGATGATCGTCCAGCCGGCCGAGAGGTCGATCTCGTAGACACCGGGGGTGCGCCGGGTGAGCGCGGTGTCGCGGTCGAACTCGCTCACCGTCGCTGTCGCGATAGCTGCTTCTGGCATGGCTGAACGGTACAACAGCTGATTACTAAGCGGTAGCTTTGGCTGTCCGGGGAGATGTAGCGCCCGGTGAGAAGCGGGCAATTTCTCGGTAAGTGTCCGCACTCCGCCGTGAACCCCTCCTGCCGGGTCTCCCTCTAGGAGGGCATGAGCCTCACCGGAAGCACGTTCCTCTACACCCTCGTCGCACTGTCCGTCGTCGCCGTCGCGCTCCCACTCGTGCTGTGGTCGCGGATCCGGGGACCGAGGATCCTGCGGGGCGCGGCCCGGGTACTGATGCTGATGTTCGCCCAGGGGACGGCGGTGGCGCTGGTCTTCGTCCTGGTCAACAACACCGACAACCTCTACGACAACTGGTCCGACCTGCTCGGCACCAGCGACCATGTGCAGCAGGCCGCCGATCTGGGCGCCGACGGCACCGGCGGCATCGCGCTGAGCCGGCTGCCGAGAGTCCGGCAGCACTTCAGGGAGGTGGGCGGCGGGGTCCGCGTCACCCAGGTCGAGGGCCGGGTGTCCGGCGTGAACGCCGAGGTCTACGTCTGGCTGCCCCCGCAGTACCACGAGGCCGCCTACGCCCACCGCAGGTTCCCCGTCGTGGAGCTGCTGCCGGGCTATCCCGGCTCGCCGAAGTCGTGGTTCGGGTCGCTGCACGCGAACACCCAGCTGGCCCCGCTGATGCGGGAGGGCAGGATCGCGCCGTTCATCCTGGTCGCGCCCCGCACCACCCTGCTGCCCGGCGTGGACACCGGCTGCGCCAACGTGCCCGGCACGGTGAACGCCGACACCTGGCTGAGCGTCGACGTGCCGAAGATGGTGCGGGACAACTTCCGGGCCGAGCCCGCCCCCAAGGGCTGGGCGGTGGCCGGGTACTCGGCCGGGGCACACTGCGCGGCCAGGCTGGCCCTCGCCCACCCCGACCGCTACCGGGCGGCGGTGAGCATGTCCGGCTACAACGACCCCGCAGGCGAACGGGACTCGCTGACGGCCCAGGACCCCGCCCTGCGCCGCGCCACCGACCCCGCTCTGATGCTCGCCCGGGCCGCGGCTCCGCCCGCCGTGGCGCTCTACGTCTCCGGCCAGCCGCACGACGGCTACGAGGACGGACTCGCCCTCCAGCGGGAGGCGAAGGCACCCACCACCGTGCACGTGGTCTACATACCGAAGAGCGCGGGCGGCCACAACATGGCGTTGTGGCGGCCGCAGCTGGTGCCGGTGTTCCGCTGGCTGACGACCCAGATGGATCAGCACCGGATCACCGCCCGGGGGACTGCTCCTCGCGTACCGTCGAGCGCCGGTTCCACGCACGAGGCGCTCGCCAGTGGAACCGGATCGCGAGCAGCCGCAGGCCGAAGGCGGTGACGGCCGCGAGGCCGCCGGCCGCCGGGGTGAGGGCGTCGTAGCGGATGCAGAGCACCACCATCGTGGCGCCGACGATGGCCGGTACCGCGTAGAGGTCACGGTCCCAGCGCAGCAGCGACGGCACCTCGTTGGCCAGCACGTCCCGCAGCACTCCCCCGCCGACGGCGGTCGCCAGACCCAGGGCCGCCGACGCGGTCAGGCCGAGGCCGTGGTCGTACGCCTTCATCGTGCCCGTGACGCAGAACAGGCCGAGGCCGGCCGCGTCGAAGACGTTCACGGCCGCCTGGATGCGCTCCACCTGGGGGTGGAGGAAGATCACCAGGACGGCCGCGAACAGCGGGGTGAGGAAGTACCCCAGGTCCGTGAAGGCGGCCGGGGGCACGGCCCCGATGACCAGGTCCCGGAACAGTCCTCCGCCCAGCGCGGTGACCTCGGCGAGCACGGCTATGCCGAACACGTCGAAGTTCTTGCGGACGGCCAGCAGCGCGCCGGAGATGGCGAACACGAAGATGCCGGCCAGGTCGAGCCCGTGTTGGACGGAGGGACTGAAAATCTGCTGGATCACCCTTATATTGTCACCCAACGGCGACCATGGACCTTACAAAGCCAGGTGATACGGCTCTACAGGGACGGTTTCCCTGTGGTGAACAGCCAGGTCTGGAACAGGTCGTCGAGCTGCTGCCCGGAGATCTTCTCGGCGAGGCGGATGAAGTCGTCGGTGTCCGCGTTGCCGTAGCGGTGCAGTTTCGTCCAGGTCGGGAGCAGCCTGAAGAAGGCGGTGTCGCCGATGCGCTCGCGCAGCATCTGGAGGGTCATCGCGCCGCGCTGGTAGACGGCCGAGGCGAACATGGTGTCGCGCTGCGGGTCGCCGACGACCGTCTGCCAGAAGGAGGAGGTGCCGGGACGGGAGTCGTATCCGGCCAGGAAGGAATCGTGCGCCGAGCGGGTGCCCTGGTGTTCGGCCCACAGCCACTGGGCGTAGGTGGCGAAGCCCTCGTTCAGCCAGATGTCCTTCCAGTGCGCCACCGAGACGGAGTCGCCGAACCACTGGTGGGCCAGTTCGTGCACGATCGTCGTCTCGTTGCGGACGGCGGAGTACACCGGCTTCGACTGCACCTCGAGCGAGAACCCGGCCTGCGGCATGTCGTCGACGATCGCACCGGTCTCCTCGAACGGGTACGGGCCGAAGACCTGCGACCAGTAGTCGGTCGCGGCGGCCGTCACGCCGTACACGTCGACGCTGTTGCCGTTCGTGAGCACGGGGTCGATGGCGACGTAGATCGGGGTGCCGCCGGGGGTCGTCCCGGTCTTCACGTCGAACGTCCCGATCGTGGCGGTCGCCAGGTAGGTCGCCATCGGCTTCGACTCGCGCCAGTGGGTGTAGGTCGAGGCGCCCTTGTCGTACGCCGAGACCAGCCGGCCGTTGGAGACGGCGGTCAGGCCCTTCGGCGCCTTGATCCGGATGTCGTAGGTGGCCTTGTCGGAGGGGTGGTCGCTGGACGGGAACCAGGTGGACGCGGCATTGGGCTCACAGGCGACGAAGACGCCGTCGGCGGTCTTCATCCAGCCGTAGTCCGAACCGAAGACGATGGGACCGTTGAGGGGTTCGGGGATGCCGCCGTAGGTGACGGTGACCTCGAAGGTGCGGCCCTTGCGGAGCGTTCCGCTCGGAGTGACCCTGATCTCGTCGCCGTCACGGGTGAACTGCGCCCGTCTGCCGTCCACCTCGACCCGGGTGACCTCCAGTTTCTGCAGGTCCAGATCGAAGGACGAGAGGTTCTGGGTGGCGCGGGCGGTGATCGTCGTACGGCCGTCGAGGCGGTCGGTGTCGGGGTCGTACGCCAGGCCCAGGTCGTAGTGGCGGGCGTCGAAGCCGCCGTTGCCGAGCCGGGGGAAGTAGGTGTCGCCGATGCCGGCCGCTCCGGGAGCCGGGGCGGAGGACGCGGCGATGGCGAAGAAAGAAGCCGCCGCGGTGGCGACGGCTGTGAAACGTGCCGAACGGGAGAGTAACAAGGGTCGTCCCTTTCGCGCGTGCCGATAATCGGACACGGACGACTCTGATCTCTCCCGTTCGGGCATGTGCATGACTTTGCCAACTCGTCATGCGCTACTTGTCGGTTGACTCCTGGCCGTCCGCCTTCGCCGCCTCGGTCTTCGTGACCTCGGGAGCCTCCTCGGACGAGGCGACCTCCGCCGCCACCGCCGCCGAGGTCTCCGCCGACTCGGCGAGGACCTCGTCGGCCACCAGCTCCGCAGCCTCCTTCGCGACCGTCAGCAGGACGGTGTCCTGCGGAGCCTGGTCCGCGAAGTTCTCCGGGTGGTGACAGGCGACCTGCTGGCCGGGCCGCAGCTCCAGCAGGGGCGGCTCGGTGGTCTTGCAGACCTCCGTCGCCTTCCAGCACCGGGTGTGGAAGCGGCAGCCGCTCGGCGGCGAGATCGGCGAGGGCACGTCGCCCTTGAGCAGGATCCGCTCGCTCTTGGCGTTCTTGCGCCGGGGGTCCGGGATCGGCACCGCCGACATGAGCGCCTTGGTGTACGGGTGCATCGGCGACTTGTAGAGCAGGTCGCGGTCGGCCAGCTCCACGATCTTGCCGAGGTACATCACCGCGATCCGGTCCGAGACGTGCCGGACGACCGAGAGGTCGTGCGCGATGATCACGTACGTCAGGCCGAGCTCCTGCTGAAGGTCGTCGAGCAGGTTCACCACCTGGGCCTGGATCGACACGTCCAGCGCGGAGACGGGCTCGTCGGCCACTACCAGCTTCGGGTTCAGCGCGAGCGCGCGGGCGATGCCGATGCGCTGGCGCTGGCCGCCGGAGAACTCGTGCGGGTAGCGGTTGTAGTGCTCGGGGTTGAGACCGACCACCGACAGCAGCCGCTGCACCTCCTTCTTGATGCCGCCCTCGGGCGCCACGCCCTGGAGCTTGAAGGGGGCGCCGATGATCGTGCCGATGGTGTGGCGCGGGTTCAGCGAGGAGTACGGGTCCTGGAAGATCATCTGCACGTCGCGGCGCAGCGGGCGCATGCCGCCGACGCCGAGGTGCGTGATGTCCTTGCCCTGGAACTCGACCTTGCCGCCGGTCGGTTCGAGGAGCCGCGTGATCAGCCGGCCCATGGTCGACTTGCCGCAGCCGGACTCGCCCACCACACCGAGCGTCTCACCGGAGCGGACCTCGAAGTCCAGACCGTCGACCGCGTGCACCGCCCCGACCTGCCGCTGGAGCAGGCCCTTCTTGATCGGGAAGTGCTTCTGCAGCCCGGTGACCTTGAGCAGCACCTCGCCGTCGGACCGACGGGTCTCGGCAGCCTGCGCGGGAATCGTCACCGCTTTCTCGTCACTCACAGCTTCGGCGCAATCTCTTCGGTCCAGATACGCTCCCGCTGCTCCGGCTCAAGGTGGCAGGCCGCCCAGTGCCGGCTGCCGACCTCGGCGAGCTCGGGACGGACGGTGCGGGTGACGTTGTCCTTCGGGAGGTCCGCGTACGGGCAGCGCGGGTTGAAGGCGCAGCCGGACGGGACGTTGATCAGGGAGGGCGGGGAGCCCTTGACCGGGATCAGGCGCTCCTGCTGCTCGCGGTCCAGCCGCGGCATCGAGCCGAGCAGACCCCAGGTGTAGGGGTGCCGCGGCTCGTAGAACACCTTGTCCGCCGGGCCGCGCTCGACACACCGCCCGCCGTACATCACCAGGATGTCGTCGGCGAGTTCGGCGACGACGCCCAGGTCGTGGGTGATGACGATGACCGCGGAGCCGAACTCCTTCTGCAGATCACGGATGAGGTCGAGGATCTGCGCCTGGACGGTCACGTCGAGGGCGGTCGTCGGCTCGTCCGCGATGAGCAGTTCGGGGTTGTTGACCAGCGACATCGCGATCATCGCACGCTGACGCATACCGCCGGAGAACTCGTGCGGGTAGTTGTCGACGCGCTTGTCGGGCTGCGGGATACCGACCCGGTCGAGCATCTCCACCGCGCGCCTCTTCGCGGTCTTCTTGTCGACATCGTGGTGGATCCGGTACGCCTCCACGATCTGCTGGCCGATCGTGTAGTACGGGTGCAGCGCCGACAGCGGATCCTGGAAGATCATCGCCATCTCGCGGCCGCGCAGTTTGCGCACGTGGTCCGGGTCGGCGGACAGCAGTTCGGTGCCGTCCAGCCAGATCTCGCCGGAGATCTGCGCCTTGCGCTTGCCGTACTGGCCGGCGGTGTGCAGGCCCATGATGCCGAGCGAGGTCACCGACTTGCCGGAGCCGGACTCGCCCACGATACCGAGGGTCTTGCCCTTCTCCAGCTGGAAGCTGAGCCCGTCGACGGACTTGACCAGGCCGTCGTCGGTCGGGAAGTGCACCTTGAGGTCACGCACTTCGAGGAAGGAGGACGGCGCCGGGGAGGCGGGGGTGGGCTCGCCCACGGCCGCTCCGGTCTTGCTGAGGTCGGTCATGCGAGCCTCACTCGGGGGTCGATCACGGCGTAAAGGATGTCCACCACGAGGTTGGCGACGAGCACCGCGAGGGAGGTGATCAGGGTGACGCCCAGGATGACGGGCAGGTCCTGGTTCTTGATGGCGCCCAGGACCGCCTGGCCGAGGCCGGGCAGGTTGAACGCGGTCTCGGTCAGGATCGCGCCGCCGATCAGGGCGCCGAGGTCCATGCCGAGCATGGTCAGGATCGGGGTCATCGTGGAGCGCATGGCGTGCTTGCCGATGACGACCTGCTCCTTGAGGCCCTTGGCGCGGGCGGTGCGGATGTAGTCCTCGCCGAGGATCTCCAGCATGGTGGCGCGGGTGATCCGGGCGTACATCGCCGCGTACAGGAACGCGAGGGTGATCCACGGCAGGATCATGCCGCCGAACCAGCCGCTGAAGCTGTCTTCCAGAGGCACGTACTGCCCGTCGAACAGATTCAGTCCGTAGACGAAGATCGACAGAGCGATCATGCCGGTGAAGTAGATCGGCAGGGAGACACCGGAGAGCGCGATGACCATCGCGCCGCGGTCCCACAGGCTGCCCCGCTTGAGAGCGGAGAGCACACCCGCGGCGACACCGAAGACCAGCCACAGCACGGCGGCACCGAGCGCCAGTCCCAGGGTGACCGGGAAGCGGTCGGTGAGTACCGGCCAGATGGCCTGCTCGCTGCGGAAGGAGTAGCCGAAGCACGGGGCGGCGCAGTGGATGGTGTCCCCGCCGCCCGTGTAGGTGCGGCCGGCGAAGATGCCCTTGAAGAACTCCCAGACCTGGACGTAGATCGGGTCGGCCAGACCCAGCTTCTCCCGCACGCCCTCGACGGACGCGGGGTCGGCCTGCTTGCCCACGAAGCTCAGCGCGATGTCGACGCCCGCCCACTTGGGGATCAGGAAGAAGATGCCGAAGACCACCATGACGATGACCACGAGCATCACTGCGGCGGCGAACAACCGCCTGATGAGATAAGCGAGCACAGCTCTCGGCCCGCCGCGGACCGCGGGCCACCTCCGGTCTCCCCCCACTGTCTTATGGACGTTGGGGGGGGACCTCCAGGTGGCCCGCGGTCACGCCGCGCCGGCCTTCACCTGCCTTTCGTGCCGTTCGGCGGGTGTGCCGGGGTTTACTTCTTCGGGTTCTTCAGGGCGAGGTTCACGAAGTCGTACGTGCCGTTCGTGCCCGCGCTGGTGTAGACGTTCGCCAGGTTGTCCGAGCGCCAGTTGATGGTCTTCTCGAAGGTGAAGGGCAGGTAGTACGCGCCTTCCATCACCTTGTGGTTGATCTCCGTGGCGATCTTGGCCTTGCCGGCGTCGTCCAGGGTCGTGACGTAGCTGTCGAACAGACCGTCGATGGTCTTGTCCTTGATGAGCGCGTAGTTGTTGTTGGCGCTCTGCGCGATGTACTTGCTGTCCCACAGCGGCAGACCGAAGCCCTGGACCGACGGGAAGTCGGCGCCCCAGCCCATGATGATGATGCCGTAGCCCTTCTTCGCCACGTTGGTGGGGCTACCGATGATGCCGGAGGACTGCGAGCCGTCGTACTGGTCGATGTCGGCGGTGATGCCGATCTTCTTCAGCGACGCCTGCAGGGACTGGGCGGTGGCCACCTCGACCGGCTTGTTGTTGCGGACCGCGATGGTGGTCTTGAAGCCGCTCGGCTTGCCGCAGGCCTTCAGGGCCTCCTTGGCCTTGGCCACGTCGCCGGACTTGCCGGCACCGGAGATCCCGTACGGGTCGTACTTCTGGCCCTCGCCACCCGGGAGGAACGGCGGCAGCATGTTGGTGCCGATGTCGCCACCGGCGACCGGGCCACCGCGCGCGGTCTGCAGCGACACGTGGTCGGCGCCGTAGATCACGGCCTTGCGGCACTCGATGTTGTCGAACGGCTTCACGTTCTGCGGGAAGGCCGCGTACCGGATGTAACCCGTGGTCGGGTTGTCCAGGTTGGCCTTGTGCTCCTTCAGGGCGGTGGTGCGGCCCTGCGGCGACATGCCGGTCTGGTTGATGTCGAGGTCGATGTCACCGTTGATCAGACGCTGGTCGAGCTGGTTGGCGTCCGAGAAGAACTTGACGGTGATCTTGTCCGGGTAGGCCTTGCGGATCGGGTCCGAGGCCTGCTTCCACTCGGTGTTGCGGACCAGGGTGAGGTCCTTGCCCGGGGTGTAGGACTCGAACTTGTACGGGCCCGAGGAGAACGGGTGCAGCGTGTACTTGGCCTTGGTGTCCTTGTCCTGACGGACCGGGGAGGCCGAGACCAGGGACAGGATCTCCTCGAAGTCCGAGTTGGCCTTGGGGAGGTGGAAGACGATCGTCTTGTCGTCGGGCGTGTCGATCGCCTTCAGACCGAGCTTGTCCTTGGAGGTGTCCTTGTAGGGGCCCTTGTAATCGCCCTTGGGGTCAAGGATGTCCTTCAGGTACGTCGGACCGCCGGAGAGGACGTCCTGCGCCCACACGCGCTCGATGCCGTACTTGATGTCCTTGGACGTGATCGCCTTGCCGTCCTCCCACGTGCTGCCGTCACGCAGGGTGTACGTGTAGGTCTTGCCGTCGTCGGTGACCTTGGCGAGACCGGTGGCGAGATCCGGGGTGAGCTCGGAGCCGGCCGCGCCGGGCTCGGCCTTGTTCGTGACGAGCTGACGGCTGTAGTAGCGGGCGAAGTTCCACATGAAGCCGTAGTAGCCGCGCGTGGTGTCCCAGAAGTCGGCGTCCTGGGCGCCGCCGAACTTCAGCGTGCCGCCCTTCTTGGCGAGGGAGGCCTGGGCGACCTTCTCGTTCGCGGCGTTGTAGCCGGCGGCGCCGGTGGCCGAACCCTTGCCGTTGTCACTGTCACCGCCGCCGCACGCCGCCGTGGTCAGCAGCGCGGCGACCGCGGCGGCAGCGGCAAATGCCTGCTTCCGCCGCCCTGTGGTGCGTTGGGTAGTCACGATCTCGGATCCTCCGGATAGATGAGAGACCCCGTGTGAAGGCCACGGGACGTTTGGGGTGCGGCTGTGGTGCGGGCTGTGAGGTGAGCTGTGGTGCGGCGGTTCAGCGGGACGCCTTCGGGTCGAGCGCGTCCCGGACGCCGTCGCCGAAGAGGTTGAAGGCCAGCACGGTGATGAAGATCGCCACACCCGGGACCACCATGTACATGGGGTCGGACTCGTAGTAGTCGATCGCGCTCGAGAGCATCTGGCCCCAGGAGGCGGTGGGCGGCTTGACGCCCACGCCCAGGAAGCTGAGGGCCGCCTCGGTGAGGATGTTGGTCGGGATCATCATCGTCGTGTAGACGACGATCGGGGCGACGAGGTTGGGCAGCAGTTCCTTGAACAGGATGTACAGCCGCCCGGCGCCCAGCGAGCGGGCGGCCTCGACGTACTCGCGCTCGCGCAGCGACAGGGTCTGACCGCGCACCACGCGTCCGATGTAGGGCCAGCCGAAGAAGCCGATCACCACGATCATCACGAACACGCGCACGCTCGAACCGGTGAGCCCCAGCAGGTTGCTCGGCATGACGGAGACCAGCGCGATGATGAACAGCAGCTGGGGGAAGGCGAGCAGACCGTCCATGACCCGGCTGATGACGGAGTCGACCCAGCCGCCGAAGAAGCCGGCGAGGATGCCGAGGACGGTTCCGAAGATCACGGCGACGATCGCGGACAGGAAGCCCACGAGCAGCGAGATACGGGCGCCGTAGAGGATGCGGGCGAAGATGTCACGGCCGTTGACCGGCTCGACGCCGAGCAGGTGGTCGCCGCTGACGCCGCCCAGAGAGCCCGTGGGCGTGCTGAACAGCGGGTCGATGAGGTTCTCGTGATACTCGTTCGGGTCCTGGCCGAGCAGGCTGGTGATGACCGGGGCGAGGAGCGCGACCACGATGAGCAGGAGCACGACTACGCCGCCCGTGAGAGCGAGCTTGTCCCGCTTCAGCCGCTCCCAGGCGATCCGGCCCAGGGAACGGCCCTGTACGGCCTTGGCGCCGGCGGTGGCGACCGCCGCTTCGTCGGCCGCGCTCGGGGCCGCTTCCGCGGTCGGCTCGTGCAATGGTGCCGTCATCTGGCAGGGACCCCTCTCAACCGGCGGTGGCCGGCCCACACTTGCCGCTGTGGCGGCGTGATCGTCCGTCGTACACAGGGACGAAGTCCCCTGGACCGGGAGTCTTCAACGCTTTGGCGATCTGTAGCCAGAGTTGGCGGCGAAAGGATGCGCAAACGTGATGCGGGTAAGAGGATTCCGTTATCCGGACGCGGGGTAACGGGGGTCGGACGGCGACGTAGTAGGTCACACCGGGTGAGAAAAGGACCAATCGTCGCCATCTACGCGCGAAGATCCCCGGAGGAAATCTCCATCCGACCGGACGACGGTGTCCGAGAGTGACGAGCCGACAAGAAGCGTTGATGTCCGGGGTGTTCCGGATGTCCGAAATCAGTATCTGCCGGTGGGCGGGTAGCCGTAGCCTCCCGCGGGAGCCTGGGCCGGGGCGGCGGGAGCGTGAGCCTCACGGTCGTAGAACGGCCGGGCACTCGCCCGCATCCACATCACCACCGGGTCGTGCTCGTCGGTCATCGCGACCGTCGACACCGGCAGTCCGTCCGGTACGGCTCCGATCGACTGCTGCATCATCGCCCGAACGGCGTCCACGGCCGGCGGCGAGGTGTCGTACACGTCGAGCCCGATGGCCAGATAGGGCGCGCCGAGAGCCGGCTGCACCCAGGCGCGGCGCAGGGCGCGGACCACCGGGGTGCGATGGGCGTTCTGCGCGAGCAGTGCGTAGAACTGGGGGATCTCGATGCCCGGTTCGGCGAGTCTGAGCGGTCCGGCGGGCTGGCGGTCCAGGCCGGTCGCGATGCGGCGCAGATCCAGCCAGGGGATGCCGACGCCGCCGCCGGGGGTGTGCGGGTTCAGCCAGAGACCGTAGTGGTCGGGGTAGAGGGTGCGGGCCACGTCGACCCCGTCGACCACCTCGTACGCCCGGTTCCAGCCGCTGGCCGAGAGCTCCTGGGCGGAGGTGACACAGGGGGCGTAGCCGTGGCCGTCCACCTCCATGTTCCCGTACTGGGCTTCGGGGGAGCCGGCCCGGCCCGTCCACAGAAGCATCCAGACCTGGCCGGAGGAGGGGGTCGCGAGCGCGCGCAGGAGCGCCTCGTAGGCGTCGTAGCGCCCGGGCGTGACCTGGCGCAGCATGTGCTCGACCTGTCCGGCCGCGATGCCGCTGGCGCTCACCTGTACCGCCCCTTCTTTTTTGTTCTGCCCCGCGTTGTGGTCCAGCTTAAGCGCCATCTGTGACAGGACCCGTTGTGCGTTCGCGCGTGCGGGTCGTGTGCGGCTCGTCGAGCCCCGCCGCAAAGCCGCCGGCCGATACGGCACCGCGCCCTTGCGGCGCCGCCCCCGGCCGCGGCACTAGTGGCCCTTTGTGTAGAACGGGCGTATGCGGTCCCTCATCCACTCCCCCACCGGATCCTGTGCGACGTCCAGAAGAATCAGGTTGACCGGCCACTTGACGGAGACCCGGCCCATCGCCCGGCCCAACGCGTCCAGCGGGAGTTCGCGGAGGTCGCCGTCCAGGTGGGTGAGTTCGACGCCGACGAACATGACCGGGTCGGCCGTCTCGACGGCGGCCAGGCAGCGGCGGGCCGTCAGGACCACTCCCGTCGCCTCGAACTCTGCGGAGGCCGCGGCGAGGAAGTCCATCGGGTCGTCCTGCCAGTCGGGCTCGAAGAGGCGGACGCGGCCGCCGCTCGCGGGGCCGTCCAGCATGGTGCGGCCCGCCCGGCACAGCTCGGCCACGGCCGGCGGGGGCAGCGGGACGGCCACCACGCCGTCCGGGTTGACGAGGATGCCGAGTTGCGGGGGCAGCCCGCGGGCGAACTCCACGGCCGGGGCGATGGTGAACGACATGTGCGAGCCGACGACCTGACGGAACTGTTCCTCGGAGCTGAACACCGGCACATAGGCCTGGCCCTCCAGCTCCACCGTGGGGAGGTCGAGGGGGCCGCTGTGCGGGCCGCCGCCGCTGGGCAGGGGCACCCAGACGAAGCTGCGGCCGAGCACCTCGACGATGCGGCCGCCGGCGCCGGGCATGCCGAGGGAGGCGGAGAGCACCTCCTCCAGCTCGTTGCCGGGCCATCCGCCGTGCGGGTGGGGGTGTGCTTGCGCCGGGAAGTCCGGGGAGACCGGGAAGTCCGCCGGGGGGAAGTCCATCTGCCTACCGCCTGCTGGGAACCGCTGCTGTGGCTGAAAGGCTAGCGGGTGCACCGGGACTTTCCTCAGCCCTTGGCGTCCGCATCCGGTTCGGGGGCCTCACCCGGTGAAGCCGATCCGGCTCAGGGTGTCCGCCGCGTCGCGGTCGAGCAGGACCGCCGAGCCGACGCCCGCCGGGAGCCGGCCCTTCTCCACGGAACGGATGAGGCGGGCGGCGGCCCTGCGGTGGCGCAGGAAGGCGTATCGCGAGACGCCGCGGCCGCGCTCGCGCTGGCCCTCGATCGCCAGGTCCGGGGTGACGTCGAGCAGCAGCAGGTGGAGGGCGCCGCCGCGGCGGCGGGCCTCGCGGGCCAGCCAGTCGCGGACCCAGGCCTGCGTCCCGCAGTCGTGCACGACGACGCCCTCGCCGGCCCGCAGGGCGCGGCGCAGTCCGGCGTAGTGCGCGAGGCGGACCAGGGGGCGGTAGACGGCGTAGGGCACGAACCGGGGGGCGAGGGCGTCCCAGCGGTCGCGGGTGTCCTGGGAGTCGATCCGGACGCCCCGGACGGCGCGCCGCATCAGCGTGGACTTGCCGCTGCCGGGCAGGCCGGTGACCACGACCAGGTCCCGGTGGCCGAAGAGCAGGCCGTGCGGGCTGTGGCCGGACCGCTCGCGCAGGTCGCGGACGACGGGTGCCGGGCGCTCGCCGCACCGCTCGCGGGCCTGGGCGGCGGGCTGCTTCGGCAGCGCGATGCCCGTGGTCGTGGCGTACGCCGTGGTCCTGTTCACCGTGATCGTCCTCCCCTTGGGCTCGGAGATCCTCTGCCCGTCGAGTGTAAAGAGAAGGTAATACCCGGCGTCCAGCGTTTTTGTGCGCGTACTGCCACAGGCCGGTTACAGATGCCGCTCTGCCGCGCGCGGGCGGGGCGTGCAATGATGAGCGCGCCAACTGCATACCGGCCGTTTGAATCCGCGCGGGAGAGTCCCCAGCAGCAGTTTTCGCCGGGGCGCCGAAGGAGCAAGTCCCTCCCTTGAATCTCTCAGGCCCCGTTACCGCGCGGGCGAGGCACATCTGAAAAGCGGACCGCCCTTGCGGTGGTCCCACCCAAGGTGCAAGTCATGCCCCGCGCGGTCATGGCGAACCTCTCAGGTTCCGATGACAGATGGGGAGGAACGACCCCGCCTGTCGTCCACGCCTCGTATCCATGCCTTGGGAGACAACCGTCCGATGAGCAGCACCCACATCCGTCGTACCGCGCTCGATGCCGTGCATCGCTCGCTCGGCGCGACGATGACCGACTTCGCCGGCTGGGACATGCCCCTGCGCTACGGCTCGGAGCGCGACGAGCACAACGCCGTCCGCTCGCGGGCCGGCCTCTTCGACCTCTCGCACATGGGCGAGATCACCGTCACCGGCCCGCAGGCGGCCGCCCTGCTGAACCACGCGCTGGTGGGCGACCTCGCCTCCGTGGGTGTCGGCCGCGCCCGCTACACCATGATCTGCCGGGCCGACGGCGGCATCCTGGACGACCTGATCGTCTACCGGCTCGCGGACACGGAATACATGGTGGTCGCGAACGCCTCCAACGCCCAGGTGGTCCTGGACGCGCTGGCCGAGCGGGCCGGGGGCTTCGACGCGGAGGTGCGCGACGACCGGGACGCGTACGCGCTGATCGCCGTACAGGGACCGGAGTCACCGGGGATCGTGAAGGCGCTGACCGACGCCGACCTCGACGGCCTGAAGTACTACGCGGGCCTGCCCGGCACCGTCGCCGGGGTGCCCGCCCTGATCGCGCGCACCGGGTACACCGGCGAGGACGGCTTCGAGCTGTTCGTGCGCCCTGAGCACGCGGTCGAGCTGTGGCAGGCGCTGACCAAGGCCGGCGAGGGCGCCGGGCTCGTCCCGTGCGGTCTGTCCTGCCGCGACACCCTGCGCCTGGAGGCGGGCATGCCGCTGTACGGCCATGAGCTGTCGACCTCGCTCACCCCGTTCGACGCCGGACTCGGGCGGGTGGTGAAGTTCGGGAAGGAGGGCGACTTCGTGGGGCGCGAGGCGCTGGCCGAGGCGGCCGACCGTGCCGCTTCGAAGCCTCCGCGCGTGCTGGTCGGCCTGGTCGCCGAGGGCCGCCGCGTCCCGCGCGCGGGGTACGCCGTCGTCGCCGGCGGCGAGGTGATCGGCGAGGTCACCTCCGGTGCCCCCTCCCCCACGCTGGGCCGGCCGATCGCGATGGCCTACGTCGACGCCGCGCACGCGACGCCGGGCGCGCCGGGTGTCGGCGTGGACATCCGGGGCAGTCACGAGCCGTACGAGGTCGTGGCGCTGCCCTTCTACAAGCGCCGCAAGTAGCCGCCGGGAGCGGTCGGGCGCGTGACCCCGCGCACATTTCCGCTGCTCACACCGGTCTTCCGCAGTCCCTCATTCATCAGCACTCATCCGCGTACAGGAGAATTCAGGCCATGAGCAACCCCCAGTCGCTGCGCTACAGCAAGGAACACGAGTGGCTGTCGGCCGCCGCGGACGGCGTCTCGACGATCGGCATCACCGAGCACGCGGCCAACTCGCTCGGTGACGTGGTCTTCGTCCAGCTGCCGGAGGTCGGTGCCGCGGTGACCGCGGGCGAGTCCTGCGGTGAGCTGGAGTCGACCAAGTCGGTCAGCGAGCTGTACTCGCCGGTCGACGGCGAGGTCGTCGAGGTCAACCAGGACGTGGTGGACGACCCGGCGCTGGTGAACTCCGCCCCCTTCGAGGGCGGATGGCTGTTCAAGGTACGCGTCGCGGGCGAGCAGCAGGACCTGCTGTCCGCCGACGAGTACACCGCCTACATCGCCGGCTGAGGAGTCGTAGACGCATGTCCGTCCTGAACACGCCCCTGCATGAGCTCGACCCGGAGATCGCCGCCGCGGTCGACGCCGAGCTGAAGCGCCAGCAGTCCACCCTCGAGATGATCGCCTCGGAGAACTTCGCTCCGCTCGCGGTCATGGAGGCGCAGGGCTCGGTGCTGACCAACAAGTACGCCGAGGGCTACCCGGGCCGCCGCTACTACGGCGGCTGCGAGCACGTCGACGTGGCCGAGCAGATCGCGATCGACCGGATCAAGGAGCTGTTCGGCGCCGAGTACGCCAACGTCCAGCCGCACTCGGGCGCCTCCGCCAACCAGGCCGCCCTGTTCGCGCTGGCCCAGCCCGGCGACACCATCCTGGGCCTGGACCTGGCGCACGGCGGCCACCTCACCCACGGGATGCGGCTGAACTTCTCCGGCAAGCAGTTCGACGTCGTCGCGTACCACGTGGACGACCGGACCGGTCTGGTCGACATGGCCGAGGTCGAGAAGCTGGCCAAGGAGCACCGCCCGAAGGTGATCATCGCGGGCTGGTCGGCGTACCCGCGGCAGCTGGACTTCGCGGAGTTCCGCCGGATCGCCGACGAGGTCGAGGCGTACCTGTGGGTCGACATGGCGCACTTCGCGGGCCTGGTGGCGGCGGGCCTGCACCCGAACCCGGTGGAGTACGCGGACGTGGTCACCTCGACCACCCACAAGACGCTGGGCGGCCCGCGGGGCGGCATCATCCTCGCGAAGTCGTCCTTCGCCAAGAAGCTGAACTCGTCCGTCTTCCCCGGCTTCCAGGGCGGCCCCCTGGAGCACGTGATCGCGGCGAAGGCGGTCTCCTTCAAGGTCGCCGCCTCGGAGGACTTCAAGGAGCGCCAGCGCCGTACGGTGGACGGTGCGCGGATCCTCGCCGAGCGCCTCACGGCCGCCGACGCCCGCGAGGCCGGGGTGAACGTCCTGTCCGGCGGCACGGACGTGCACCTCGTCCTCGTGGACCTGCGCGAGTCCGAGCTGGACGGCCGGCAGGCCGAGGACCGCCTCCACGAGGTCGGCATCACGGTCAACCGCAATGCCGTCCCGAACGACCCGCGCCCGCCGATGGTGACGTCGGGCCTGCGCATCGGCACCCCCGCCCTCGCGACCCGCGGCTTCACGGCCGAGGACTTCGCGGAGGTGGCGGATGTGATCGCCGAGACGCTGAAGCCGTCGTACGACGCCGTGGCCCTGCGCGCCCGGGTGACGGCCCTGGCCGACAGGCACCCGCTGTACCCCGCCCTGAACAAGTAGTCCCCCGGCGGGGGCACCCGAGTACCCGTGCCCCCGCCTCTCTCCCGAGGAGTCTCCCGTGGCCATCTCGGTCTTCGACCTCTTCTCGATCGGCATCGGCCCGTCGAGCTCCCACACGGTCGGCCCGATGCGCGCGGCGGGCCTTTTCGCACGCCGGCTGCGCAACGAGGGCCTGCTGCCCTCCGTGACCCGCGTCCGCGCCGAGCTGTACGGCTCGCTCGGCGCCACCGGGCACGGCCACGGCACCCCGAAAGCCGTCCTCCTGGGCCTGGCGGGCGACTCCCCGCGCACGGTGGACGTGGAGACCGCCGACGACCGCGTGGAGGGCGTCAGGTCGACGGGCGAGCTGGATCTCCTCGGCGAACGGAAGATTCCGTTCTCCTTCACCGAGGACCTGAAACTCCACCGCCGCAAAACCCTCCCCTACCACGCCAACGGCATGACGCTGTGGGCGTACGACGCCTCGGGCGCCGAGCTGCTGACGAAGACGTACTACTCCGTGGGCGGCGGCTTCGTGGTCGACGAGGAGGCGGTGGGCGCCGACCGCATCAAACTCGACGACACGGCGCTGAAGTACCCCTTCCGCACGGGCGACGAACTCCTGCGCCTGACGGAGGAGACCGGCCTGTCGATCTCCTCCCTGATGCTGGAGAACGAGCGTGCCTGGCGCACCGAGAAGGAGATCCACGAAGGTCTCCTGGACATCTGGCGGGTGATGCGGGCGTGTGTCTCCCGGGGCATGTCCCGGGAGGGCATCCTGCCGGGCGGCCTGCGGGTCCGCCGCCGGGCCGCCGTGACGGCCCGTCAGCTGCGGGCGGAGGGCGACCCGCTGGCCCACTCCATGGAGTGGATCACCCTCTACGCGATGGCGGTGAACGAGGAGAACGCGGCGGGCGGCCGCGTGGTGACCGCCCCGACGAACGGCGCGGCCGGCATCATCCCGGCGGTCCTGCACTACTACATGAACTTCGTCCCCGGCGCCGACGAGGAGGGCGTGGTCCGCTTCCTGCTCGCCGCCGGCGCGATCGGCATGCTCTTCAAGGAGAACGCCTCCATCTCCGGCGCCGAGGTCGGCTGCCAGGGCGAGGTCGGCTCCGCCTGCTCGATGGCGGCCGGCGCGCTCGCGGAGGTCATGGGGGGCTCCCCCGAACAGGTCGAGAACGCGGCCGAGATCGGCATGGAACACAACCTCGGCCTGACCTGCGATCCCGTGGGCGGCCTGGTCCAGATCCCCTGCATCGAACGCAACGGCATGGCCGCGGTGAAGGCGGTCACCGCCGCCCGCATGGCCCTGCGCGGCGACGGCTCCCACAAGGTGTCCCTGGACAAGGTCATCAAGACGATGAAGGACACGGGCGCGGACATGAGCGTCAAGTACAAGGAGACGGCCCGGGGCGGGCTGGCGGTGAACATCATCGAGTGCTAGGTGTATTGCCCTGTGAGGTTGGGGACGCGGCTGGCGGGTGGTTGGCCTTGCAGCGCGGTGTGTCCGCGGTGGTGATTGTAGGTGTGCAGCCACTGGGGGAAGGCTTCGCGTCGTTCGGCTTCTGAGCGGTAGGGGCGGGCGTAGGCCCATTCGTCGAGCAGGGTGCGGTTGAAGCGTTCGACCTTGCCGTTCGT